>DATIFQ010000433.1:0-30370 GCA_035455185.1 Bryobacteraceae bacterium | reverse complement strand
CTGATGGCCGCGGTGAAGGCCGCCCGGCCGACGTCCGCGATCTTCGCATTCGCCGACTCGGACGGCCGGCCGGGACGCTTGTGGCTGCGCTCGCTGGTGGAGGTTTTGCAAGACGATCGCGCCGGCGCAGCGACCGGCTATCGCTGGCACGTTCCGGAGAGGGGCGGATTGTGGGCGATCCTGCGCAGCGTATGGAACGCGGTGATTGCCGGCCGATTCGGTCCCGGACCACTGAGGTTCGCGTGGGGTGGCGCGATGGGGATCCGCCGCGAGGTCTTCGTCCGGGCGCGTGTCGCCGATTTCTGGAAGGATGCAGTGAGCGACGACTATCGACTGAGCGACGCCGTTCTCAAAGCCGGACTCCAGATTCGCTTCGCTCCGGGCGCGATCGTGGCCGAGACCGCCGGCACAGGCTTCCGGGAATTCTGCGAATGGACCCGGCGCCAAATGCTGTTGACGCGGTTCCACCGACCGGCGCTCTGGTGGATGGCGCTGATTTCGCACCTTGTGTACTGCGGGGCGGCGGCGGCCTGTCTCATAGAACTGGCTCGCGGCCAACTCGCGGCGGCAGTGGCGGTGGTCACTCTGTGGGGACTGGGGATGTGGAAAGGGGCGCGGCGGGCGGCGCTGGCGCGGTCCGTGCTCAAGGGATACGAGGGCTGGTTCCGGCGTTACGGGTGGGTATACACGTGGTTGCCGCCGCTCACGACCTGGGTGTGGCTGGGCTCGCTTCTCTCATCCGCGTTCGGGCGCGTCATCCACTGGCGGGAGCGAAGCTACCGGCTCACACAACGGCGGGCGACCCGGGCGTAGCGACCACCGCCGGCGACCGGCACAGGCTGAAGCCCGGTGTCACCACTGCGGCTGCAACCCCTGACAGCGCCGCGAGAAATCCTGGAACTCAGTGAGCTGCGGGATCGTTACTCTGGGTGATGCTCAAGTCTGGGGAGAATCCTGGTTGGATTAACGCATCGATTTTGGCCGGAGCGGGATTCTTCATTTTTGCTCTCTTCCTATCAGCCGTGTTTGATCCGAGAATCCGAGTGCTGCATGCTCTTCAGGCTGTGATCTACGTTGCGGTGATCGTGCTGGCGCGGATGCAGAGCGCGTGGGGATTCGGTGCGGGGTGCATCATCGCCGCATTCTGGAATTACATCAACCTGTTCGTGACTACGTTCATCAAAGCCGGAGTGCAGCAGTTTTCAATTTTGCTTCGAACAGGCGAACTTCCAAGGCCTGACCTGTTGATCGCCGTAGTTGCAGCGGCGGGCCATTTCCTGCTTATAGGCGCTTGCCTCGCCGGATTTCTTCGAACGCGGCCGGAGCTCAGGCAATGGGGGCAATTCGTCGGTGGGGGTGTACTCGCGGTGGGATATTTCGCATTGATCATCATTACTACTGGTCCGCAGTATGTCGGCCTGTTGAAGCGGGTATTCCACTTGTGACGTTGGGCGAAGCATGGCAAGAAAGCTGTCGTGCGGCGGCTGTCCCGTTCGCTCTACAGCGCCGCCAGGAGCCCCCAGGCATCGGCAGGTTTGTCCAGACTATGCTGGCCCGGTTCAAGCTTGCCCAGGTCGGGGTGCTACAATCGGTCTGGGAGTGGCGATGATCGAGCGCGTTGAGGTCAATCCCGAAGTCATGCTTGGAAAGCCAGTCATCCGCGGGACCGGTTCCGGTGGAGCTTCTGCTTCGCAAACTGGCTGAAGGGGCGACTGTCCAGGACCTGTTGGACGCCTATCCTCGATTGACCGCCGAAGATATTTGGGCTGCCCTTGCTTACGCGGCGAAGACCTACGCTGCCCTGCCTCATTTCGTTGGTATCGCCGACCTCGGCTAAGCACCGTCTGATGGTCCTACAGCGCTGCCAGGAAGATGGCGAAGGCGGCTAACCCGCCGCCGAGCGCGAGCCAGCCCCAGACGCGGGTGGAGCGGATCTTCCACCACATGTAAATGCCGCTGGCGATCCACAGGACCATGCCGATACAGACGACGTCGATGAAGATCGCCCAGGCATCGCTCAAAATCGAATCCTGCTCGAAGCCGCCGCGGGCGTGCATTCCTGTGAGGATCTGATCCCAGCGGGAGCGCCGGTCCTCGACGAGCAACCGCTTTTCCTCGGTGAAGTACCGCACCCGGCTAGCCGTCCAAAAGGTGAACAGATAGGTCTCCAGAACCTTCTCATTCGGCCGGTAGGTTCCGAAACTGCCTTTGAGCCCGTTGTCCGCGAGGATGCGCGCTCCGGTCGCGCGCATGTCGCCCTCTTTCGGCACCTGGATCTCATACGGCTTCTCGAAGCGGACCGTCCACTGTGGGACTCCGTCCTCGTAAAGCTTCTGGAAATAGGGCGCGTGGCTGAACGGGATCGAACTCACGCCGTAAAGAAAGAACCATGGAAGGAGGAACAAGCCGAGACAGAGATGAATGCGACGGGTAAGAAGGTGAAAGGTCATGGCCGGTTTCCTCTCAGATGGTTGACAGAAACAGGGCGAAGATCGCCACGCCCGACGCGGCGAAGGCGAAGCCAAGACGGCGGGTCACTTTCATCTCCCACCACATCCACAGGCCGGAGGCCACCCAGAAAATCATGGCGGCGATCACTAGGTCGACCGAGAAAGCCCAGGTGTCGTCCAGCCGATAGTCCGACTGGTAGCCGCGGCGGCGGTGCATGCGTTCGAGGAACGCCGGCGTGCGGAAAACCTGGCTCTCGATGACGAGCCGGCCATCCGCGGGTGTGTACGTGATGCGCTGGGGCGTGATCGGGTCGTGGCGAACGATGGTGAGGCGGGCGCCGTCCTTCGAGCGGTTCGCATTGTGCGCCCCGTCCATGCCGAGGCTCACCAGAATCTGCCGGGCTACATCGTTCGGCTTTGCATCCTCGGGAAACGTGCCGGGATAGGTCAGCTCGCGCTCCCTCTCCCACGCCACCGGCTGCTCGCCGAAGAACTGCTTAAAGAACTCGCGGTGGTTCATCGCCATGGTGCTGAGCGCGTACATCAATATCCACGGCACAAGGAACAGCGCGAGGTACATGTGTGACCTGCGAACGATCTTGGAAAACATCGACCCCCCTGCAACTTAGAAAGTGTACCGAATGGAGGAGTTGGCCGTATGGCCCGGTACGTGACGGAGACGGCAGGCGACCGAAGGTATGGCAGCACCGCATCCTGACGCTACTTCGTTGCTGCAATCAACCAAGCTGCCATATTCTCCGATTCGACGCGAAGCGTCAGCCGGTTCGCCGCGCCTGCCGACTCATAGGCGCGCTTCGCAGGCTCCAAAACCCGGTCGAGATCCGTAGCGTCTGTGAGGATGTTCCTCCCGTTCACAAGGCCGGCGAGCACCACCGGACGTGGAGCTAGCGCCCCGGCGATATCGGCGATGTCCGCGCTCTTGAGCAGGCGCCAAACGATCACGTCCATCGGGACATACGTGTAGGGTTCGTCGAGCACGGTCAGATAGCCGACGAGCCCACCGCGCGCCGCCACTGCCCGCACGTCGTTCTCGTATAGAGCCACCAGCAGCGCCAGATGCGCCCCGAGCGGGTCCGCCCAGTACTGTATCTGGGGGCCTGCCTCAAATTCGATCTCGTCGAGCCACAAGTTTCTCGGATTGGCGGGTGCGAACGAATCTCCCCATACAGCAATCCTCTTCGCGTCTATATCAGACCGGTTGCGCAAATACACGAGCACGGTCCGCAGATCCTTTAGCCGGGACCCAAGCAGACTGCGGGCGAGATCAAACTCCCGAATCGCCGGCTGCGTGTCAGGATCATCGAGTTCCGAACTGGACGCTGTCTCGCCCGTACCCCTAACGTCGGGGAGGCACACTGCAACCCCCGCCCGCAGCAACTGTTCCAGTTCCTTCGATCGGTTTGCCAGAAACCGTTCCTTGCCGCTCTGTGCCAACGCCACAACCACGGGTGAAATCGGACGCCCTTGCGGACGCATCAAGAATAGCGGCACCCGGATCCCGTCTTCCACCTCCAGGCTCACCGCCTCTACGACCGCGCCGTCAAGCGCCCGGGTCCAGACCGTCTTCGACCTTGGGGAGCCTTTAGGGGAGATGTCGCCGAGCATCGGCTGCAACTCGTCCCGCAACCGTTGCACCCTCTCTTCGGCACCCAGCGACTGCCGGCGCTGGCGTGCAGCCGCGAGCATCTCCTTACCCATCTCGTGCGCGATCTGGTGGATCTTCCTCCGCTGGATCTTTGCGGAGAGATCCGGAGGAATACTCAACAGATCCGCATGGGGCCTCCGCCGCTGTGCTTCCTGTCTTCGGGCTGCCTCTCGCACCGGATTTGTGGAGAGTTGAGAATCAGGCAGTATTTCCAGGTCTTTCTGAGATGGAAACGGAATACCGAACCAACGGTTGAAAATTGCGTAGAGCGGCTCGCGCTGCTGGGGCCCTATGCTGAAGCAGTGGCTCACCCGCTCCATGCTCAGCCGGATCAATCCGTACGCTTGTGACGAGGCCAAGTTCTCTCTCGCGCCGTAAAAGCCCCATACCTTCTCAGACCGCTTCAGGCCATCCACCCACAACTCCGGGTAGTCGGGCTCTTCAGCCCCCTCCCAGCCGAACTCGAACGCCCGCACAAATTTCCGGGGTGCAACCGACGCCGCCACCAACCAGGGCGAGAACTGCCTGGCGATTTGCCCGGGAGAGTCCCCGTGTACCCTGACATGCCCCTGGTCATAGTTGAACGGGACGACTGCCGTAATTCGCGGGTCAAGCGCGGCTGCGACCGCTGCCGGCTCGCCTCCACCCGCCACCGAACCAAGCAGGATGATCCGATTCTTGTCCACCTCCGGGCGGTCATGCAGGAAATCGACGGACCGGATGATGTCCCACGCCGCCCATCCCGAGTAGCTTTCGCCGATTAGAAAGAGTTGCTTTGTGAACGTAAACCGGGACCCATACGCCTGCCTGTACCATGTCGTGGTCTCCGCCCGCTCACCGTAACCAGGCCGCTCGATGATGAGCACCGCGCAACCCGTTCGTGCCCACATCTCGCCCATATCGTGCAATTCGCCCTGCGTTTTCGGATAGTGCTGGCTATGCACAATGATGATCGCTGGAATCTGCGGTGTGACCCGCTCCGGAAGATAGAGGTTCGCCGTCACATAGAATCCCGGCCGGCTCTGGAACGCCAGGTTCTCAAGCACGTAGCCGTCGCCCTTCTGGCGGACGCTCACGCGTACGTCAAGCGACGGTCTGTCTGGCGGAAACTTGCCCACAGACTCGCGTAGTCCTTTGATCCGCTCGTCACGGAAGCGTTCCCAGTCCTCGCGCGTTTCTACCTGTTCCCAAGCGCGTCTCTCTGCCAACACAGCGCCTTCCGTCCGCATCTGCATATAGCGCTGGAGCATAGTACGCACGCCTTGATAACGGCGGTCGAGCGACGGCCATACGTATGGTTCCATGGCCGCAAGTTCGCCGGCCAGACCGGCAGGCGGCACCTTTTGGACTGCATGCGGGAGCTTCACCTCTGTCGGATCGCCCTTAAGCAAGTTCAAGGCTTGGTATCGAATGGGCCCATAGAAGCTCGAAGCTCCCTCCAGCCCGGGCAGGGTGCTCGTTTCCGCCGCCTCGCCTGGCCGGGGAGCTCGGTAGCGGACCAGAAGGATGCGCCAGTTCCGTGGCACGCCGGTTTCTCCAAGCGCCGCGGCACACTGTTCGAGGGGTATGTTTAGCCGCGCGACCCAGTGTCCGTGCCGGATGTTTGCTTGCACTTCGAAGTCCGCGTTCCAGTCGGACCGCGTTCCCATCGAGTGTGGGCCCCTGCCTACGGCGTCGCGGATTGCGCCCACAGAGTTCGTGGCAATTTCCAGAAAAGCCGAGCCGGTCGTTGCCAAATAAACAGCCACGTGATCGTCGCCGGTCACCGCACTATCTCTTCCTCCCGCCCGTGCAACCACCGGTTCCGGTTCGTCCATGCGGAACTGTAGCGCGAGCTTGCGGCCGTCGTGCATCCACCTGACCCGTGTCGAATGCCTCGGAGAACGCGGCGACGTCTCATTCCGGGCCAGCTCAAACTCAGGTATCCCTTTCCAGGCCGGGTCATCCCACTCAGCGACAGCTGGCGGCACTTGCAGAACCCTGCCCACTTCGAGAGGCGGGTCGGTATTTCCAAGGGGCGGTGGCTGAAGGACCGGAGCGTTCTGTCCGGAAGCCGCAAAGCTTCGCGGCGGCAACACAACATTGCTGTACTCGCTGCCTGCCGGCCAGGACCATCGGAATTCCGGCGCCAGCGGACGCCGCGACCGGATACGCTCCGCGCGAATCCCGACTTGCGTTGCTGCAGCCCGTTCGACATCCAGCATCCCGAGAGGCACGGCTGCCTCGACGCTCCAGCCCTGCCCAGTGACCTCCGCCGCGCTCAGGATTTTCGCCGCCGGAATGACTTGGCCGCGATCCTCCACGCGGTACGCACCCCACGGGTTGATTGCGATGGTGACATTTCTTTCCGCACCGCCCGTGCTGCGATACCGGAGCGTGTAGACGATCCGGTCCTCCACCTCCGGCGATTCCATTGCATCTTTTTCCCATACCGGATTTCGTCCGATCGAACGCGCCAGCACTTTGCCCCCAGGCTCCGGCAGGCGTGCCGCCAGGCACAGGTAGCCCTCGCGAAAGCCGAGCCGCACATCGCCGCCCATATCTGCGAACACGCCGCTCTGCGACGGGATCAAGGTATTGGCTTGCACTGCCTGCCAGTAAGAGTCACCCAGCTTCCCATCGACCGTTAGCTGCGCCGTCGAATGCTGAACCGTCTGCGCGCCCCCGAGCCCGCACAGAACCAAGACCGGAGAAATCAGGACCCTCATCATGACTCTTCGTTGCATACGAGCATTCTCCCGTAATGTTGATCCGAGAAAAAAGGCCCGGTGAGCCCGTAGGTCGCCGATGTCATCGTGCTGTTAGGTCATTGACGTTGGAGCGGTTAAATGCGTCGTCCGCTGCCGGTAGGACGGCCGAGATGGCGGATCGAGTGACCCATGCCACACGAGTGGAGGTAGCAGGCCACCGAAAACGATGGCCTGCTCCACTGGCTCTACAAGGCGACAAGCGAGGATCGGCCGTCGCGTCAACTTTTTTTCGATGTGACCGCGGAGAAGGCAGCCACCTTCTGTTCCACCTTCTCGCTATTGCAGTGGGGGCAACGGATGCCGCCCTGTTCCAGTTCCGAGATCCGGAGGATCTTCGTGAATTCTTTCTTGCAGTCCCGGCAAAGGAAGATGTAGACGGGCATGATGTACCTCCCGCACGATTCCTTCCGGACCATATTGTAGCTCCCGCGTCACATATAATGAGCGTTTCCGCGATGCGAAACAGAGCCTGGTTGCCGCTACTCTGCCTGATCTGCGCTTCTCCCGCCGCCTGCGGACCGGTTGAGTTTGGCAGGATCGAAGTGGAACGCGCCATCGCCGAGCGCGGACTGAAACCGAGTCAGGTAAGGTTCACTGCCGAAATTACGCCGGACGCGCCGGAGACTTATCGAATCGAGCCCGGCCGGATCACCGGCGGCGACCTCCGCGGCCTTATGTACGGACTGCTCGAAGCGGCGGCGCAGATCCGCGAGCGAGGGCGGTTATTCGCCGTGAAAGGCGCGCCCGCGACGCCGATGCGGGGCATCCGATGGTTCCTGCACAACGCCGACCTGGAGCGGGACTGGTATTACTCGCACGAATACTGGCGGGACTTCTTCGCAATGCTGGCGCGGAACCGTTTCAACCGTTTCAACCTGGTTTTTGCGCACCAGACGGAGTACCTCGCGCCGCCGTACCCGTACTGGGTGGAGTTGCCGGAGTTCCGGAACGTTCGCGCGCCGGGGCTGTCCTCGGCGGAACGAGATCGGAACCTGGAGATGCTGCGCTTCATCTCCCACACGGCGGCGGAACACGGCGTGGACTTCACACTCGGTATCTGGGAACACAATATCCAACCGGGAATGGAACCGTCCGTGGAGGGACTGACGGCCGAGAACATCGGCCCGTACAGTTACGCCGCACTGAAGAAGGTCCTCGCCGCCTGCCCCGCGATCCGTAGCGTCCAGATGCGCACCAATTCCGAAAGCGGCATTCCCTCCGACAAGCAGGTGGAGTTCTACCGGGATTGGGTCTTCCGCGCCGTTGCGGAAGCGGGCCGACGCGTGACATTAGACATGCGCGGTTGGGCGATGCAGCCGGGTATGCTCGATGCCGCGGTTACATCCGGGGCGCCGCTGCGACTGTCGTCGAAGTATTGGGCGGAGGACCTAGGGCGCCCGTACCAGCCGGCGGAGACGTGGCCGGGGTACAGCTATCTCGACTTCCTGAAGAAACCGAGGCCGTACGAGTTCTACTGGGAGGTCTGGGGACTCGGGTCAAACCGGCTGCTGCTGTGGGGCGATCCTGACTTCGTCCGCCGCATGACGCCGACGTTCCGCCTTTCGGATTCGATCGGGTTCGAAATCGATCCGCCGATGGCACAGAAGGGTTTCGGGAACCGCCCTGGGAAGTGGGGCGTGTTCGCAGCCGGGCGGGAGAACCGGATCTTCTGGAAGCACGAGTTCGAGCGTTACTGGCTGTTCTACCTTCTGTGGGGCCGCCTGAGTTATGACCCGAAGACTCCGGACAGCGCATGGATGGCAGAACTGAAGCGCCGGTTCGGAACGGCGGCGGCGGATGTGCTCGAAGCCTACCGGGGCGCGAGCGGCGTGTTGCCGGAAATCGTGGCCGCGCACCTGGCGGATCCGAACATGTACATCTGGCCGGAGATCAATCCGGGCGGGCTGATCGACGCTTACAAGGACGTGCGGCCAAGCGACTGGCGGATGATCGCAGGGATTCCGGAGGCAGTCCGGAATAGGATCGAGGGAATGGTCTCCGCAAAGCAGACGGCGCTCGATACCGCGCAACGCCTGGACGAGCTTGCCGCGCGGACAGAACAGGCAGTTGCACGGGCGCGAAGCAGGCTTAGAGGAGAGCACCGGGAGTGGTCAGGCTCTGAACCCGACTTCAGCGTCCTCTCATCGCTTGCTCGCTACCACGCCCGGAAACAGACCGCGGCGTACCGGCTGGAGTGGTTTTACCAGACAGGAGATCCGGCGGCGCTGGCCGATGCGAAGCGCGAGCTGTCGGCCGCGGCTGAGGTTTGGGAAGGATTGGCGCGACTGACAGACGGGCTCTACCCGGAGGAGATGGCGTTCGGTCCCGACGACGTCGGGCACTGGAAGCACAAACTCGCGTATGTCCGGCACGATTTGAAGATTGTGGAGGAGCGGGAGAAAGTTCTCGAACGGTTCGGACAGTTCGAGTTCGGCTTCGATTTCGGGGGACCGGTGACGCGGCCGCACGGGTCATCCTACCGGAACGATCCGTACGTCTGGATGAATACGGTGGAGCCCCGTTTCCTTCCAGTCGATCCGGGGACGGCGTATTCCGAGGAGCGAGGCTACGGATGGGCGACGGAAGGTGAGCGCGAGGCGGTAGCGGCGCGGCTTGCGACGTATCACGAGGTGCGGGCGGTGGTGACGAAGCCGGGTCCGCTGCCTCACGACGCTTTGACCGGCGATTCGATACGCGGCAGCGGGCGGCAGGTGTTTCGAGTGCGGACGGCGTCGAATGGAGAGCGCCAGGTGCTGTTCCTCAATGCGGGCGGGGAAGTGAGCGAGGTTAGCGGCACAGCGACGAACGGCGTGCTCGATATCGCGTTTCCGGAAGGCGAGTGGAATGTCAGCGGGCTGGTGGTGAAAGTGCCGGGAGCGGCGCCGAAGTTTCCGGTCCTCACCGCACCGAAGCCAATGCCGCGTCCGGTGTTCACGCACATACCGCCGCACATGTTCGTGCCGGGTAGGCCTTTGTCGGTGGCCTTGGGCAGGACGGCTTCCGCGTCAGTGAAATCGGTGCGGTTGCACTACCGGCCGCTGAATCAACTCGCGAAATTCAAGACGCTCGAGGCTGCGCCCGGGCGGGCTGTGTTCACGATACCGCCCGAAGACCTGACCCCGGACTTCGACCTGCTGTACTACTTCGAAGTGCTCGACAAGCAGGGCGGCGGCTGGTTTCATCCGGATCCGCGGACGGCGACGCCATACTACGTGGTGACGGCTGCCAAACCGGGGTCTTCAGGCGTTCACTCAGTCGGGGACCGATGAGATCACCGGGTCGTACTCCTGCTGGACGAACTGGCCCGTGAAGGCGAGGAAGCGCGCCTGGCCGCGAAGCTGGAGGAGCGGGTCGTCCGTGCCGGTCACTTGGAATGACCGGAGGAAGCCGGCGAGGTTGCCCACCGCGAAAATATCCTCGAAGGTCCGGAACTTGAGATAGCCGGTTCCGAGCTCGCGCCGCCCCTGTGTGCCGTCCTCATAGACGTGGCAGTAGAGCGTGGTGTAGTCGTCAAGCACTTCGCGCATCGCCCGCGGGCCGCCGCTGTCGTCCTTTTGCATGTACTTACGGCCCTCGAACGTAAAGGCACGGCCGTCGTCGCTGCGGAATTCGAGGTGATAGCGCATCTCCGCCTCGCCGGTGGCCGGATTGATGCGCAGGTAGTTGAAGTAGCTGCGCCGGTCGTCCACGGGGAACGTCACCGGTCCGCGGCCTTCAAACTGTTCGAAAGAGATCGAGCCCGACGCGCGCGCCTCGTGCTCCGCGCCGTCAATGAACTCGTTGAGATCGCGGACGGTCATTCGGAGGTCGAAGCGGCAGTCAGACCCTCCTGCCGGCTTGCCTGAATCCGGTATGCGAGCGGCAATCTCGAGATCGCCCTTGCGTCCCGGACCGCTGGTGAACACCCCGGGGGAGTACCATCCCTCCATCTCCTCGTCGAAGACCATGCCAAGGCCATCGGGGAGGTGGGTCTCCAGTAGCGGCCGCAAAAGCGTGGTCGTCGGCACGTCTGTTTTCTCTGCGCGCGTGAGGAGGTAATACATGCCAAACCGCTTGCGGTCGTCGCCTTCCACGTGGAGAAGGCCAAGGGACGAGGCTGGCAACAGCCCAGCGACGGCCGCCGGCAACTCAGTGACGTATTTTCCAATGAAGAGATCGTTGTCGATCTTGCGGATCTCATCGTGGAAATCGGTGAAGTCGTCGAGCCGGAAATGATCGGCGACGAAAGTCGGAGTGACGAGGCCCTCCATCAGCCCCATGAGATGGTAGCGGCTTTCGAGGCGGCCGTCCGGTTTCAGGTCGAAACTCAACCACGCGAGGCCACCGGCCTGGTTGGCGTTCGAGATGACGTCCATGCGCCAGGCGCCGTTCAGCTCTTCCTTCGCGGGCACGGTTCCGCTTGCGAACAACTGCCGGTGGTCCTCCACCGTCATCGCGGAGAAGCCGTACGACCGCGTCATCGGGAAAGTGAACATGCGAATGCCATTCGGGTACTCGCCGAAGTAGACGCGCCCGATGAGCAGGTTCTCGTTGATCACTTTGAACACGTCGTAGTAGCCCTGCCAGGGAGGATCGACGTAACGGAGGAGAATGTATCGCCCCGGCTTCAGGTCTCCGGTCTGCTTTTTGAGGTTCAGCTCTTCGAGCGAATTGCGAGCGTTGATCCGGCCGTCGGTGTCGCTGGTGACGCCGGCGTACTTCTTCCCCTGCTTAAAGAAGCGCTTCTTGAACCCAGTGAAAATCACGGCGGACATCGCGTTGAGAATGTGACCTCGCGGGAAGAAGCCCTTCCAGTATTCGTCGTTATGGACGGTCCTCCTGGCGGCGTCGATCTCGCGTTTCCCGCTGTTGAGCATCACGTCGATGCCCTGTGACTCCGCGCGCCCGAACAACCGCTCCAGTTCGGCTTCTTTCCAGCCGGCCGCCTCCACCGGGTCGATGCCGGAAAGACTGACGGACACCTTCGGCGCCGGATACGCTTCACCCTGCATCTCGCGGACTTTCCGCTCGGCGATGCGCTCCGAAAGCGCGGAAATCGTCAGAAACGGATTCACTCCGAGAGCCGAGGGCAGCAGCGATCCGTCGGCGACGAAGAGGCCGCTGTGCACGGAGCCGTCGCCCGCGAACACACGCCCGAACTCGTCCACGGCACCCTGGATGTGGTCCTCCCCGATCGGGCAGCCGCCGATGGGGTGGGCGGTGACGAGATGGCGGAGATTCAGGAAGCTCCACGTGGGATTTTCGATAAACGTGGCGCCGAGAGCGCGGGAGTGCCGGCGGAGTTCTTCGTTGATGCGCGTGAAAACAACTTGGCGGCCGGCATCGTCCCACTCGATGCGCATACGGCCATCGGGCTCGAACAGCGTCTTCTCGAAGACCATCGAGCCGCGAGCGTCATCGATCCCCATGACGAGGTACATCATGGTGTGATCGAGCGCGCCGTCCGCCTGGATTTCGGCGAAGGGGTCGGAATCCTGCAGGGCACGCGCACGTTCCTGAGTCTCGTCGCCGGTGTCGGTATCGACACCGGGTTGTGTGAGGAACAACCGCGCGGCTCCTTCCACCAGCCCTTTCGGAAATGAGAGGTCCTCGACTGTGATCCGCTGATCCACCGGCACTCCGGTGTTGTAGCGGACCGCGCCGACGATGGTCGGACCCGGGGGACTGGACGCACGCAGATGGTTCAGGTGATTGCCAAAGCCGAGCACCTGCGTGCGGTAGTCGCCGTTGTAAGCGATGGCGAAGAAGTCGCCGTTTCCGCTGAAGCCGCTGCCGAGGCGGGGAGAGACGGAGAGGGCGTGCATCTCCGAGCGGAGCAGAATCTCGGTGGTGTTGATCGAACCGGCGGACAGGATGACATTGGCGGCGTCGAACGTGAACTTCTCGGTGCGGCTCTTGCTGCGGTAGCGGCGGCCGTGAATCCTCCAGCCTCCGCCGGTGAGTTTTTCCACCCACTCCACCTTGCACTGCGTGAAGATTTCCGCACCCGCATCGGCGGCCATGGGCAGGTAGTTCATGTAGAGGGTGTTCTTGGCGCCGACGTTGCAACCGGTGATGCAGTCGCCGCAGTTGGTACACTTCTTCTGCGGGACGCCGTGCTTGTTCGGCCCGTCGGGGTGGAAGTTCACGGCGATGTCGAGGGCAAGGACCTCGCGGCCGATCTGGTCGGCGCGCCGCTTGAGCGCCTGCACTTTTGGAAGGCCGAGAGCGTTCGGGTGGGGATTGGCATCGAGCGTCTCGCGAACGCGCTGGTAGTAGGGCATGAGCTCCGCGCGGTTCAGCGATTTCGGCCAGCCGAGCGAGTCGAAGACTTCCGCGTCGGGCACGATAGCAACGTTGGCGTTCACGAGCGACGTTCCGCCGAGGCCGTTTCCTTTCCACACGGAGATGTCGCGATAGGTGAGAAACTCGTGCAGGCCGAGAGGGTTGATATCGCTGCGAATCTCACCGGCGATCCCCTCGATCGTGTCTGGAAAGCTGCCGACCGGCCATTCCCGGCCCCGCTCAAGGATGCAGACCAAGGGCTTCGGATTCAGGTTTGCAGCAGCGATTCGCGCCGCCGTGATCGCGCCTCCGTAGCCCGATCCGACGACGATGAAATCATACAAGGGTTTTCTGTGGTCCCAGTTCTTTGACAGCACCTTGCCTCCTCCATGTACTGCTCCCAGATGTCCAGTCATTGTAACCCGGCAGGCGAAAAGACGACGGTATGATGTTTGGCTGCGGAGGAGGACGACATGAGCGGGTTGACGAGAAGACGGTTCGTGCAAAGTGCGGCGGCTGCGGCTCCGGCTGCGGCGGGAGCGGCGGGGAGTGCCGCCGGGGGACTGGCTTCTGGAGCGCGGGTGTCACTCAACGGCACGTGGCGGTTCCGGTTGGATCCCGGCAAGGGCGGCGAATCGGCGGGATGGCACCTTCCGACGGCGGGAGGAGAGGGTTGGAGCGAGGTCACAGTTCCGCACACCTGGCAGGTAGCACAGGAGTCACACGCGCACCTTGGCGTGGCGTGGTACCGGCGAGAGTTCGACGTCCCGGCGCAGTGGGCGGGCAGTCACGTGCGGGTGGAATTCGAGGCGGTGTATCACAGCGCGAGCGTGTGGCTGAACGGCAAGCCCGTCGGGAGCCACTTGCGCAAAGGCTACACCGCGTTCGAACTCGACCTGACAGCGGGTCTGAAGTACGGTGAACGAAATGTTCTGGCGGTGCGTGCCGACAATTCGTTCGACCCAGCGATGCTGCCGCGCGTGGACTCCTACGACTGGACTCCGGACGGCGGTATCACGCGTCCCGTTAACCTGCTGGTGACATCGCCCGTCTTTCTGCAACGCATCGAGGTGGACGCCATGCCGGAGCCGGGGGAAGCAAGCGCGTGGATCCGTGTGCGGGCGGTGATTCGGAACGCGGGCGGCCTTCCAGCGGGCGTTTCAATCGGCTGGGAAGCGGCGGAAGAGGCGAGCGGCCGCGTGGTCCTGCGGCAACCGAACGCGGCAAGCGTGGCTGTGCGGCCTGGCGCCACCGAGACGATCTCGCTTCCCGAGGCGGTGCTGGCGGAGCCCCGACTCTGGCACTTCGATCAGCCGAACCTGTACCGCCTGTCTGCTCGGATCGAGGCGGCGGGCAAGCCTGTTCATGAACTGTCGGACACGTTTGGCATCCGGCGTATCGAGGTGAAGGAGGGCGGTCTTTTCCTGAACGGCGAGCGAGTCCGGTTGATGGGCGTCGAACGCATGGCGGGGAGTCAGCCGCAGTTCGGCATGGCGGAACCCGCCTGGTGGATCGAGCACGACCACAACGACATGAAGGAGCTGAACTGCGTATTCACGCGCGTCCACTGGCAGCAGGACCGGCGCGTGCTCGATTACTGCGACCGGCACGGTATCCTGATTCAGACCGAGGTGCCGTCGTGGGGGACGAAGACGTTCGAGGGGATGGGCGACACGCCTTCGCACGAGATTCTCGAGAACGGCCTGGAGCAGCTTCGCGAAATGATCGGGCGGGACCGCAACCACCCGTCGATCTTCGCGTGGGGGCTCTGCAACGAGGTGAACGGGCAGAACCCGCCCGCCCAGAAGTTCATCCGGGCGATGGCGGCGGAGGCGCGGAAGCTAGACCCGCAGCGCCTGCTGACCTACGCCTCGAATTCGCTGCAAAGCAATATCGGTCGCGACGTGGCGGGCGAGCTCGATTTAATCTCGTGGAACGAGTACTACGAAAGCTGGATGCAGGGCGACGTGCCCGCGATGCGGCGAAATCTCGAGGAGATTCACCGCGTGTTCCCGGGCAAGATGGTGGTCATCTCGGAATACGGTCTCTGCGAGTGCCGTCCGGAGCACACGGGCGGCGACGAGAAGCGCATTCGGGTGATGCGCGAACACACAAATGTAGTGCGGGACTACGATTGGGTCGGCGGGGCGATTTTCTTCTGCTACAACGACTACCGCACGCACATCGGCGACAAGGGCGAGGGACCGCTGAAGCAGCGCGTCCACGGCGTTGTAGATCTGTACGGAGAGAGGAAACCGTCGTTCGAGGCGCTGCGAAGCGAGTCCAGCCCGGTCGCCGCACTGACGCTGAGCGGCACGGCCTCCTCGATGACCGCCGTCGTGACCGCAAGGGGCACGCTGCCAGCCTATACGCTGCGCGGTTACAGGCTGCGGTGGATTGTCTACGGCTTCGGCGATCTGCCGATGGAGCAGGGCGAAGCGCCGCTGCCGGAACTGGCGCCTGGCAAGAGCGCCACGCTCCATTTCAGCGCGCAGGAGAAGGCTCCGCGCCGGATCCGAGTGGATGTGCTGCGGCCGACGGGATTTTCGGCGCTGACGGCGTTGTGGAAGGGGTGAGGGGAGAAACCGGCGTAGGCAAAAGCGGGACAGACAGCTCTGCCCGCTCGCAAACGCTCAGGGCAGAGTAGTCTGTCCCCCGCTCGCAAAACGCTCAGGGCAGAGTCGGTCTGTCCCCAGTCTTGCTCCGTGCCATAATCGAGGTAACCACTCGGGGCAAGACCCCAGGAGACAGCTATGAGATCGGAATGGGTAGCCAGACGTGTCAAAGACAGCGTGCGCACGCAGATGCGGTACGCGTGCCAGGGCGTGGTGACGGAAGAGATGGAGCACGTCACGCGGCTGGAGAAGATCCCCGCCGATGTGGTCCGTTCGGAGGTCGCGCGGGGACGGATGATCATTCCCGCAAATATCCGGCACACGAATCTTGAGCCCATGGCCATCGGCGTCGCCTCCAAGTGCAAGATCAACGCCAATATCGGCAACTCGGCGGTCACATCGAACATCGAGGAGGAACTCGAGAAGCTGCGATGGTCGGTCAAGTACGGCGCCGACACGGTGATGGATCTCTCGACCGGCGGCGACATCCCGGCCATCCGGAAGGCGATCATTGGGAACTCACCCGTCCCCATCGGCACGGTGCCGATCTACGAAGCGCTCACGCGCGTTCGCCGCGTAGAGGACCTGACTCCGGGGTTGCTGCTCGAGGTGATCGAGGAGCAGGCGGAACAGGGCGTCGACTACATGACGATCCACGCCGGCGTGCTGGTGCAGTACATCCCGCTGACAACCCGGCGCGTCACCGGCATCGTCAGCCGCGGGGGGTCGATTCTGGCCGAGTGGATGGTGAAAAACCATCGGCAGAACCCGCTCTACGAGTGCTTCGAGGACATCTGCAAGATCTTCCAGAAATACGATGTCTCCTTCTCGCTCGGGGACGGTCTTCGGCCGGGGAGCGTGGCCGACGCGAGCGACGAAGCGCAGTTCGCGGAGCTGAAGACCCTCGGGGAGCTGACGAAGAAGGCCTGGGAGTACGACGTTCAGGTGATGATCGAAGGCCCCGGGCACATCCCGATGGACCAGATCCAGCTTCAGGTCGAGAAAGAAATGGAGATGTGCTACGAAGCGCCGTTCTACACTCTAGGACCGCTGGTAACCGACATCGCTCCCGGCTACGACCACATCACCTCGGCGATCGGCGCGGCGATGATCGGCTGGTATGGCGCCTCGATGCTGTGCTACGTGACTCCCAAGGAGCACCTGGGGCTGCCGAACCGGGACGACGTGAAGGCCGGGATCATCGCCTACAAGATCGCCGCGCATGCGGCCGATGTCGCACGGCACCGTCCGGGCGTCCGCGAGCGCGACGACGAACTCTCCCGCGCGCGGTACCGCTTCGACTGGAACCGGCAGTTCGAGCTGTCGCTCGACCCGGAGACTGCGCGGGCGATGCACGATGAGACGCTTCCGGACGAGGGCTTCAAGGATGCGCACTTCTGCTCGATGTGCGGCCCGAAGTTCTGTTCGATGAACATCTCGGCGAAGATCGAGACCTTCACCGATGCGGACGCGAAGTCGGTCCTCAACTCGCCGAGCAACCTGGTGGAACTTTCGCCGTCATCGGCGGACTGAGCGCGAAGACGAGGCGCGTGGGCCTACTTCCGGATCAGGAAGACGGCGACTTCGGCCATCAGGTTGGGGACCAGCCTACCGACGTAGTGGCCGGTGACGAAGATGCGGCGCTCGACGGTCCAGCCTTCCTGTTTTGCCAGTTCCTCAAAATCGAGCACCGTGAGGAAGTGGATGTTCGGTGATTCGTACCAGTGGTGCGGGAACAGGCGAGTCTTGGGCGCGCGGCCGCTGACCAGATGCGCCAGCCGGACCCGCCAGTGGCCGAAATTCGGGAAGGCGACAATCAGCCGGCGGCCCACGCGCAGCATCTCGCGCAACACCTTGAGCGGGCGGCGGGTTTCCTGGAGCGTCTGGCTGAGGATCACGTAATCGAAGGCGCCGTCGGGGTAATCGGCCAGCCCCTGGTCGATGTCTCCCTGATAGACCGAAACGCCGCGGGCGATGGCCCGCTGCACGAGGCTGCTGTTAATCTCGATGCCTCGCGCATCGACGCTTTTGTTTTCCGCCAGCCAGTGGAGCAGCTCGCCGTCACCGCATCCCAGATCAAGCACCTTGGTGTCGGGTTCGACCAGCTCGCTGATGATGGCGAAATCGCTGCGGCCCAGGACCTCGCGGACAAATGGCTTTCGCTTGGCCTGAACCAGCGTTGTCATCCGGCCTTCTCCTTGTGCGTGCTCGCCAGGAAGCCCCGGATGATCTCCGTCTGCTCGGCCACATCCACCAGAAAGGCGTCGTGACCGTAGTTAGAGGGCAATTCGCAGTAGGCCACGTCGCGGTTGCGGCTGCGCAGCGCGTTAACGATTTCCTGCGACTGGTAGCTCGGGTACAGCCAGTCCGAGGTGAAGCTGATGACCAGAAATCTGGCACTGGTGGTCTCCATCACTGGACCGAGCGACACCGTGCCGTTGGCGAGGTCGAAGTAGTCCATCGCCTTAGTGATGAAGAGATAGGAATTGGCGTCGAACCGGTCGACGAAGCGTGAGCCCCGGTAGCGGAGATAGCTTTCCACCTCGAAGTCGATCTCGAAGTCGAAGCCGTAGGCGTCCTTGTTGCGAAGGCGGCGGCCGAATTTCTCCCGCATCGACTCGTCACTCATGTAGGTGATGTGGCCGACCATGCGGGCAACCGCCAGTCCGCGAGCCGGCGGTTTCTTGCCGTAGTAATCGCCCTGATTCCAGTCCGGATCGGACATGATGGCCTGGCGCCCAACCTCGTTGAAGGCGATCTGCTGGGCGCTATGGCGGGCCGTGCTGGCGATGGGAATTGCCGAGACCACACTATCTGGATAGGCGACCGTCCACTGGAGGGCCTGCATCCCGCCCATGGAGCCGCCGCTCACCGACAACAATCGCTCGATGCCAAGGTGGTCGACGAGCATCTTCTGAACCCGGACCATGTCGCCAATGGTGATCACTGGGAACGACATCGCGTACGGGCAGCCGGTCACCGGGTTGATCGAGGCCGGGCCGGTGGTCCCCTGGCATCCTCCCAGCACGTTCGAGCAAATGACGAAATACTTGTCGGTGTCGAAGGCCTTGCCGGGGCCGACCATGCTGTCCCACCAGCCGGGCTTACCGGCGTCGTGACCGACACCGGCCGCATGGGCATCGCCAGTCAGCGCGTGGACGATCAGGATGGCATTCGACTTGGCGGCGTTCAACTGGCCGTAGGTTTCGTAGGCCACGTCGACCGGGGCGAGCGCCGCACCACAGTCGAGGGACACCGAGTCGAAACGGACACGCTGCGTCTCCACAATCATGGACTTTTCCGGAGTGATTTTCATGATATCAAACGGGGCCGGTTGAACCGCGGCGCTTCCTGGCCGCGCCGAACGGAATGAACGAGACAGAGCGAAAGAATGGAACCGGAATCTGGGCTTCCCGGCCGCCCGTTGATTTTGCTAAGACTCTGAAAACGAATGGGGTTGTAATCAGGCTGCGCGGTGAATCAACCGCTCCGCCAGCCGCTCCGCAAGGTACCAGTGCTCTTCGGCCTTCCCAGAGGGTCGGCCGGTCTGCTCCCAGAGTTGGTGAGCCAATTGCTCCACTTGGGATCTGTGATCCAAGCCTCCCGCGCGGCCGAGGGGTCCAATACCGATTGCCGCTGCCCGGGCCAGCGCTTCAAGGTCAGTGGCAGAGGCGCTTTTCACGTCGCCGAATAGCAGGGACCATGCCAGCAGGTCCCGGGTCTCACGATACGTTGCTTGTGCCTGCTCGACGCGACGCTTCGCCTCCTCGACGGCCCTCTCGTCTGTCGCCGGCTGGCTCATCAGGGATTGCAGCTCGCGGACCTGTTGCGCGAGGTGGTGGAACACCTGGTCGTAGGTCTCTCGCAATGTTGCAAATCGGGCACCCTCCTTTGGCATTCGGCTTTCCATATGATTAAAGACGCGCGCAGGCCCAAAATGTTCACTCATCTCCCTCAGGCTGGTGAGATGTCAGGGCGAACGGTCCCAAATTGCTCGTGAGCGGCGGCATCGTCCTTATTTTTCATGTGAAAACGCCGATCTGATCCTCGTTTTCGATTTCGAGGGACGGAGTATTGGTCAGAGATCTCGTCCTGTCTCACAGAAACATCAGCGTCTCTTGACGACGCCAACGCTGGCTGCACGTAACTGCCTGCTAAGCGTTTGAGCGAAGCAACTCCTCCGCATAGAGCGCGCCCGCCGGCGTGTCTTCGTGCTTGAAGAACAGAAAGACGTCTTTGCCATCACTCCTCAGCTCGGCGGCTTTTGCGGCGATCTCGCGGCGTTCGCCGGGCGTGTAGTCAGGTTTCCGAAGGCGGAAGTATACAAAGTCCGACGTGATGACCGGGGGCGTCGTCAGCTTCTCGGACTCGGCGAGGCACAGCGCGGCGCGGCGGTCACTTAGGATGCGGTACACGGGGTCGGCGAACCATGACTTGTTCCGGAACTCGAATGCGAGGCGCAGATCGTCAGGCGCCGCGTCGAGGAAGCGCTTCAGGAGATCGGGATCGGCGGCAAGGTTCGGCGGAAGCTGAAACAGGATTGGGCCGAGACGCTTCTGTACGCGCAGCGAATCGATGGCTTTGAAGAACAGGTGAGAGAAATCCGAGACAACGAGCCGGCCGAAATGAGTGATGCGCTGGTGGCCTTTCAGAACGAACCGAAACGAGGCGGGCGTTTCGGCTACCCAGTTCTCGAGCGTCGTCGCGGCGGGCAGCCGGCGGAAGGTGTAGTTGATCTCGACGGCATTCAGGCGCGAGGCGTAGTGGCTGAGGAACTTCTTGGCTGGAAGTTTCTCGGGATAGAAATCAGGCTTCCAGGAAGCGAAGGCGAAGCCAGAGGTCCCACAAAACACCTGGCCGGTCATGAAGGCATTATACCGGCCGCGGCCTAACTGACTCGGCGTATCTCAAGAATGAGCCTGGAACTGTAATTTAGAGATCTGCGTATCTGTAATCGAGTCTCGGAGGATACGTCTGTGAGCGGCCTCATGATGGCGCTGCTGCTTGCGCTCATCGGCACATATGGGCTGATGTCGCACGCGGTGACCGAGGGAACTCTGGAGTTCGAAATCCGGTCGGCCTTGGGCGCCGCCCGCCTGGACCCAGCCACGGCTTTGTGCAGCGAGTAGCCGCAAAGACGTCTCGGTTGTTCCACGGAAGGCGGGCCGCGGCAACGCGGCGCTCTTCCCGGCAGGAACCTGAAGGTGCTACGATGCTCTGCAACTGGTTTGCAACATTACCCTCGGTCCTGAAGCCTAGCTGCAGACCGGCCGAAAGAGAGGGGAGTCCGTGAAAACTCTACGATTTCTGTCAATGTTGGCCTTGGGTGTCACCGCCTGGGCAGCCGATCCCGCCATCGGAACCTGGATGCTCAACACCGCGAAGTCCAAGTACAGTCCCGGCCCGCCACCCATGAGCGCCACGATCACCTATGAGGAAACCGCCGACGGCATAAAGCGGACAGGTGAAAGCGTCGACGCGGAAGGAAAGAAAACCTCGTTTGAGTACACAGCCAAGTATGACGGAAAAGAGTATCCGGTGAGCGGTTCGGACGAATTCGATACGATCACGCTCCATCGGGTCAACGACCGCACCACCCAGGCCACCCTGAAGAAGTCCGGCAACGTGGTATCCAGTGCCCGGCGGGTGGTGTCGAAGGACGGAAAGGAGATGACGTTGACGATTACGGGCACAAACTCGAAGGGCCAAAAGATGAGAAACGTAGCAGTCTACGAAAAGCAATGACGATGCCGAGGAGACGCATTCCTGGAAGGCCGAAGGCCTTTCTCCTTCCAACGCAACGCCTTTAAGGGTACACTTGAATCAAAGGTTACGAGAACTGGGACTTCCCGGATGTTTGGGCTTCGGGCCTGATAGCGCCGGGAGGGAACATTGCTATGAAAGACACTTTCGCTGTTGCCATTGGAGGGGCGGCGGGGCAGGGTGTTGCGACGCCGGGCAACATCTTCGCTAAGATTCTCGCCCGCAGGGGCTTGCACCTTCTCGCCTATAACGCCTATCAATCCATCATCCGCGGTGGACACACATTCCTGACCATCCGTGCCGGAGTCGAAAAGGTCACCAGTTTCGGAGACCGGATCGATCTTTTGATCCCGCTGAACCAGGACACCATGGACCGGCATCTCCGGTTGCTCGGCCCCGGAGCGGCTGTCATCTACAACGGGGACAACGTCAAGCCCGGAGACGCCGCCGAAGGGGTGCGGCTGTGCCCTCTGCCGGTGGGAGAGCTGAGCGGGAACAGCCGGGCCAAGGTGGAACAGAACACCCTCGCAGTGGGAGCCGCCCTGAGCATGATGGGCGTCGGATTCCAGTTGCTCGAGGAAATCCTGACGCAGCAATTCAAGAAGAAGGGCGACGCGGTGGTGGCGGAGAACGTGGGCGTCGCCCGGGCGGCCTACCAATACGCTACCCAGCATTTCGGACCGTTTGAGCGACCGCTGCCGATGACGGAACGCCGGTACGCCGTGCTCACGGGAAACATGGCGCTGGCGATGGGCGGCGCCGCAGCCGGTGTGAAGTTCTACTGCGCGTATCCCATGAGCCCATCCACCGGCGTTCTGCATTGGATGTCGGCGCACGCACGCAAGGCGGGCATCATGGTGCGGCAGGTAGAGGACGAGATCGGCGTAGTCAACATGGCCATAGGGGCGGCGCATGCCGGTGTCCGGGCGATGTGCGCGACATCCGGGGGGGGCTTCGCGCTGATGAGTGAAGGGCTCGGCATGTCCGCCATGATCGAGACCCCGGTGGTGGTGATCGACGTGCAGCGCGCGGGCCCCTCCACCGGTGTTCCGACCAAGACAGAACAGGGCGACCTGTGGCAGGTGCTGGGCGCGGCGTTCGGAGATTACCCGCGGGTAATCGCCGCGCCGACGGACATTCTCGACTGTTTCAAGCTGATCCCCGAGATGCACAATCTTGCCGATCGCTTCCAGTGTCCCGCCATCGTGCTCAGCGACCTCCTCTTGTCCGAGGGTCACACGAGCGTGGATCCCGCCGACCTTGATTTCGAGGTCCCGATCGATCGCGGCGAGCTGATCACGGCTCCGAACGGTGCGAACGGAAGCTATAAGCGTTACCTCATCACGGAAAGCGGCATCTCGCCGCGCGCGATTCCAGGCGTGCCCGGCCACACACACACCGTGGCCACCGACGAGCACGACGAAGACGGCGTCCTGATCAGCGACGAGTTCACAAATACCGTCAAGCGGCGGGCCATGATGGAAAAGCGGCAGCGGAAGGTGGCCGGAATCGAGGCCGCGGTGCCCCCGCCGGTGTTGAACGGGCCGCGTGACGCCGACGTAACGCTGATCGGATGGGGCTCGACCAAAGGCGTCATCCAGGAGGCGATCGAGATCCTCGCGGAGGAGGGGATTACCGCGAACCACCTTCAGATCCGCTGGCTGGTCCCACTGCACGGCGAAGCGATTGTCGACATCCTCCGGGGCTCGCGCCGCACCATTATCGTAGAGAACAATTACAGCGGCCAGTTCGCACGCTACTTACGCAGCGAAACGAGCTTCGTGGCCGACGGGCACATCCGGAAGTACGATGGGGAGCCCTATATGCCGCACCACATCGTGGAAGCCGTGAAAGAACAGCTAGCCCGCGGAACCAAACTGTCGGTCCCCATGCATGAGATCAACGTATAAGGAGAGCAGAATGGCGACGACTGAGTCTGTCCCGAAGCAGTTCAAAATCACGGATTACAAAGGCAAGGCCGATCCCGACTGGTGTCCCGGCTGCGGTGACTTTGGAGTGCTCGCGTCGTTGAAGGCAGCGCTGGCCGAGCTGAATATCCCGACACACCAGGTGGTCACGATCAGTGGAATCGGCTGTTCTTCCAACCTTCCGGGCTACATTGACACGTACGGCATGCACACGCTGCACGGCAGGGCGCTCGCCGTGGCCACCGGGGTGAAGATGGCCAACCACGAGCTGCACGTGATCATTACGGGCGGAGACGGCGACGGTTTCGGTATCGGCGGGAACCATTTCATGCACACGATGCGCCGGAACGTGGACCTGACTTACATCGCCATGGACAACCAGATCTACGGGTTGACCACCGGACAGGTGTCGCCGACGAGCAGACTCGGCATGAAGACCAAGAGCACGCCTTTTGGCAGCGTGGAAAGACCGGTCAACCCGATCCTGCTGGCGCTCTCGGCGGGAGCGACGTATGTGGCGCGAGGCTTCAGCGGCGAGCCGAAGCACCTGACGGAGCTGATCAAGAAAGGTCTCCAGCACACCGGTTTCTCTTTCATCGACGTGTTCAGCCCGTGTGTGACTTACAACCACGACAACACGTACCCCTGGTTCCGCGATCGCGTGAAGAAACTCGAGTTGGACAGTTCCTACGATGCGACGGACTTAAACGCGGCGATGCAGCGGGCGCAGCTATGGGGCGACGAGATCCCGATCGGTGTGTTTTATGAGGATTCGTCGATGCCTGCGCTCCACCAACTGGAACCCATTCTGGACGAGGGCGGGCCGCTGGCACACCGGGACGTCAGAGTTCCAGCGGACATCGCGCGGCAGTTCGTGGAAGAACTCATGTAACCACCGATCCCACAGGCGTGATGGACGAACTGCTGCGGAGGGGAATCCGGCTGTTCAATGACCGTGAGTTCTTCCAATGCCACGAGGTGCTGGAAGAGGCATGGACGCCGGAACGCGGGCCGCGCCGCATCTTCCTGCAAGGCCTCATTCACCTTGCGGTAGGTTTCTATCACTGCCAGCGCCTCAATCCGGCAGGCGCAATCCGCCAACTTCGCAAGGGCCTCCGCAAACTTGCTGCATACTTGCCTTCCTGCGAGGGCATCGATACGATGCGCCTGCACCGCGAGGCGCACGAGACGCTCGAGCAGATCGAGGGAGGCGAGAGGTTGCCCCTCTACCCACAGATCCACACAGTCACTTCTTCCCGGGCCGGCCGGAAGTCGAGCCGAAGCCCATTGTCTTCGAATGATCGATAGCGGAAGGGGAACGAGTTCCTGCCGCGGCCTTCTTCCGTTACTCACACCGGAGCGCCTTCAAAGGATCAACTCTTGTCGCTCGCCGGGCCGGAATCAAAGAGGCCAACAACACTGTCACGCTCAATACGCCTGATCCGCAGGCGAACGCCACGCCATCGCTTGGCCGGATACCGAAAAGCAATGTTTCCAGTACGCGGGTCGACATCCAGGCGCCAGCTAGTCCAATTACCACGCCCGCCGCAGTGATCGCCAGCCCTTGCCCGAGGACCATCACCAGCACGTCGCCGGGTTCCGCGCCCAACGCCATCCGGATGCCGATCTCGTGCGTCCGCCGTGCCACGGAGTAATTGATGGTGCCGTACACCCCAACCGCGGACACCATCATCGCCAGCACCGCGAACCCCGCCACCAGCATCAGGTAAAATCGCGGAACCGCAACTGACGACTCCAGCATGTTGTCGAGCGTGTCCAACTTGCCGATAACAATTCGCCGGTTCCACGACCGAATCTCCGCGCGCACAGACCCCACCAATCTTAACGGCGGCACGCTGGTTCGTATCAGGACCTGCACTCCGTTGCCCCAATCCGCCTGCTGATGCGGAAAGTAGACCGACGGCATCGGATCTCCAGCCACACCAAAACCTTTAACGTTGCCGGCGACCCCGATAATCGTACTCCAGGCGCCGCCGCTCCATCGGATATGCCGGCCGATCGGATCCTGCCCCGGGAAATCACGTCGCACCAGGGCCTCATTGATAACCACCACTTTGGGTGCTTCCGCTCCGTCTCCTCTCGCAAAGAACCGCCCCTGTCGAAGCCTCATGCCTGCTGCGCGGAGAAAATCGGGTGTTGCTACCATCAGTCCGGTGTCATACTGCTTTCCCTCCCGCTTCGGTTCGTCTTCGATATCAACGCACGCGTCGCACGAGGTGCCGGCGGAATTCTGCGGGAATGCCGTAGCGGCGCCCGCAGCAAGCACTCCCGGTAATGCACGGAAGCGCTCCAGAAGTTCATCCACGCGCCGGTGAGCCGACCAGGGGAGCTCGACTGCCAGCACTCCCTCAGGCTGGAAGCCGAGCGGTACGCTGACCCGCATCACAAAGCTGCGCAGCAACAGGCTCGCGCCGACCACCAGCACCAACGCGAGTGCGATCTGCGCGGCCGCCAACGCATTCCGCCCGCGGCTCTTTCGGAACTCGCCGGCCCCTCGCACACCTGGACCTTCTTTCAGCCCGCTCCCCAAGTCGGGCTTCGACGCCCGCAGCGCTGGCACGATTCCGAACACGACTCCCGTCGTGATTGCTGCCGCCAACGCATACAGCAACACCCAGCCATCCACCACCACGTCATGAACCCTCGGCAACTGGATCGGATCGAACGCCACAAACGCACGCACCAGCCAGTACGCCGCCGCAACTCCGAGTGCCCCTCCCGCGAGCGACAGGACAACGCTTTCGGTGAGCAGGCAGCGGACTACGCGCGACCGGCTTGCGCCCAAGGCCAACCGTAGCGCGATTTCACGACGTCTTCCGGTGGCGCGTACCAGCAGCAGATTCGCCACATTGGCGCACGCGATCAGCAACACGCACGCCACTGCACCCATCAGCGCTAGCAGCGCGTGCCGGACCTCACCCACGATCTGGTCCATCAGCGGCACCACGTTTGCGCCGATTCCCCCGTTCTCTTTCGGATGCTCCTGTTTCAGCCGGCCCGCAATCGTCTGCATCTCGCTCTGAGCCTGCACCGCAGTGACGCCGGGTTTCAACCTTCCAATCACCCGCAGATAATGCGTACCGCGCGTGTTCCGGTTGTCGTCGCTCGCGAAGGGAAACCATAGCTCCGAATCGAGTGGGAAGGCGAAGCCTCTCGGCATGATACCGACAACCGTAAAGACTTCACGATCGAACCGTACCGTCTTGCCCGCGAGGTTCGGGTCGCCTCCCAGCCGCTGCCACAAACCGTACGAGAGCACGGTCACCAGCGGTGCGCTCATACGCTCTTCCTCGGGCACGAAAGTCCGCCCCAGCATTGGTTGGATACCGAGCGCCGGGAAGAAGCCGCCGCTCACACGTGACGCCTGAATCTCCACGGGTTCGTCGCCGACTGTCATCCGCGCGGAGTCGCCAACGAACACCGCCATGTATTCGAACGATTGGCTCTGTTCCTTCCAGTCGCGGAAGTTGTCGTAAGAGACCACGACGCGGTCGTCGCCCCGCTTCTCCCACGTCTCCCAAACCATCGCCAGCCGATTCGGCTCACGGAACGGCAGCGGCCGCAACAGCACAGCATGCACCACAGAGAAGACCGCCGTACTTGCTCCGATGCCCAACGCTAGCGTGAGCACCACGACCGCCGTAAATCCGGGGTTCTTCCGTAGCACGCGAGCCGCGTACCTGAGGTCATCCAGCCATGCTTCTGCCACCGTCCAGCCCCAGACCTCCCGGCTGTCTTCCTGCAACAGCGTCGAATTTCCAAATTTCCTTCGCGCCGCCACGGGACCGATCTCCCGCGCCTTCATGTCCAGATGAAACTGCATTTCTTCTTCAAGATCGCGGTCGAACTGCCGCCGCCGGAACGGGAACAGCAGCCTGCGCCACAACTCATCGAGCCATTCCATGTCGCTCACACACCGTCACGCGGGCTGAATCACGCGCGTAATCGCCCGCATCACCTTCTCGAATTCCGAAATTTCCGCGTTCATCTGCTTCTTGCCTGCGGGCGTCAGCCTGTAATAGCGCGCCCGCCGATTGTTGTCCGACTGACCCCACTCGGCTGTGACCCAGCCCTTGATCAGCATCCGCTGCAAAGCGGGATAGAGCGATCCCTCCTCGACCTGCAACACGTCTTGCGAAATCTGTTGGATGTATTGAGCAACGCCGTAGCCGTGCATCGGCCCCAGGTGGGCAAGGGTTCTGAGGATCAGCATGTAGAGCGTTCCTGGCGGAATCTCCGTCCGGGTTATTGCAGCTGCTCGTCCCATAGTAAAACTACTGGTAGTTTGAGCCCCCCTGAGCCTCTGTGTCAAGGGGTATTTTGGGCTGTATTGTCTGGTTACGACAAGTGTTCCCGGACCGCACCACGCAATATCCGACCTTCAATGAAGCCGGCTCGCGAGCGCCGATTCCATCAGTCAGCCAGATTCCCCATTTCAGCGCCCCAGAACGTTCCCGCGACGATGTCCAGCGTCGGGGAGACTTCCGGAGCGGGAGCATCCGGTCGCAACAGGTTGTCTGGGGCCGGTTCCACCAGCGCCACGCGCCTGTGCCTGCTCTTCGCTCGTAGATCCGCCACAAAATCGGCGTCCAGGTACCGGCCGTTGGCTTCGAGTAGGGCGTCGAACAGGTCCTCTATAACATAGAGATCCTTCACGGTGGGCTCGAGCGCAATCGACTGGAGCGCTGCTTCGCGGCTGCGGTGTACGAACGCATCGACAGCCAGTTGGTGTACCGCAACCATGCGATGACAAAGCGTGGCGATTGCGAGGGGCAGATCGCCGATTGTGAAGCCCCGCGGCCCCGTCCGATCGATCCGCCCCGGGACCTCTACAATCGCACCCTTGGGCAGATTGGAGATGTGCCCGTCGTTGGGGACATTGATGGCCTCCATGTGATAGCCCGGTGTGCGGCCATGGAGTGCAAGCATCCAGTCTCCACTCTCTTCAAACCGCGCCGGATGTAAGAACGCTTCGAGGACTTTGGGACTGCGAATGTGCTGGGACACATTCGCAATCGCGTTGATGTTGGCGGCCTTGCCGGAATGGACGACGTCTTTCGGCGGAAAGATTACGTCCAGGCTGGGAATCGGAGTGGTCTCTTGCATCCGGCGGCTGACGAACGGCAACTGATCAGCGACATGGTTATCGCCAGGGGAGATGTAGTGGCCGAGCAGTCTGTATACGACGTTGGAGAAGCGAAAACCAAACGGGCCAAGCTGGCGTATCCGGGGCATAGCATCGTCGAGACGAGGCAGCAGGTCTTCACCGGTCCGCCTGTTCCACATCTTGAGGATGAAGGTGAGGTGATTCAAACCACCGGCGATCACCTCAACATCCGCCGGATCAATCCCCATCGCTTTCGCCAGGTCGGTCTTAGTGTGGATGATTCCATCGCAGTGGCCAATGAAGCGTACGTTGGCATAGCGATGCCACAAGTCGCACATACGATAAAGCGGATTGGACACCGGGATGATCACGGCGTTTGGGGACACTTCCATCAGGTCGCTGGCGACGTCCACCGCGATGGGGCCATGGCGAAACGTGTTCATCAGGCCGGCCGGTGACATCGTTTCTCCTTCGAGCACGTGAACTCCGAAGCGCGCGCAGACCTCGCGGTCAACCACCGAAGCGCGGGGATAGTCCACACACGAAGCGAAGAGCACGTAATCGGCGCCGCGAAGCGCCTCCTTGCGGTTTTCGTACAGGTTGAAGTCAAAGCGGATCCCGGACTCACGCCGCACGTAATCCAGCATCTCGGCAATCGGACCGCCGGTCTCAGGATTTCGGTTCCAGATGCGCAGCTCGATCGGCCGCATTCGTTCGTCCGCGAAGACCCGCCGATAGAGGTCGAATGCGTACCAGCCGCTTGCCCCGATCAGTGTCACTTTCATTGGATCCACCATGGGCGCCTCCCACTCTGAAATGGACTCATATTCTGACATGGCTCATCGCATCATTCGCCGGCCACCGGCGACTGTTCAGCGACCGCGGAGGTGCTTGTCGAGGAAGCGAAACGTGCCCTCCGCGTTGATGGCATGTCCGCCGTTGAAGAACTCGATCGAGGTTCGCTCCGGCAGGTTGAATTGCGCATATAGCCAGCGCACTTTCGCGTATTCATACGCCACCCAGCGGTCGCGTCCGACCAGATCGTGGTGGCCTCGCTCGACCATGAACGGCCGAGGGAAGATCAGGTACGCCATTTCCGCGTAGTCGAACGTGCTGCCGAGGTTGAAATAGGGCATCTCCCACTCGATGGTGTACATGAAGCTGAACCGCTCGTCGGTTGCGGCGACCTTCCAGGTCCACTGGTTGAAGTCTCCCGAGCAGATCGACAGCGAGTACTTCTCGAGCACCGCCGGAACTCTCATGGCCGTCTCGCCGCCGTAGCTGAGACCATAGAACGCCATCCGCTGGCCATCGACAAATGGCAGCGTCTCGAGCCACCGCAGAATCTGGTCGTGCTGGTGAATGATGAACGTGAACAGCGTGCCTTTCACGGTGTTGGCCTTGCGGCAGAGCCAGCGGTAGCGGTCCTCGCCGCGGTAGAGGTTGTGGGGCGCAAAGACGACGTAACCCCGATCCGCCAGTTCAGCCGCGAAGTTACCGTAGGCTGTGTCGTTTCCTTCGATCACATCCCGCGGCACGCCCCCGCGCCCGTGCTGGCAGACCACCACCGGGCGGCGCTCTCCGAGACGGATGCCGTTTGGAACCAGCAGCACGCCCCAGGCGAAGACATCCGGCCACACGTCCAGCACGACTTCGTACCCCTTCCATCGCGCGTTGTCGAAAATCTTGCGCGTGCGCGGATTGGGAGCCAGCAGAGGATCGTCGAATCTTCCCATGAGCTCCGTCCAGAACTGCTCGCGGTAGCGCTTCGCGTTTTCGATAAACCCCGCCGGATCGATGGTATCG
>DATIFQ010000432.1:0-50886 GCA_035455185.1 Bryobacteraceae bacterium | reverse complement strand
GACTTCTTTCAGGCGCAGGATGAAACCGAAGTTCGGATTGTTCTGCTCGATGGTAAAGGGTACCTTTACACCGTCCACGTCCCGGTAGTCTCCCAACATCACGACCGTAGTCATCTTTCCGCCCGGGATCTCACTCTGCATATCGTGGCGGACGAGCAAGCCGCTTTGGGTGTCGAAGTAAAGCTTGTGCAGGAGTCCTTCGGGCGTGGTCGCCTCGATCACCTGCACGTCCTGCCCGGCCAATTTTTGGGCCCCGGCAAGCTTCATCTTGGCGTACTGCTCGCGCAGCTTCAATTCGCGGTAAAACTCGGCTGCTCGCTTCATTTCAGCGAGTTCTCCGCCACTGACGTCCCGAAGACCTTCGTCGGGGTCCTTACTCCATCCGGACGTCCCGTTGAATCCCCGAGCCACGACGCCATAGCCGGCGAAGTCCGTGGTGTTCATCGTTTTGTTCGGGGCTTTCGAATAGACCTCGATGGGGCCCTTCGTCTCCCACTCAGGGACTTCAAAAATCCCCGTGGCCAGGCGGCTGGTCAGTTTTTCCAGATTCGCCTTGCCGCCTAGGGCCTGGACATAGCGTTCGAGGATCGCGTCGACGGTGGGCTCTTGAGCCAGCGCCGGCTGGGAAACGAACGCCGCCACCACAAGAATTGCAGAACACACGGGCGCGACAGGCCTGAACATAAATTTGTCTCCTGTGGACTGTATCATAACCACAAAGGCAAAGAGACACAAAGTGCAGAAATTGAAAAGAACCCGTTGTGCCTTCGTGTCTTTTGTGGTTTTCTTTTGGTGGTTTCTGGCCGTCGGGCTGGCGTAAGCTGAAAGTTGGAACTCCTCAGGCAAGAGCCGATGCCGGAACTCCTCCGGCGCCTTCGTCCCACTTTTCGATACTGGATGGAAACCGAGGTACACGTGTATGCGTTCTCGGTGGCGGCCAGCGTCCTGCTCTCGTTTTTCCCCTTCCTCATTGTGATGCTTTCGCTGTGCAAGCACGTGCTGAAGTGGCCGGCGGCGGTCACTGCGGTCAACCTCGCCCTCAGCGACTACTTCCCCGGGAACCTCGGAGAGTTTGTCCATCGAAATCTCCACGCGACAGTGGAGCAGCGGGGCCCGTTCCAGATTGTTTCGGTCATCCTCCTCCTGTTTGTGGCGAACGGGATTTTCGAGCCGCTCGAAGTCGCTCTCAACCGCGCCTGGGGAGTGGCAAAGCATCGCAGTTTCCTGCGCAACCAAGTCATCAGCACGGGGCTGATCTTCGCCTGCGGCACGCTGGCGCTCGCATCCACGACACTGACCGCTCTCAACTACGCAATCTGGCCGAGCGTGTTGGGCGCGAGCCCGAAAATCGTTACGACGTTCGGCCTGTTGTTCTTCAAGGCCGCGGCCGTGCCGATGTCCATGCTGATGCTGTTCCTGATCTACTGGCTGTTGCCGAACCGCAAGATCCCCGTGGCCGACGTCCTGCCCGCCGCGGTTCTGGTCGGCTTGCTGCTCGAAGGGCTAAAATACCTGAATATCCTGACGTGGCCGCTGTGGAGGGCGAAGCTGGCCAGGGAATACGGACCATTCGTGTACTCGGTCACGATCGTCTTGTGGAGTTTTCTCGCTGCGATGATCGTTCTGGCGGGCGCGGAGTGGTGCGCGCGCAGTCATCGGGAAAGTCCCGATGCGGGTGAAGCCGCGCTGTAGACGCTCAATTGCAAGGGCTTTCTGAACCGGATAGACTTGAAGAAACTCGAATCAGGAGTTAGGCATCGCTAATATTGAGAGGACTGTCTTTATGCCTGCCAAGAAGGACCCCACGCGCCGAACATTTGTGAAGACGGCGGGGGCAGTGACGGCCGCCGCAGCGGCCTCCTCATTTCAAGGGCCACTCATCCAGAAGGTGAAAGCCGCCGGCGACCAGGTACTGTATGGCGTCATCGGAACCGGTGGCCGCGGGACATATCTGTTAAAACACATGGCCGGCCTCGACAACGGCCGGTGCGTCTCGGTCTGTGATGTGTTTGAGCCGAACCTGAAGAACGGCGTTCAGACGGCAGGCACGAACCCGACCGCCTATAAAGATTACCGCGAGTTGCTGGCGCGGAAGGACATCGACGCAGTTGTTATTGCAGTCCCGCTTTACGTGCACTTCCCAGTCACCCGCGACGCACTGCTTGCGGGCAAACACGTTTTCTGCGAGAAGAGCCTGGTCTTCAAACCTGAAGAAGTGCACGCGCTGCGCACTCTTGTGAATGAGCGCCCAAAGCAGATTCTCCAGGTCGGTCTCCAGCGGCGGTACAGCAAGTTTTATCAGACCGCCAAACAGATGGTCGACAAGGGCATGCTGGGCAACGTCACCCACGTGATGGCTCAGTGGCACCGGAATCCCGGCTGGCAGATGAAGCCCGACCCGGTCCGCCAAAGGGAGCGCAACTGGCGGCTGTTTCGCGAATATTCCGGCGGTCTGACAGCCGAGCTGGCGTCGCATCAGATCGACGTGGCCGACTGGATGTTTGGGGCCCATCCCGAGTTCGTCGTCGGCGTCGGCGGGCTCGAATTCATCAAGGACGGCCGCGACGTCTATGACAACATTCAGTTGATTTTCAGGTACCCGCGGGGCCAGAAGTTGATCTACACGTCGATCAGCACCAACAAGCAACTTCCTCTGTTCGGTAGCACCCGCACGGAGTTTGGCGAGCGGATCATGGGCACCGGCGGGACGATCGAGATCACTGTCGGCACCGACGACGAGCCGTCTATCGGCATGTGGTACATCGAACCCAAGCCGCCCCAGGTCACTCCGGCCAAGACGGCGAAGAAGGAAGAGGTGGTCGCAGGCGCCACCCTCGCCAGCACCGGTCGCGGCGCAAAGGGATTTCCGATCTTGCTGGAGCGGGATCAGTTCAGCGGCAAGGAATCGTTCCTCGAGAAGGAGCTGAAGTTTGCCCGCCGCTGGCTGTACAGCAAGGGCGTCATGGTTCCGGAAGAATCGCGCAACCCGGTCGACGTGCAAATGGAAAGCTTCTTCGAAAGCTGCAAAACCGGCGCGCGCCCGAAGGCGGATCTTAACATCGGTCTCCAGGATTCAACTGCGGTGATGCTGGCGAATCTCGCGATGGACGAGGGGCGACGGGTTTACTTCAACGAGATGGAGCAGATGGGCCGCACCCCCGGAGCGGTACCCGCAAACAAGAGCTAAGCAAGCTCGAAGTAGGGATCGCGGCCGGCGCCGCATTTGGAGTATCCTACGGACGCCATGGCCGAGACCGAGTACCGCAACCGCCGCGCCTTCCAGATCGAGACAGCGAGCCTTCGGGTGACCGTCACGGCGGAAGGTGGGCACATTGCCGAAGTCCTGCACAAAGCCACCGAGGTGAACCCGCTGTGGACGCCGCCCTGGCCGTCCATCGAGCCATCCACCTACAACCGCGTGAAGCATCCCGAGTACGGCGATGACGCCGAGAGCAAACTGCTGGCCGGGATCATCGGCCACAACCTCTGCATGGATATCTTCGGCGGACCGTCGCCGGAGGAGGCGGCTGCTGGGCTGACCGTCCACGGAGAGGCCTCGGTGGTTCCCTACGAGATCTCCGCGGATTCGTCGGAGATGAATTGCCGCGCGGAATTGCCGCTGGCTCAGTTGCGTATCGAGCGTAAGATCCGGCTGTCGCCAGGTAGTGGCGTAGTCCGCATCGTCGAGACCGTGGAGAATCTCTCAGTCTTCGATCGCCCCATCGCCTGGACCGAGCACGCAACCCTTGGTCCCCCGTTTCTCGAGAAGGGCTTGACCGAGTTCCGTGCGTCCGCGACGCGTTCGAAAGTGGACGAGGAGGACTCTACCGGCGGCAAGGGCTATATGAAGACGGGCGCCGAGTTCAACTGGCCGCACGTGCCGCGCAACAACGGGGGAACCTCGGACCTGCGGGTGTACACGAGCGCCGCGGTTTCCGGCGGCTTCACCACGCACTTGATGGATCCAGCGCGAACGCAGGCCTACTTCGCTGCCTGGTCGCCATCCACGAAAGTGCTCTTCGGCTACGTCTGGTCCCGTGCGGACTTCCCGTGGCTGGGCATCTGGGAGGAGAACTACTCGCGCGAACAGCCTCCGTGGAACGGCAAGACTCTCACGCGCGGCATGGAGTTCGGGGTTTCGCCGATACCGGAGCCGCGCCGGCTGATGATTGAGCGCAACACGCTGTTCGGCGAGCGCTGCTACCGCTGGATTCCCTCCCTCAGCAAAGCACGCGTCGAATACTGCGCCTTCATCGGGACGGCGGACGCAATCCCTGAGAACGTCTCGTGGGACGGCGGCTGGAACGTCTCTTACAACGCCTGAAGCGTTTCGAAATCCACGTTGCCGCCGGAGAGGATGATTCCGACGCTCTCTATATTCGACGGCAGCTTCCGATAGAGGACCGCCGCGGCGGCGACGGCGCCGCTCGGCTCGACGAGGATCTTCAGTCTCGAGAGCAGGAACCGGACAGTCGCCTTAATCTCGTCTTCGCTGACGAGCAGAATCTCCTCAACGTGACGCTGGAGGATCGGGAACGTGATCTCGCCCGGACGGGTCGCGCGGAGACCGTCCGCGATGGTATCCGGCGTGGGAATCTCGACGCGGCGGCCGGCGGAGAGCGACTGCCAGGTGTCGTTTGCCCTCTCCGGCTCGGCACCGAAGATGCGGATCGCGGGACGCACGGACTTCGCGGCGATGGCGGATCCGGAGAGCAACCCGCCGCCGCCCACCGGGGTGATCAGCGCGTCGAGTTCCGGCGCGTCCTCCAGTAGTTCGAGCGCGGTGGTGCCCTGCCCGGCGATGATCCACGGATGATCGAAAGGCGGCACGAGCGTCGCGCCGGTTTCGGCGGCGATCCGGCTGCCGATCTCCTCGCGGCTCTCGCGATGCCGGTCGTAGGTGACGATCGTGGCGCCCTGCGCTCGGGTGGCCTCCATTTTCGACCGCGGAGCGTCGGCCGGCATCACCAGCGTGGCCGAGGCCCCGGTGGCGCGGGCGGCAATCGCAACTGCCTGGGCGTGATTGCCGGACGAGTAGGCCACGACGCCGCGCCGGAGCTGTTCAGGCGCGAGCGAGAAGAGGAAGTTCGAGGCGCCACGGATCTTGAACGCACCGCCGCGCTGAAAATTCTCGCACTTGAGGAACGCGCGAATACTGGCTTCGCCGTCGAAGCTGCGCGACGTCAGAACGGGCGTCCGATGGGCGATGGGGCGGATCCGCTCGGCGGCGGCACGAATGTGCTCGGGAAGGATTGCGGACGTCACAGGGGACGATTGTAGCGAATTGATGCCGTACGGGCGTGGGTGCTATCGTGGTCGGAGCGGGCGGTTAGCTCAGTTGGTCAGAGCGTCTGGTTTACACCCAGAAGGTCGGGGGTTCGAGACCCTCACCGCCCACCACCGTTTTCAGCGAAAAAGGGCCGGAACCGCATACGCGATTCCGGCCCGTGTCAAAAAGCTGCTGCTACCAAGCCAAGCGCAGCGTCAACTGGATTTGGCGTGCGCCGCTGCCGGAGTTCCGCGTGTTCAGGATGCCGGTGCTCCCAAGAAAGCTGTTGGGATTGCCGGGATGGTTGAGCACGTTGAAGAAATCCGCGTTGATGCGCACGTTGAAGCGCTCCGTGATCGGGACAGCCTTGAAGATTGAGGCGTCCAGACCCCACTGAAGGACGCTCGGCAGGTACTGGTTGCGCAACATCGGGAGTTCTCCCCAGGTAGTACGCTGTCGTGTCCCATCGTTCAGAGTGATCCAGGTCGTGTTGCCGCCGTACCAGGGGTACATGGGATCGGTGGTGCCGGACCGGGTCAAGTAGTCAGCCGGATATGGATAAAGCGGTTGAACCGCCGGCTGGTAATCCGCCGGAACGCCCATGTAGCCGTTCGGTTTGCCGGTCTTCGGATCGGTGCTGTTGATCCTGTACGCCGGAATGTACCCGTTCCACCACAGGTACCCCGGATAGCATTTCCCGCTGGTGCAGTCTTCGATCGGGTACTTGTAACCGTAGACTTCGATCTTGTTGCCGTTCGTGACCAAGCCGGTAGGCAGCGTCAGGTACGTGCTCTGTAACGAGCCTATGCCGGCGACCTGCCAGCCGCCCACCAGGCGGTTCAGCCAGCTTCCCGCGTCTCCCAGGAACGGCTTGCCCTTACCGAACGGCAGGTCCACCAGGAAATTCCAGCGGACGCGGTGCTTCGGAACACTTGTGTCTCGCTGGTAGTTCAGGAACGCGTTGCGCGCGTCGATGTCCGTCGGAACGGCTCCGGGCATGAACTGGTTCACTTCCGGAATCGGCGAAGTGCCCGAATAGCCACCGCCACCGGCCATCATCGAGTTAGTCAACACATAGAACAACTGGAACGCGTATCCTTTCGCGTAGCGGCGCTCCGCTTCGAGCTGGATGCCGTTCCCGTTCCCCCAGCCGGTATTCTGCCAGCGTTCGAGGGTTCCGTACGTGGTCTGATCGAAGAACCTCCTGGCGGTTTGGGAGTACTCGCCCGTGGGGAGCCGCTTGCCGGTTGTCATGTACCAGACGTAATCGGGCGTGGCATTGTTGAACTGGTAGAGCTGCTCCAGCCGGGAGCTGTGGTTTCCGAAGTAGCCGGCGCGCACCACCGTGTTCTCCATGATCTCCTTCTCGATCGTGAAGTTCCAGTCCTGCACGCGCGGGTCGGGCATGTCTGTGTTGAAGTACGAGACACCACAGCAGCCGCGGGCCAACCCTCTCGCGTTGGTGGGCTGCACCAGGTCGTTGGTCGTGTTCTGGCCCGAGATGTAGACGGGCACCGAGCGGAGCAGGTAGTTGCCGATGCCGTCCGGCGAATAGGCTGACTGTTCCAGATCCCCGTTGGGACCATAAAACCGCGCGGTCATCGGCGCATTCATGCGCATCCGCGCCGCCCAGCCGCCCATGACGAAGTGGAAGTACGAGATGCGGTAGCCGCCGCGAAGCACGAGGGACTTGGCTCCATCACCCATGCGGTACGCAAAACCAATCCTCGGCCCCCAGCCGTCTTTGGACGTGTTGATCATGTGCTCGGGCAGTCCCGCTTCCTGGTACGTCTTGAACTTCATTCCCATCTGGGACAGACGATCCACGATGGCCGGGAACGTGTATCCCAATTGATACAACTTCTCGAGGGGCGCGCCCAGAACCACGGACTTGTCGGACGGGTCGAAACTGGACACCGCATTGTTCTTCTCGTAATACGGCGGGAAGAGGTCGTATCGCAAGCCCAGGTTCAGCGTCAGCCTGGGCGTCACGCGCCAGTTGTCCTGGAAAGACCCGGCGTATTCCTTCGACCGGGCATAGAACATCCCCCGGTTCAACTGGTTGTTATACCGCCCAATTCCCAGGTAGAAATTCGCGAACTGATCCCCGGTGAACGGGGTCGTGCCCGGATTGGTGCGCGAGGTGCTCGGATCATAGAGAGCAGTGCCGGTCGAGGCCCAACTGAAGCTGCCGGCGCCCTGTTGCTGCTGTGGCAGCAAGTTCATCTGGTCGGAACGGAAATGGAAGCCGAACTGCAATTCGTGCCTACCTACGATCTTCGTCGCATTGTCGTCCAGAATGCCGTAAAAGGCGTAGAAGCCGTTGCCGTTCTGCGTCTCAAACAGATAGGAGCCGTCGAATCCCAGGTTGTACAGGCCTGGCCACTGCTTCACGTTAAAAGGATTGGGGAGCCCCAACTCCGAGTCGTACATTCGGGTGGGATCGCCCGTGGCGACGTCGAATCTCGTGCGCGTGCCGGTCACCAGCAGCTCGTTGAAGAACGTGGGAGAGAAGGTGTGGACTTCAGAGAAAGCGAAGCTCTTGTTCGGGCTTAGGTTCGTTTGGGTGTTGCCGGGCACTACGTCCCAGTTCTTGGACGGTATGCCGTAAAACTGGCCGATCCTGTTGTAGTTGCCCTGCGTGTAGCGGCCATAGAACGAGTCCTTGTCGCTGAATCGGTGGTCGATGCGGCTGGAGGTGGTCCATTGGTAGTTGAAGGGAGACCAGGAGCCGACGTAGTTGCTGGCCGAGTAGCCGTTCACCTCCGGCCTGGTCGGCAACTGCGTATGCTCGATCAGGTACTTGTAGAGGGGACTCTGTTTGCTCTGTGGCAACTGGTTGTTCGGGAACGGCTGGCGAGCCCAGGTGGTGGAATCGGTGGTCCAGGGATCGTAGATGGTAATGGCGTTGCCGGCATCGTTTGTCAATCCGGCCAGGTTCCCGTCCCGCATCGCCTGCGTCGGGAGCGAGGCTTGGAGGGTCATGCTCGAAATTTCCCTGTACCACTCCGTGGAAGTGAACCAGAAGGTCTTGTTCTTCCCGTTGTAAATCTTGGGGAGGTAAACCGGCCCTCCGACGCTGAATCCGAATTCGTTGCGGTTCAGAAAAGAAGCCTTCTCCCAGGTATCCTGCCGCTGCCGCGCCACGCCATAGCCGCTGTTCCGATTGGTCTCGAACGCCGTCCCGTGAATCTCGTTGGTGCCGCCCTTCGTGGTCACGATGATCGAGGTGGGGCGGGCAAACTTGGCCGAGGAGGCATTGTTTTCAACCCGGAACTCCTGGACCGAGTCCAATCCGGGCTGCCGGGGGGTCACGGTGTTCCAGGAGTAACGGTCGGCAAGAGCCGCACCGTCCAGAACCATCTCGAACGACATTTGGCGCAAGCCGAATGCGCGTGTGCCCTCCATGCCCGGCACGGTTTGCAGTAGCGACGTGAGAGCGCGTCCGTTGATGGGCAACTGCTCGATGCGCGTCCGCTCCAGCGTGTGCCCGAGGGTGGGGCTGTCGGTGGTCACCATCGGGGTGACGTCCTGGACGGAGACCTCAGTCGCCGTTTGGCCGACGTTCAGGGTGATGTTCACCACCGCGGCCTGCTGGACCTGCACGGTGAGAGTCCCCTCAAACTTTTGGAATCCAGGCGCCTCGACGGTTATCCGGTACGGCCCCGGGTTGATACCCGTGAACAGAAAGAACCCAACCTGATTGGCGGTGGTTCTCGAAGTCACGTTTGTAGCAGTATTCGTGAGCGTCACAGCGGCTGCCGGGATGACCGCCGCGGACTGGTCGCGCACCGTTCCGTTGACGGCCGACGTACTGGCCTGCGGCAACGCCGGCGCAGCTAACAGGACTGCCAGAAAAAGACAGAACAATATGTTCAGCTTTGTACTAGACACCCTCATAGGGATTCCTCCTTTATGGACTGATATGGACTGATCAGGATTAAGGTCCTTGCACCAAAGCACACCTAAAGCAAGTTCGTTGGCTATTTTGAGGTGCTATTATCCTCTTGTCAAGCCCTTATTTTGGTTTCTGGCGAAAAATGTGGAGGCTCGCTGTGGAGAGTTGTTGCATTTCTCCACAGATGAACAGCGGCTGTTGCCGGGCGGAAGACTACTGTAGCTGCGCCAGCTCCGCTTTGATTTTGGGGATGATGTGCCCGTATTCCGCCGGTGTGGCCTTGGCCAGAAACACCTCAAAACAGGCGCGCGCCCGTGCGTTGGCCCCGATCATTTTATAGATACGGCCGAGGTTTAGTTGCCCTTCCAGCAGGTCCGGATCGTACTCCACGGCCTTCTCGAAGTAACCGCGAGCGGCCGTCATGTCCTGCCTCTGCACCGCGACAAGCCCCAGGCCGTTGTAGGCCGGAGCGTATTCTTCCTCGGTCGCGAGGCACCATTTATAGACGCGCTCCGCGTCGGTCGGCCGGCCGGTATCCAGGTAGGCCATTCCCAGATCGCTCAGGCTTTCACAGTCGGAAGGGTTGAGTTTCGCCGCTCTCTCGAAGGCGGTGATCGCCTCGGCGTGGTTGCCCTGCCGGATGTAAAGGTTGCCCAGGCGCGAGTACAGCCAAGCATTCCGGACACCGTTACGGATTCCTTCCTGGTAGAGTTTCATAGCTTCGGCGGAGCGCCCGGCCTTGTCGTACTCGTCCCCGAGGTGATAGTAGATGGTCGGGTTACCAGGGTCTTCCGCCAGCGCCCGGCGAAGCGTGGGGATGCGCTGAGACATCTTACCGCCCCAGTCTGGGGAAATCGCGAGATAGAGCAACTTGAGGATGCCCGTCCGGTCCTTCGGATCCGCCCCTTCGCCCTTCAAGGTGTACTGGGTCCGCGATGAGCCGCCGACGTATCCCAGGGACTTCAACTGTTCCATGGTGCGGCGATCCACCATGGTGGTCTCCACTTTCTCCCCTTCTGCTGCCACGTCGCGCAGCCGGGCTTCCAGATCCCGCACTTCCTCGGGATGCTGAGAAACGACGTTTGCGGTCTCCGCGATGTCCCTCGAGAGGTCGTAAAGCTCCGGCTTGGGCGCCCGTATGTATTTCCAGCGGTTCGTGCGGATCCCTCTCAACTCGGCCCATCCCATATTGATCTTGGGATAAAGGGACTCCGCATAGGACCAGGCCGCGGGGTCCGTCTTGCCGGCCATGGCAGGAACCAGGCTGCCACCCTGCACGCCCGCAGGCAGATTGCCGCCGATGAGTTCCAGGATCGTTGGCAGTACGTCAATGGCTCTGGCCTGCTGCTTCACCCGCATGCCCTTGGGGATGCCCGGTCCGGACATGACAAAGGCGATTCGCAGTGTCGCATCGTAAAGGAATACGCCGTGGCTGTACTCGCCGTGCTCGGACAGGCTCTCTCCGTGATCCGAAAGCACCACGACCAGGGTATTCTCACCCCCGGATTTCCTGGCAATCGCGTCAAACAGGCGCCCCAACTCCCGATCGGAATAGGCCACCTCCCCGTCGTACGCCCTGCCCCGGTACTGCTCACGGAAGGGCGAAGGGGGATCGTACGGAGAGTGCGGATCGAAGACGTGCACCCAAAGGAAATACGGCTTATCGTCCTGTCTTTGGAGCCACTCCACCGCCCTGTCGACCACCTCGCCCGCCCGGCGCTCGGCGTAGTCGCCGGCCGGCCGGCCGGGCTCCAACTTGGGCATCTGGTCGTCGTACACCGTGAACCCCCGGCTGAACCCAAACCCCTTCTTCAGCACGGAAGCGCCCACGAATGCCGCTGTCGCCCAGCCATTTCGCTGGAGGATTTCGGCCAGGGTCGCATGGGGACCCTGGAGTACGAATCCACCGGTGTCCCGCACTTTGTGGACGGTGGGATACGTTCCGGTAAAGATGCTGGCGTGGGAAGGGGCGGTGAGCGGCGTGTGGGTGACGGCGTTTTCAAAAAGCGTGCCGCTTTGTGCGAGTTTGTCCAAGTTTGGCGTGGCCACTTGTGCATAGCCGTAGCATCCCAGCCGGTCCGCGCGAAGGGTATCAATGGTGACCAGGACGACGTTGATCCTCCGCGCCGCAGTGGTTCCTCCGCCTTTTCCCGATCGGCGGCAAGCGCCCATCGCTAGGAGCGCAACAACACACGCAAAAGACGCGAGAACTCTCATGACGTCCCAATTCCGTCCAACTTCTTCAGTGTAATCGCTGGGGCGGGACGCTTCCTCGCCGGTCATGCACCGCAGACGTGATCGAGTGCTTCGGAGCGCTTCAGGAACCGCGACCGTAAGAGAGGGGGCGCCCCAGCGAACTTTTCCAGCACTCTGAGAAGGTCCCTACACCTTAAAAATAGGCGCCGTACCCTGGGATGAGGCGAGCAGTTCCTGGCGCTCGGCGGCGGTCATGGGTGTGAAAGCGGCGGCGATGTCGAGTGCCATGGCATAGATGCGCTCGTCACCGGGAGGAACGGCGGCGGTAATGTCCTCCGACAGAGTAAAGCGAAGCGCCTTGCGGGCGAGTTCGGGATCGTCAACCGGCTTGTACCAGCATTTCTCGTATCCGGACTTCTTCCGATCCGTCCCTTTCGGCCAGGGATGGTGCGCGAGCGCCTTCAGCGCAAGGCGCGCCACACCTTTCTCCTTCGCCTTGGCGAGGATTTGCGGGCCGAAGCTTCCCTGCTGGAAGCAGACGAAGTTCACGGGGAACAGAATCGAATCGAGCGGGAAGCGCTCCATCAGCGCAATGGCCGCCTCCGCGTTGTGCGCCGAGGCGCCGAGGTAGCGCACCTTACCATCCTTGCGCGCCCGGGTGAAAAGCTCGGCGGCGCCCGCGGGGGCGAGGATCTTCTCAACGTCCTCCATCGAGCTGACAGCGTGGAACTGATAGAGGTCGAAGTGGTCCGTGTGAAGCCGCTTCAGCGACTGCTCCAGTTCCTTTGCGGCGCCCTGCGCGTCCCGAATCGTCGTCTTGCAGGCCAGGAAAGCCTTCTTTCGATACGGCTTCAGTGCGATGCCGAGCTTGGTCTCGGCCTCACCGTCGAAGTAAGTTGGGGCCACATCATAGTAGTTGATGCCGCGGTCCCAGGATTCGGCCACGGTGCGGTCGGCAAGGTTCTGCTCCATTCCGCACACAACGATGCCGCCGAACCCGATCACGGAAAGTTTCACGTTATCGCGATACTTCCGCTTCGGCATCTCTCCCTTTTTCGCGGCAGCCTCGCGGGCGGCAATCGTTCCGGCAACGGCGGACTTCAGAAAATCGCGGCGCTCCATGGAACTGGGTCCTCCTAGCTGAGAACTATTCTACACAGGTCCCGCCGCGAGCCGCTCCAGCGGTGATATAAGGAGTTCATGCTCCGCTTGATGGCAATCTTCCTCGCGTCAGCGGCGATTCTGCCGGCGCAGTCTCTCGAACCGCTGGAGACGTTGCGGAAGGGACATCCGCGGATCATCGCGCTCGACAGCGACATCGATCGGATACGCACACTCATCGCGGCCGACGAGGGCGCTCGGAGGGTGTACGCATCACTCGTCGAGCGGGCCCGGAAACTGGAGGGCGAGCCGCCCGTTGAGTACAAAGTAGTTGGCCCCCGCTTGCTGGCGCAGAGCCGGCGGTGCCTCGACCGGATCTATACCCTTGCGCTGCTATACAGATTGGACGGCGAGCGGCGCTACCTCGATCGGGCTGTGAAGGAACTTCGTGCGGCGGCGTATTTCCCGGACTGGAATCCCAGTCACTTCCTCGACACGGCGGAGATGACGCACGCTTTCGCGATCGCCTACGACTGGCTCTACCACGGGCTGACGCCGGAGGAACGGGCATGGATCCGGCGGGCCATCGTCGACAAAGGGCTCGACCAGGCGATCCCGATCTACGCCAAACAAGGCTGGTGGGTAACCTCGAAGTACAACTGGAACCAGGTGTGCAACGGCGGCATCGGGATCGGTGCGCTGGCCATTGCCGAGGATGAACCGCAGCGCGCGAGCAAGGTGTTGCGGAACGCAGTGAAGTCGCTTCCGGCGGCGATGGCATCCTACGCCCCGGACGGCGGTTGGGCGGAAGGTCCCGGATACTGGCACTACGCCACCCGGTACGCCGTCTACTTTCTGGCAGCGCTGAAAACGGCGCTGGGCATCGATTTCGGCCTCTCGGCGTCGCAAGGCTTCGATCGGGCGGGGCATTTCCGGATCTACTCCACAGGCCCGTCACACCGCAGTTTCAATTACGCCGATGCGAGCGACCGCGTGGGACCGGCGGCGGAAATGTTCTGGCTCGCGCAGCGGTTCGCACAGCCAGCGTATGCGTGGCAGCAACACCAACTTCTGAAAACGAGCGGCGGCGACGCACTGGACCTGGTGTGGTACCGAACAGAGGCCGAGAGCCCAAAACGGGCCGGTTGGCCGCCGCACGCGCTCTTCCAGGGGGTGCAGGTCGCGTTCCTCCGAAGCAATTGGGAGAGCACCGACGGGATTTTCGTGGGCGTAAAAGGCGGCGACAACAAGGCGAATCACGGCCATCTGGACCTCGGGGCCTTTGTGCTGGACGCGGGTGGTGTCCGGTGGGCGATCGATCTCGGGCCGGACGACTACAATCTGCCCGGATTCTTTGGGAAACAGCGCTGGAACTACTACCGGCTTCGAACGGAATCTCACAACACGCTCCTCATCGATGATGAAAACCAGGACACCCGCGCGGAGGCGAGGATTATCGGGCACCGGTTCCGCCCCAATTCCGCGTGGGTCCGAATCGACCTCTCTCAGGCGTATCCTGGCAAAGTGAAACGGATGGACAGGACGCTGGCACTGGTGCAACGGAAGCATGTCCTCGTCCTCGACTCGCTGGAAGCCACCGAACCGGTTCAAGCCCTGTGGGGAATGGTGACAGACGCCGAGGTCAGCCTCGACGGCGCGAAAGCGGAGCTGCGGAAGGGTGGCTGGACATTGGCGGCGGAAATTCGGTCGCCGGCTGAGGCGACGTTCGATGTCGTCTCCACGGCTCAGCCCCCGCCACAGGCAAAGAACGAAGGAACGCGGAAGCTGGTAGTGCGGCTTCCGGAGAAGGTCACCAAACTGGCGCTCGAGGTGTGGCTGACGCCGCACCGCAGCGGGAAGCCCAAGCCGGTAGTGCCGGCCAACCCAAAGCTATGAGTTCGATGAACACGCACGTGAATTCCAACAACTTCCCGAGCCGGCGGCAGATCCTCGGTGGCGCCGCCGGGCTGGCGCTCGCCGCCACGGGTTGCAGGCGCGGTCCGAAACAGACCCGGCCGAACATTCTCTGGCTGATCGCCGAGGATCTGAGCACAGACTTGGGGTGCTACGGCAACGGACTGGCGCACACGCCGAACATAGACCGGTTCGCAACCGAAGGAGTGCGGTTCACGAATGCGTTCGTCACGGCGCCGGTTTGTTCCGCATCGCGTTCAGCGTTGGCGACGGGCATGTACCAGACCAGCATCGGCGCTCATCACCACCGCAGCCACCGAAGCGACGGATACCGGCTGATGGACGGAATCGATCTGTTCCCCCACTACTTCCGGAAGGCCGGTTATCACACATCGAACGTCCTCACCGCCGCGGCTGGCGTCAAGGGCACCGGCAAAACCGACTTCAATTTCCAGGTGGACAAGGTCTTTGACGGGACCGACTGGAACCAGCGCGGCGAAGGGCAGCCCTTTTACGCACAGATCAACTTCAGCGAGACGCACCGTGCGTTTCACCGCTTCACGGAGCGGCCGACCGATCCCGCTAAGGTCGAACTTCCGCCGTACTACCCGGATGACCCCGCCGTCCGGTTGGATTGGGCGCTCTACCTCGATTCGGCGCAGCATCTGGACGTCAAAGTCGGGAAAGTGCTCGAGCGCCTCAAGGAAGAAGGGATTGAGGAGAGCACCATTGTCATCTTCTTCGGCGACAACGGCAGGCCCATGCCGCGGGACAAACAGTTCCTGTACGACGGCGGGATTCATGTGCCACTGATCGTCCGGGTTCCGGAACGGTTCCGCCCCGAAGCATACCAGCCGGGGAGCGTCCGGGACGACATGGTGAGTGCGATCGACATTCCGGCGACCTCGCTTCGGCTTGCCGGTATCGAACCCCCGATCCACATGCAGGGGCAGGTCTTCCTGGGATCCGGAGAAAAAAGCCGAGACTTCATCGTCGCGGCGCGCGACCGGTGCGACGAGACCGAGGACCGGATCCGCTGCGTGCGGACAAAGAAGTACAAGTACATTCGAAACTTCTTCCCGGAGCGCCCCTATGCACAACCGAACGTCTACAAAGACACGTCATACCCGACGCTTCAGGCGATGCGGCAGCTCGATAAGGATGGCAAGCTAACCGGGCCGCCGGCCCTCTTCCTCGCGGCGCGCCGGCCGCCGCAGGAACTCTACGATCTGGAAGCCGATCCGCACGAGATAAACAACCTGGCGGCCCTGCCGGAGCAAGAGAAGACACTGACGGACATGAAGAACCGGCTCGACCGGTGGATCCGTGAGACCGGAGACCAGGGTGCGTCGCCGGAGAAGGCACTACCGGAGGAGTACAAGTACCGCGCTCAGGCGGACGGCTGGTGCGGCAAAGGACAGTGCGTGCTTTCGAAGACCGCTGGTGCGCTGCGGGTTCAATGTTCCGGAAAGGGAAACGAAGTGGCGCGAAGCTGGGTCGCCGCCGATGGGGAGATGGCCGTCCGGTTCCTGGCCCGCTCGAAGGACGTACCGGTCCGTGCGTTTGCGTGGAGCACAATCGAGGACATGGCCAGCAATCCGAAGAACCGGGCGAGCGTTGACTTCGCCGCCGACGGGCAGTGGCACGAACATCTTGTGTCCTTCAAGCCGGGTGGCTATTTGGCCCTGCTGCGGTTCGACCTCGGCGATGCCGGCGGGACAATCGAGTTCGACTGGATCCGCCTGTACGCGAACTCGAAAGGAGAAGGCGTGCCGGCCGTGCGCTGGGAGTTCGCCTGAGCAGCTCGGGGCCGGTGATAGTCTGAAGCTATGCGGCTTGCCGTGCTCGTGGTGGCGGCCGGAATCGTGCCGTTTGTGGAAGCAGGCGAGTTGCACGACGCGGCACGTGCGGGAGACGCGGCGAAGGTGCGCGCATTGCTCGACGGCGGCGCCGACATCAATGCCCGGGATTCGCTTGGGGGCACCGCGTTACACGACGCCGCCTGGGGCGGCCATCTCGATGTGATCCGGCTGCTGGTAGAGCGCGGCGCCAATGTGAACGCCCGTCACGCCGAGGCCGGTTCGACTCCCCTGCACTACGCAGTTGTCACGAACCATCGCGAGGCTGCGGCGCTCCTGCTCGACAACGGCGCCGATATCAGGGCACGTTACAGCTCCGGGCAGACAGCCCTCCATTTGGCGGCAAACCGGGGCTACCGGGATCTCGTGGAGCTTCTGCTCAACCGGGGCGCCGACGTTAACGAAAAGGACAACTCCGGTTCGACACCTCTCGATGAAGCGGCATGGAAAGGGCAGGCAGAGATCGCGAGGCTCCTGGTGGCGCGCGGCGCGGACGTGCATGTGAAGAACCGGGAGTCGGGCACGACGCCGATGCACGAGGCGGCAGTCAAGGGTCATGCCGAAGTCGTGGCGATCCTGCTCGAAGCAGGCGCCGACCCGGAAGCCAAAGACGGCTCGGGGGCCACACCGCTCGACGAGGCGCTCCGGTACAGAAACAACCGTGTGGCAGAAGTTCTGCTCGACCGGGCAGGCAAGCAGCCGCTGGGACGAGGCGCGGTAGAGCGGCTGCAACAGGCCGTGCTGGGCGGTCAAACCGACCTCGTCCGGATGCTGGTGGAACGAGGAATCAGCGTCACGGGCAACACCACTAACGGCTCAACCCTGCTGCACGACGCCGCACTCAACGGACATGCGGAGATTGCCGCACTGCTGATCGCGCATGGAGCCGGCGTAAACGCCAGGAACAGCGCCGGAGGCACTCCCCTGCACGACGCTGCCCTTGGAGGACACCGGGAGGTCGTGGCGCTGCTGCTGGGCCGGGGTGCGGACGTGAACGCCCAGGACAGCGACTCGGGAGCGACACCGCTCCACCATGCGGCATCGTGGGGCCGGTTGGAGGTCGTGCGTCTTCTGGTCGAAAACGGAGCTGACGTGAATGCCCGAACCCGCGGCGGGAAAACCCCCACGACAGCAGCCATGGAAAACGGTTACGCTGGGATCGTGGCGTTTCTCAAGGAGAAGGGCGCTAAAGAATAGACGTCGCGCGTCCGATGGATGACGCGGTGACGTACTCTGAGAATCCGCCTGCGTTGGCCGCTGCCGCCGACGTGCTCGGCGAACAGTTGCGGGCGCATCTGGAACGCCTCGCCCAGATCCTGAAGGGCCGGGCCGCCTCGCTCGAGCGCAAGTTCCTAATGCATTTGCGGCGCGCCGGATATGAGGCGGTGCAGCGCCGGGCTCTCGCCGCGATTACCCCAGGTGCGGCGTCTAGACTGCTGGCGGCTGGAAAACCAGTCGTGGACTTCTTCGAGCAGGTAGAGTACAACGGGCGCCGGCTGGCAAAGCTGAATCTGGCGCCGGACCAGATCATCACCGCGCTTGGCGAGTACGACCGCCTCCTCGCGCCGCTGTTTCGACCCCTGCCTGCGCAGGAACGCGCCAATCTCGGCTGGGCCCGTGAGCAATTGCAGTTCTGCGTGGTGCTGACTCTGAACAACGCGTTCTACCAGGTTCGGGAGGCTGAAACCAGCGCGTACCAGGAGCTGTTCCGGGCAGAACTGGAATCGAAGACGATGGATGAGCTCCTTCCAAGGATGATCGAGACGCTTACCAGGTTCTGCCGGGCACGGGCGGGAGCGCTCTTCCTCCGGGATTGGGACTCGGGTGACTGGATTCTGCGCGCGGCCGTGGAGGGCACGGACAAGCTGGAAGCGCGGCCGTTGCGGGTGACGGGGACCCAGTTCCGGTCCGGCAAGCTCTCCGTACCGGCGTGCCGTTGCGGACGGGTGGAGGGGCTCGCCCTCGACCCGAAATGGCGGGGGCGGTACCGCTCGTGCTGGTCGGTGCCTCTGGCGGCAGGCGACTGCGCCGTGGGGGTGATCCAGTTCGGCTTCGCAGGGCCATACGAGTGGCTCCCAAGGGAGCAGGACCTGCTGGCGGCGGCTGGGGAGCGCTGTCTGCTGGCAGCGGAAAAGGCCCGTCTCGTCGAAGACCTGGCGGCGCGGGAGGAACAGGTGCGGGCCCTGGGCGCGACGGTGGTCGCGACCGAGGAGCGGGAGAGGAGGCGAATCAGCGCGGAGTTGCACGACGAGGCGGGCCAGTCACTGCTCTGCATCCGCCTGCAACTGGAGTTGCTCGAACGGCTGATTCCCGAGAGCCTGGAGTACCTGAAGACCGGATTGGCGGAGACCCGGGCACTGACGGAGCGAACGATCAGCGAGATCCGGCGCCTCATCGGGGCGTTAAGCCCGGCGGTTCTGGAACAGCTTGGTCTGCCGGCCGCACTCCGACAGATCGCGACACGTCTGAGACGCTTTCACGGCATGGAGGTCCGCGTCAGGACCTCCAACCTGACGGAGCTGCCGGAGCGTGTCGCCGCGGTGGTATATCGCCTGATACAGGAGTGCGCCAACAACATCGCACGCCACTCTTCGGCCGGCTGTGTAAACATTTCCGCGGTGCATGCCGATGGAAGATTGAGGCTCCGGGTGGCCGACGACGGCGTCGGCTTCCGGGTCGAAGAAAAGTCTGGGAAAAGCGAATCCCATGGCCTCCCTGGTATGCGAGAACGAGTGGCGTTGTTCAGGGGCGAATTTCAAATACAAAGCCGGCCAAGGAAGGGGACGCAGGTGCTCATCGAACTGCCAGTGACACCAGAAATTGACAGGAACGGCCCGAAAATCCCGGATTGTCCCGGAAGGAATCGAGCGTGAGTGTATGGCCAAGATTCGAATTCTGCTGGCGGACGATCATACGCTGTTCCGCCAGGGTGTGAAAACGCTGCTGGCCGCTGAGTCAGACATCGAGATTGTCGGCGAGGCAGCCAACGGCACCGAAGCGCTCGAACGGGCTGGTCAGTTTCGGCCCGACGTCGTATTGATGGATATCGGCATGCCGGGACCCAGCAGCTTCGAGACGACCCGCCAGATCCGTAGAAACCGCCCTGAGACGAAGGTCTTGTTTCTCACCATGTATGACGATGAGGACTACCTCGTCGAGGGTATGGAAGTCGGAGCGAGCGGCTACGTGCTCAAGGACAGCCCGGCGCCGCAACTGGTGGCCGCTATACGGGACGTCTCGCGGGGAGGTAGCTACCTCAGCCCGCGAATGCTCTCACAATTGGTGGATGATTTCCGGACGCGGATCAAGTCGACCGACCGGCTTCCACGTTTCGCAACGCTGACGCCGCGTGAGAAAGAAGTCCTCAAGATGCTCGCCGAGGGCAATTCCGTCAAGGAGGTCGCTTGCCAACTGAACCTGAGCGTCAAAACCGTGGAGGCGCACAAGTTTAACTTGATGCGTAAGCTCGACATCCACAACAAAGCCCAGCTCGTCCAATACGCGATACAGAAGAAGATCATCAAAATCCCCAATTTGATCTGAGTTGCGCGCAGCACAGGCTGGAGACGGCCGCGCGGAACAACGTGCCGAGGGAGTGCTTGACTTCGATGTAGAATCGGGGGGTGAGTTACAGACCGACCCGCCGCAGTGCACTGGCCGTAATGGCCGGCGCAGCCGTTCCTTTCCATGCCTCAGGGCGCCCTATTCGGCTTGGCGGCCCGATCTTCCTGAAGACCGACGATCCACAGGAAATGGCCCGCGAACACCGGAGGCTCGGTTACAGCGCGGCATACTGCCCGAACGCCAAACCTGACGATACGGCGAGAGTCCGTGAAATCGAGAAGGCCTTTGCCGCCGAAAGGGTGACTATTGCCGAAGTCGGCGCCTGGGTCAACATGCTCGATCCGGATCCCCAGAAGCGGCAACAGAATATGCGATTCGTTACCGGGCGATTGGCGCTCGCCGAGGCCGTGGGCGCACGATGCTGCGTGGACATCGCCGGTTCGATGAATCCCAAAGTGTGGTACGGTCCGCATCCCGGCAATTTCTCCAAGGAATTCTTTGATGCAACGGTCGAAAATTGCCGCCGCCTCATCGACGAAGTCAAGCCGACGCGGACGAAATTCACCCTCGAGATGATGGGCTGGAGCTTGCCGGATGGGCCCGATGCATACCTTCGCCTGATCAAGGCGATCGACCGGAAAGCGTTCGCGGTCCACATGGACGTCTGCAACGGAATCAACAGTCCGGAACGCTTCTATCAGAGCGGGAAATTCGTTGAGGAGTGCTTCCGGAAGCTTGGTCCATGGATCGTCTCCTGCCACGCGAAGGATCTGGCGTGGGTGGTCGAGATGAACGTGCACTTCGTCGAAGTTGTGCCGGGCAGAGGCGAGGTCGATTACCGCTCCTACCTTCGAGAGCTTGCGAAGCTGCCTTCCGAGGCCCCCTTGATGCTGGAACACCTGAAGACCGCGGAAGAGTACGAAGAAGGGAAGCGGTATATCCGGCAGGTCGGCGCAGACGTTGGGGTAGAGTTTGCATAAAAGCAGGGATTTCGGAGTAGAGTTCTGACTTCAGAATTGAAAAGGGAGAAATAAGAATGACTCGGCGTACGTTTCTAGGTTCGACAGCGGCGGCCGCGATGGCTTCCGCCGCTCCGGCACGCTTGCCGATCAAGAAAGCGATCTGGTTCGGCATGCTGCCGGAGAAGCTCAGCATCATGGACCGTTTCAAGATGGCCCGCGATGCCGGATTCGAAGAGATGGAGCCCAACACCGAAACCGATCCGCGCAAGGCGGAGGAGTTCAAGAAAGCTTCGGATGCAACGAAGGTGCGGATTCACTCGGTGATGAATTCGGCCCATTGGAAATACCCGCTCTCCTCGGCCGACCCGGCGGTAGTCGCCGAGAGTATGAAGGGCATGGAGACGAGCCTCAAGAACGCGCAACTCTGGGGCGCGGATACCGTGCTGCTGGTTCCGGCGGTCGTGAACCCGCAGACCAGTTACAAAGACGCGTGGACCCGCTCGCAAGTTCAGATCCGCAAGCTGATCCCGATGGCGGAGAAAATGAAGGTGGTCATCGGCATCGAGGAAGTCTGGAACAAGTTCCTGCTGAGCCCGCTTGAAATGGCGCGCTACGTCGACGAGTTCAAGAGCCCTTGGGTTCGGGCCTACGTCGATGTCGGCAACATGGTGTTCTACGGCTATCCGCAGGACTGGATCCGCACGCTCAACAAGCGCATCTGCAAGCTGCACTTCAAGGACTTCCGCTTCAAGAACATGAAGGCGGACTTCGTGAATCTGCGCGAGGGCGACATCGACTGGAAGGAAGTCTACAAAGCGCTGGCCGAAGTCGGCTACAAAGGCTCGGCGACGGTGGAACTCGAAGGCGGCGACCTGCCCTACCTGAAAGATGTGAGCCGCCGGGTCGACCTGATCCTGACGGGCGCCTAAGATTGGACAAAAGACCATGGTGAAGTTCCTCATCGGCGTCCTGACCGGGGTCATCCTCGCGGGACTTGCGCTGATCATCCTGCTTTTCGCGGCTGTGCGGCTGGCAGAACGGCCTCCGGCGATTGCGGACGGATCGACACTCGTGCTGAACCTGGAAGGGGACATCCCCGAGCAGGCGCCGATGAGCATCCCGCTTCCTTTTTTCGAAGAGAAAGAACCGCTCACGGTCAGCGACGTATGGCGAATCCTTCGCCGGGCTGAGACCGACCCGCGCATCAAAGCCGTCGTCTTGCTGCCCGGCGGGCTGAACGTCGGGTGGGGGAAACTCCAGGAAATCCGCGGCTGCCTCGCCCGTTTCCGCAAGTCGGGAAAACCGTTGGTGGCGTACCTTCGCTCGGCGCGCACGCGGGAGTATTATCTCGCGAGCGCCGCAGATCGCGTGTACATGGCCCCGGAAGACTGGCTCGACGTAAAGGGTCTCCGTGCAGAGGTGATGTATCTCCGCAAGACCTTGGACAAGATCGGCGTTCAGGTGGAGATCGAGCACGCCGGCCGCTATAAGGACTTCGGCGACATGTTCACACGGACGTCGATGAGCCCGGAGACACGGGAGGTGCTGAACTCGATCCTCGATGAACTGTTCGCGCACCTGATTTCGACGGTGGCTGAAGGCAGGCGGAAAGATCCGAACGAGATCAGGGCCGCCATCGATGACGGCCCCTTTCTTCCCGAAGAGGCGCTGAAGAAGGGCTTGGTCGATGCACTGGTTTACGAGGACCAGGTATACAGCGAACTAAGAAAGCGCCTCGCGCAGGACGATCTGAAAAAGTTGGGTTGCCGGGATTATCTCCGTGCCGTGGCTGCGGAACGGCCCGCGGGACGGCGCATCGCCCTGGTGGTTGCGGAGGGCTCGATCGAAGGCGGCAGCGGGGACGACCTGTCCGGCGAAAGTGGCATCTATGCGCAGCGTTTTATCCGGCTCTTGCGGGACGTGGCGAAGGATGAAGCCATTCGAGCCGTGGTGGTGCGCATCGACTCGCCGGGGGGAAGCTCGTTTGCATCCGACGAAATCTGGCGCGAGATGAATACCCTCAGCCGGGCGAAACCGGTGGTCGTGTCGATGTCTGACGCCGCCGCTTCGGGCGGCTACTACATGGCCATGACCGGCGATCCGGTGGTGGCGTATCCGGGAACGATCACCGGATCAATCGGCGTGGTTTTCGGCAAGGTGAACCTGCGGGGCCTCTATGACAAACTCGGCATCCAAAAGGAAATGCTCACCCGCGGGCGGTTCGCCGATCTCGACTCCGATTACCAACCGCTCAGCGACGCCGCGCGCAAGAAGCTCCGGGATGGGATCGACGACAACTACAGGACTTTCGTCCAGAAGGTGGCAGATGCGCGCAAGCGGAAGTTCGACGAGATCGAGCCGCTGGCACAGGGTCGCGTGTGGCTGGGGTCACAGGCCAAGGTGCGCGGCCTTGTGGACGAATTGGGCGGTATTGACCAAGCCATCGAACTGGCGCGGCGGAAAGCGCAGGTCCCCGACACGCAGCGGGTGAATCTCGTCGTGTATCCACCCAAACGCAGCATCGTCGAGCGCCTGCTGAGCAAGTCCAAAGTGTCGGCGCTCGAAAGCCGGTTCCGCTCACTCACGAAAGGCGTGCACATCAACGCCTGGATCGAGGGCGGCATGTTGCGGCTCATGCCATACTCGGTCGAGATCAAGTAGGCCGGGCGATCCTTAGAACGCTCCGCTTGAAGTGATCCCCGCGGACTGAAGCGCCTCAGCCATTTTTTGCAGGGCGGACTTGTGGATTTGGGATACCCGGCTTTCGTTGATCCCCATGATTTCGCCGATCTCCCGCATGGTCATCTCATTCGTGTAGTAAAGTAGTACGACTTTCCGGTACCTTTCCGGCAGCGTCCCCATGGCGACCCGTAGATGCCCGCGAAGTTGCTCGCGTGCGCAGATCGAGTCGGGTTGAGTCTCCTCTTCGGCCGGAAAATCGGGTGGGGGGCCGTCTTCGTTTTCGGGACCACGGCCCGACGCGGAAACCAGCCCGACGTTCCGCATCTCAACCATCATCTGTTGCCAGCGATCCATCCCGACGCCCATCTTCGCCGCCAGTTCCGCCTGCGTCGGATTGCGCTTCAGGACGGCAGCCAGGTCGCGCGTGGCCGCCTCGATCTGCTTATGCCGCCGCCGCATGTCACGGGAGGCCCAATCGAGTTGGCGAAGGCTGTCAAGAATCGCGCCCTTGATGCGGTGCTTCGCGTAACTCGGAAAATTCACCCGCTTGCTCGGGTTGTATCTCTTGGCGGCATCGAACAGACCCAGGATGCCGGCGTGCACCAGATCATCGAGGTCCACGTGTACCGGCAGGTTCTCATGGACCCGTAGGGCGATGGCTTTGACAAGCGGAAGGTGATCGAGGATGATTCGGTCACGCTTCGAATTCGGATTCTCACTGCCCCGTCCGGACACACGTGTAGCGTTCATGTCGATGACCCTTCTTTTTTCTTTTCGGCGGATTCGATCCCCGGTACTCCCGGAATCGCGACGTCGGGTTGAACGGCCCGACGTGGAGAAGAAAAAGCACATCCAGGGCCAACATCACAGACGAGGGACTACGGTGAACACCTGACGGTGATACAACGAGTTAGCCGAAAAAGGGGACGATCAGGCGATGAGTAGCATGGACTAGGGAGTCCTGTTTTGAACGCGCTCCGGCCACTCCAGGTTTCGGTTTGGAACGCCGTGTTTCAATTTGGAACGGATGCTACTCGCTCCGGACGGAATGGATCCAGGTTTTGACGGCAAGCGCGGCGAGAAAGAGCAGAACAAAGGCGAGAGGCTTCCCGCCGAGGGTCAACGTGGCGACGGCGCCAAGGATTACGTAGCAGAGTGTCGCGGCAAGCAGACGGCCCTTCATTGTGGAACCTCGATTCTCCCACGAAGAGAAGACAGGAGGCTGTGAAAAACCGGGGACACTTCGGGAACACTCCGGGCCGCGCTCGCGGCGCTCAGTTTGACTTGAGGTTGTAAAGAAAGACGAACTGAAGACGAACACTCCCACCGCGAAACTCTACAGGCAGCGGCGGGAACGGGTTCGACGCGCTGACGCCAGCCACAGCCGCCCGGTCCAGCGCGTCGGTACCGGAGGGGGTAGCGATCACTAGTTTGGGCACGCTTCCGTCCCGGCTGACGGCGAATTGGATCACCACCCTCCCGCGGCGCCCTAGTTTGGCGCTCTCCGGCATCACCGCAAACCAGTTCCGGCGCACCGCGGAGAGGACCTTGATCAGGTAGGGGCGGAAGTCGACTCCCATCGGGTCGCTCAGCAGTTCGAGCGAACTGCCGGACCGGCCGGGCGACGGCGGAAGGTTCAGACCTTCGCCCAGCCCGCCGATGCCTTCTCCCAGATCTCCCACGACCAACCCCCCAGCCGAGCGTCCGCCCGCGAGCTCTCGTCCGACCTCGGAGACGGAACCGCCGGGCGGGGCGAGCCGCGCCAACTGGCGACCTTCCGAACCCGGCTCGCCGGCAGGAGAACCCGGCCTCTCAAAAGCGAGCTTCGGCTTCTCTTCTGTCTGGATCTGCGGGGGAGACGCGGTCAAGCTGCCGGGAGGCTGTACGGAGGGCTGTGCGAGCCTGCTCCCGGCTGTGTCGATCTTTGGTGGCTCCGGAAGCGCCGCGACCTCTGGAGTGGGAGGGGATGGCGGCGCAAGGACTCGCGCAGCGGGCCTGGTCGTCGACGGAAGCGCAGGAGGAAGCTGAAGGGGCGGCCGGGGTAGAAGTGCTTCCAGGTCGACGCTCTTGCTGGCCTTCCCCCGGTTCGGTTCCGTCTGGGTCAGCTCGAGCGGCGGCTCCACGAGCTTGAACGGTTCGGGCAACTGGGCGAGGGTCCGCGGACCGGAGCGGTCTAGAACAGAGCCGGCGGGCAACAAAAGCAGCCCGCTGATGGCTATGGCGTGCAGGACAAGCGAGGCCGCGAAGGGGCGCAACGAGCGCACGCTGACCTCTTGGCTCTTCCAGTCGGGGAAGAGCCTCAGTTCCTCGTCATATGCCTGGAGAGGCGGGTCCAAGGCCTACATCTAACCTTTCTGCGCGGATGCGAGGGATTGGGCCACCACCCGGGAGTGCTCTTCAATTTTACCAAGAATGCCCAACGCGACCTCGAGCGCGCGCACGGCATCACGGCCGCCGACTCGCGGCGGTCTGCGGGTTTCGACACTTTCGAAGAAGTGCTCGAGTTCGAGCTGCAACGGCTCGTTTTTTTGGACCGTGAGCGTTCTCGGCGCGATCCGGCGATCCGGCGTCACCGACAGTGAAAAGGCTTCCTGACGTCCATAGTCGATCGACAGATACTCGCTCGGTTGAAAGAGCCGAAGTTTGCGGACACGCTCTGTCGACACACGGCTTGCAGTAAGGTTGGCGACGCACCCCCCGGGGAATGAGAGCCGCACGTTCGCGATGTCGACCTTTGGCGTGAGGATCGAGATGCCCGCTGCGCGAATTTCCTCAGGCATGCAGCCGACCATCGACAGCACGATGTCGATGTCGTGGATCATTAGGTCCAGCACGACGTCAATGTCGAGACTGCGCGGCGTGAACTGGCTGAGGCGATGCACCTCAAAGAATAACGGAAGACGTACGTTCGCGGAGAGCGCCGAGACGGCCGGGTTGAAACGTTCCAGGTGGCCCACCTGTAAGATCCGGCGGCTGCTCTCCGCAGCCTCAGCCAGGTAGCGTGCCGAGGTAAGATCCCGCGCGATGGGTTTTTCGACGAGAACGTCAATGCCGGCGTTCATCAGAGCAAGGGCGACGTCGACATGAGCGCTAGTCGGCGTGGCCACGATGGCCGCATCAACGCTCCCGTTCAGAGCGGCAAGATCTGTAAGCGCCCGACACCCGTAAGGCGCTGCCGCCTCGGCCGCGCGCTCCGGATCGATGTCGACGACCGCGACCAGTTCCGCGCGTGGGGAGCCGTGAATCACGCGCATGTGATTCCGCCCAAACTGCCCGGCGCCGACGACGGCAGCTCGAATCTTATTCACCGTACCTCCGGAATGAACATCACCCCGACAGTATCATGGCGGGAGATCGGACGGCGACACGGAGAACGCCCCCCGCGCTACTCTTCGGGCGGGCAACCAATCAAGGTGATACCAGCGGCATCGGCGGCGCCGATCATCTCGTCGCGGTCGAGCAGCAGCGTGCGGCCGGCGTCGACGGATAACGCCGTGGTACCGGTCTCGCGCATGACGGCGATGGTGGCGGGACCAGCCACGGGCACGTCGAACAGCAGGTGTTTGCGGCGGCGCGACACCTTGACGAGGCGCAGCGGCCGCCCGTTCACCAAGCCCGCCGCCCGCCGCAGCATGGCGTCGGTTCCCTCCATCGCCTCGACGGCGACACAGGCGCGCTCGGCTACGGCGACGCTCTGGCCGACGTCGAAATCGGCCAATGCATTGCCCACGCGGCGGCCGTATGCGAGGTCGGCTTCTTCGTCGTCCTCGGGCTTGCGCCGCGACAGCACCCCCTCCCCCGCCAGTAACGGCTTGAGGAGGAAGGTCGAATCAACCAGGCGTATGCCCTCGTCTTCGAGGACTTTCGCAACACCGCCGATCAGGGCATCGGTATTCTTCTGACGCAGCGATGTCAGCAGCTTGAGCAGTCGCCAGTCCGGGCGGATCGAAGAAAAGATCTGCGCGTGCTTGACCTGACCGGCCATGACGACTTCGCTGACACCTTCGCTCTTGAGGATCTCGATCAGCCGGCTCAACTGGCCTAGAGAGATCCAAAAGCAGCGCGACGCCAGCGTTTCGATCTCGGGTGCCGCTTCTTCACGAATGCCGATGGCGACGACCTCGTGACCCAGCTTTCCGGCTTCCTCGAGGGCGAGGATCGGAAAGCGGCCGTTGCCCGCGATGAGAGCGTACTTCATGGGAACGACAAGGAGTTCTACCTGATTACACCGCGCTCGGAGCCCCGGATGAACTCCAGCATCTCTTCGACTTCCGAACACGCCGGCATTTCCGACTGAATACGATCGATAGCCTGAGAAACATTCAAGCCCGATCGGGTCAGCAGCCGGATGGCTTTGTTGATCGCGTCGATCGAGGCGTCGGGAAAGCCCCGTCGTTCGAGACCGGTTTTGTTCGCGCCGAACACCTTCGTTTCACGGTCGCTCACGATCGTTGCGAACGGCATCACGTCCTGGGTGATGACGCTGTATCCGCCGATCATCGAGTGCCGGCCCACTCGGCAGAACTGGTGCAATCCCGTGAACGCTCCGACGACTGCCCAGTCACCAATCAGGACGTGCCCTCCCGCCGTGACGCCGTTGGCCAGCACGGTCTGGTTGCCGACGCGCACATCATGGGCGATGTGGACGTAAGCCATCAGCAGGTTGTCGTCGCCGATTTCGGTCAGCAGGCCTCCACCTTCGGTGCCGCGGTGGATGGTCACAAACTCGCGAATCCGGTTGCGGTTGCCGACGCGCGTCTCCGCCCGCTCGCCCTTGTACTTCAGGTCCTGAGAAGCGACGCCGACCGTGGAATACGGGAAGAACGTGTTGTCTTCGCCGATGGCGGTCGGCCCTTCCATGTAAACGTGAGCCATGAGCCGGGTCCCGGCGCCGATCGAGACTTCCGCTCCGATAACGCAGTAGGGACCAATATCGGCGCTCTCCGCAACCCGGGCTTGGGGATGGATGATCGCCGTGGGATGAACTGGCATTCGGGCTGAATCAGGGGTTCTTTTTCTGCTCGCGGTCGGCCAGTTTACAGAGCACCTCGGCCTCCGCCACCACCACCCCGTCAACGGTGGCTTCTCCGTACATCAGCGCCACGCTGGCCTTCCGTTTGCCGACCTTCATCTCGATACGCAACTGGTCTCCCGGCAACACCGGCCTGCGGAATTTCGCCTTCTCGATCGAGGCGAGCAGGACAAGTTTGTCTTGCCGGTCACCGATCTCCTTCAGCACGAGCACGCCCGCCACCTGCGCCATGGCCTCGACGATCAGGACACCGGGCATCACGGGAAACGCCGGGAAGTGGCCGGCAAAGAACGGTTCGTTGACAGTGACGTTCTTGATTCCGACGATCCGCTCCGGCTCCAACTCGAGGATGCGGTCCACCAGGAGCATCGGATAACGGTGCGGCAGGATGTTGCGGATGGCTTCAATGTCGAGGACTGGCATGTGGACTGGCTATTATAGCAAGCGATGGACAGCCACCTCTCTTTTGCGCAGTCGCGGCAGTCGGAGATCGTCGGGTTCATCCGGCGCCTCGTCGAGTGCGAGTCGCCGAGTGACGATCCGGCAGCCGTAAATTGTTTCGTTGAACTGTTTGCCGGCGCCGTCTCGGACATCGCGGAAACCAGAACATTTCCCGGGGGGCGATTCGGAAACCACCTTCGCTGTGAATTCGAGCTGCCCGGGCGTCGAAAGTCCGGCCAGATTCTTGCGATCGGCCACTCGGATACGGTTTACACGACCGGCACGCTTGCCCGAATGCCGTTCCGGGAGGCGGATGGGAGGATCTGGGGCCCGGGCGCACTGGACATGAAGGGGGGGCTTGCCTTCTTCGTTTTCGCGATACGGGCGTTGCGGGCACTAGAGACGCCGGTGAGCCACAGAGTCGTACTGTTGGTGAACTCGGACGAGGAGGTGGGAAGCGACTCTTCCCGTGCTCTAATCGAGCGGGAAGCTCGTAAGAGCGAAGCGGTCCTGGTGCTCGAGCCCGCCACCGGGCTCGAAGGAAAGCTGAAAACCGCGCGAAAGGGTGTCGGCGATTACACGATGATCGTCCGAGGCCGGTCGGCGCACGCCGGTCTGGATTTCTCCTCGGGCGCCAACGCAATCGTGGAACTGGCTCAACAGATCGGGAAGGTCTCCAGATTCACGAAGTTGGAGCGCGGTGTCACAGTGAGTCCGGGTGTGATTTCAGGCGGCACGAGGTCGAACGTGGTGCCGGACGAGGCCCGGGTCACGTTCGACATCCGGGCGCCGCGGGCGAGCGATGCCGCGGCCCTCGATCGGAAATTCCGGGCCCTGAAGCCCGTGGACAAGCGATGCATCATCGAGGTGGCGGGTGGCGTGAACCGTCCGCCCATGGAGCGGTCCGCCAGTGTTGTTCGTCTATTTCGGACGGCGCGCCGGCTGGCGGGCGAACTGGGACGCGAGCTTGAAGAATCCACGAGCGGTGGCGGCTCGGACGGCAACTTCACCGCGGCCTTGGGAGTCCCGACCCTCGACGGGCTGGGCGCGGTCGGGGAAGGCGCCCACTCGCCACGCGAAAACATCCTCGCGGACCGCATCGCCGACCGGACCGCCCTCCTCGCGAAGCTCGTGGCTGCGTTGTAGTTAAGCTCACCGAGGACCCGGGTCCGTGCTGCTGGCGTTGTGCGAGAATGGTGGCAGTCGATGGTGCTCGACGGAATCTACTACGCACTTGCACTGACCGCCGGCGGCGGCGTGGTCTCGTACTTCACTCGCCCTGCATGGGGCATCCCGCTCTATCTTCTTGCAGCCTTTTGCCTTTACTTCTTCCGTGATCCCGAGCGCCCGATTCCGGCTGGAGCGGTGGCTGTGTCTCCGGCGGACGGCAAGATCGTGGCTGTAAAGAAAGAGGGTCCGTCGCACACACGGATCAGTATCTTCCTGAATATCTTCGACGTGCACGTCAACCGGGCGCCGATTTCGGGATGCATTACGGACGTTCAATACAAGCCCGGACGATTCCTGGTTGCCAGCCGGGAGGAAGCCTCTTCCCAGAACGAACAGAACGAGGTCACGATCCAGGGAGACGGAACACGTGTCGTTTTCAAGCAGATCGCGGGGCTGATCGCACGCCGTGTCGTTTTCAAGAAGAAAACCGGCGATGTCGTCCAGACGGGTGAACGGGTTGGCCTGATCAAGTTCGGATCACGCGTGGACGTCGTGCTCGGCCCGGAATGGGCAATCCAAGTGCGAGAAGGAGAGCGCGTCATGGGGGGATCGAGTGTGCTCGCGTGGCGTTGCGAATTCGCTGCGCCCGCATTGCGCGCGGGCGAGCGGATGACGCCGGAGGGACTGGAGCCAGGATGGGCAGACTGAGCCTTCCCGAGAGACTGATCGATCCGAATTCTCCGGACCGGCGGCCGCGGAGAGCCGCTTATGCGCTCCCGACGCTCTTCACGGCAGGGAACGCTCTGCTCGGGTTCCTCGCGATCCTCAAGTCATTCCAGGGTGCGCTTCTCGCCGCCTCCGGACAACTCGGGCACAGTCCTCACTTCGAAGTGGCTGCCAAGGCGATCGGCGTCGCGGTTTTTCTCGACGGACTCGATGGCCGGATCGCGCGCATGACGAATACAACCAGCGATTTCGGCCGTGAAATGGACTCGCTTGCCGACGTGATCACCTTCGGAGTCGCGCCGGCCGTTCTGGCGGTCTCCTGGGGTGTCCAGTTCGTGGATGGGACGACGGGGGCGTTCGTGGCCGATCACCTGCGGCAGATGGGCTACTTCATCGCCTTCCTTTTCCTGCTCTGTGGAGCCGTCAGGCTGGCGCGGTTCAACGTCCAGAAGAACCCAGTCCCAAAGAATCCGGGGAAGCCGGACAGAAAGTACTTCGTAGGCCTGCCGATCCCGGCGGCTGCCGCGCTCGTCGCCGCGATTGTGTTTGCCGCGGATTCAGCGCCCATCGAGTACTGGCCGCTGGCGCTCGCGTGGCTGGTGCTGATGGCCCTCCTGGCGTTCTTGATGGTGAGCACGTGGCGGTACAGGAGCATGAAGGACGTGCAACTGTTGGCGCCGCGGTCTCCGTTGACGGTGATTGTCTGGGGCGGATTTTTCTACCTGATCTGGAATTTTCCCGAGCCCGTGCTGTTGGCGATGGCGGTCACGTATGTGGGTAGCGGAATTGTCGTTCGGCTCGGTGGCATTGTTAAGAGGCGGCTTCGCCATCCCGTCCCACGTACGGAGAGTTTGCCGGGCTAGTCGCATGAAGACAGGAACTGTAGCAATTGTGGGTGGAGAGTCACTGATCGGCCGGGAACTGCGCGAACTGATCAACGAGCAGAAAATCGCCCGCTCGGTGAAGTTGATCGGCGTGGACGCAGACACCGCCAAGCTGACGTCTGAGGGAGGCGAAGCGGCGGTGATCACGCCGCTCGACGAGACCAACCTGAGGGACGCGCAAGTGACGTTTCTTGCCGGCTCACCCGATTCGAGCCGGAAAGCCATGGAACTGACCCGGAAGTCCACGCGGCAAGGCGCTATCATCGATCTCACCTACGCGACGGAAGAGGATCCGTCGGCGCGATTGCGAGCACCTGTGGCCGAGCCGCCTGGATATGCCCCGCCACCAGGAACACTCCATGTGATCGCGCATCCGGCGGCGATAGCTCTTTCCCTATTCTTGAGCCGGCTTGCCGGAACGCCCAAGTTGCTGAACGTCATCGCTCATATCTTCGAGCCGGCGAGCGAAAGAGGGCAGCAGGGTCTCGACGAACTGCAGAAACAGACGGTCAGTCTTCTCTCCTTCCGGACTCTGCCGACGGACGTTTTTGACACACAACTAAGCTTCGCGATGCTTTCGCGCTATGGGAGTGAAGCCCCGGAAGCTCTGGGTTCGATTGAGCAGCGAATAGAGCGGCACTTGGCGACTCTCCTCGCGGGGCTTCGCGGCGTCCCCATGCCCTCGATCCGCTTGATTCAGGCGCCTGTCTTTCATGGCCACAGCATTTCCGTTCACGCGGAGTTCGAGGACCCGCCCGACACAGAAGCCATTGCCACCGCGCTGGCGTCCCCCGAAGTGGACGTCCGTGGGGTTGATGTCGAGCCGCCAACGAATGTCGGGATTGCCGGCCAGGGCGGCATTGCCGTGGGCTCCATCGCACGGGACCGAAATAACCCGCGAGGCCTTTGGTTCTGGATTGTCGCCGACAACTTCCGGCTGATGGCCGAGAATGCGACGGCCGTGGCAGCTTCCCTGCTGCGTACGGAACAGCGCGGGGAACAATGAGACGAAAGATCCTGCGTCCCTGGTTGGTCGTGGCTGTCCTCCCTGCATTATGGCTGGGCGGATGCGGATACCACGTCGCGGGAAAAGCGGACCTCCTGCCAAAGAACATCAAGACGATCGCTGTTCCCGCGTTCACCAATGCGACGATTCGATACAAGCTGACAGAACGGCTCCCTTCCGCGATCACCCGGGAGTTTCTCTCGCGCACTCGCTACCGGATAGTCGCAGACCCCGCCGAAGCGGACGCCGTGCTCGAAGGGCGGGTGGCTCTCTATAACTACTACCCGACAATCCTTGATCCGGCGACGAGCCGTGCCAGTGCGGTACAGATGAGCGTAGTTCTCGACATTTCGCTGCGTGAACGGGCCACGGGCGCTGTGCTCTACGCACGAAGCGGCCTCGAAGCCAGGGAACGCTATGAGATCAGCGTCGACCAGGTGGCATATTTCGAGGAGAGTGATCCCGCGTTGGACCGGCTAAGCCGTGACGTAGCCCGCACGGTGGTCAGTGCAGTTCTTGAGAAATTTTGAACATGTCACCGGACCAATTCCTTGCTCAGATCCAGCGGCAGGAACCCGCGCCCGTCTACCTGTTCTTGGGTGCGGAACCGCATCGGCGGGACCAGTGCCGGAGGGCGCTGGTGGAACGTGTGCTGAGTCCTGAGGAGCGCCAGGAGGGACTTTCGCACTACGACCTCGATGAGACAAGCCTGAGCGATGTAGTGGATGATGCCCGGTCGCTCTCGCTGTTCGCCCCACGCAGGGTGATCTGCGCCTCAAACGCCGAGGCCGCTCTTCCGCGGGGCAAAGCCGGCGGAGAGGACGAGAAAGGCGGAACGGCGCGGGCGGCGGAGACGCTCGCCGCGTATGTCCGGGATCCGACACCCCTCTCGGTCATAGTGCTGGAAGCTGGCCGGTACGACCTTGAAGGCGAAGACAAGCAGAAAGCAGAACGCGTGCGTAAGTTTTACGACTGCGTGCCCGCAGTGGTCGAGTTTCCCAAGCTTACCGTCCAGGAAGCGAGGCTGCTCGCCCGTGAACTGGCTCGGCATGCGGGCGTAACGATCGATCGCGCCGAGATCGACACGCTCGTGGAAACCGTAGGCGCGGACGGAATGCGGGTTGCGGCCGAGATCGAGAAGCTCCGGTTGTACACCGGCCGATCGAGGAAGGTCCAGGCGGAAGACGTGGCGGCACTCGTGCCGGACTCGAGCGCATCGACGATCTTTGTGCTCGTGGATGCCTTGGGCCGTCGGGACCGTATGCGCGCTCTCGAGCTGCTGCACAAGCTCGTTCGTCAGGGAGAGTATCTCCCCCTGGCGTTGAGCTTTCTGGCAACGCTGTTCCGTCTTGCGCTGGCCGCAAAGGAAAAGGGACTTCGCACTCCCCAGCAGGTGCAACAGCAGCTTTCCGGTCCGGGGCGGCCGATATGGCGGTCTCGAGCGGAGCAAATTCTGCACACCGCGTCCATCTTCACTCGGGAACAACTGGAGGCGGTGCTGAAGAAGATTTTCGAAACGGACAGTGCTCTTCGGGACGCCAACCCCGACGACCGGATCGTGCTGGAGGAATTTATTCTGAGACTGGCGGAGTGAAGGGCCTTACGCGGCTGCGGTCGCCTTCAGGCGGGTGGTTAGTCTCGACTTGTACCGGGCCGCCGTGTTCTTCTTAATAATGCCCCACTTCGCCGCGCGGTCGATGATCGAAAAAGTACCGGGCAGTGCGGCGTTGGCCGCGCTCATGTCCTTCGTCTCCAACAGGCGCCGGAAGGTACGGATCTGGTGACGCAGCCTGGACTTGCGCGCGCGGTTAATTTCGGTTTTGCGCCCGGTCTGCCGCACCCGCTTCAAGGCAGAAAAAGTGTTTGCCATCTAGTTACTGTCTACTCCTTGCGATCGGACTCTTCTGTTGAGGATACCGCACCGGCCGCGCTAAGGTCAAACGAATCAGGGACATTGGGAAACCGGTAGATTTTCCGCGTGGGCGCCCCGGCTCGCCAACTACGTTCCACTCTTCTCGATGTCCCGGTGCGTTGACTTGACGCGGAAGCCAACGCGAGAAAGGCGACGGCGGATCTCGTCGGCCATCATCACCGAGCGGTGGCGGCCGCCGGTGCAGCCAAAGGCGATCGTCAGGTAACTCTTGCCCTCACGGGTGTAATGCGGCAGAAGATAGACGAGAAGGTCCGTGATCCGTTGGACGAACTCCGTTGTTTGTGGGAACGATCGGATGTAGCGGGCCACCCTCGGATGCCGCCCACTGAGCTTATTGAATTGTGGGATGTAGTTCGGATTAGGCAGGAAGCGAACGTCGAACACCAGGTCACTATCCGGTGGCACGCCGTACCGGTAGCCGAAACTGGTGACGTTGACCATGATGCGCGACTGGTCACGGTTTCCACCGAACTTCTCCGCGATGAATTCCCGCAGCTCATGGACGTTGAATCGCGAAGTGTTGATGATGTGCTCGGCGAGCGCCCGGATCGGCGCTAACTGACGCCGTTCCCGGCGAAGGCTTCGCACCACGGATTCCTCGGTTCCCAAAGGGTGTGGCCGGCGCGTTTCGCTGTAGCGACGTAGAAGCGTGGCCTCGTCGGCCTCGAAAAACACCAGGGTGCAGGGGCGCTCCCGGCGGATTCTCGCATAAAGGTCGGGAAACCGCTTGAGAGCCTCGCCCTCGCGAATGTCAACCAGCAGCGCGGCGCGGCGAATGTGCGGTGAATCCTTCACCAGTTCGCCGAATTTCTGGATGAGATCTACCGGGAGGTTGTCCACGGAGTAGTAGCCAAGGTCCTCCATGCACTTGAGCACGGTGACCTTCCCGGATCCGCTTAACCCGGTAATGATGACAAGCTCCGGCTCCCGGTTGACCTGCCGGGACGCGCTCCTAGTCGGCATCCGAATCGTGGACTCAGGCTTCGACCAAGTCGTAGTGGCCGTCGCGCCGGCGGAGGAGCACCGAGAGTCGGTCGGTTTCCGCGTCGCGGTAGACAAGGTAGTCGCGATTCTCTTCCATCTCGAGGATGGCCTCGTCCAAGGTCATTGGCTTCCGGCGCGCGTGCTGGTTGACGCGGAAAATGCGCTTCTCTGCGGCAGGCTCCGGCGTGGCGGCCTCTTCCGCCTCCGGAGCGGCTGGTACAGTCCAGGATTCCTTCGGTCCGCGCTTGGTGTCTCGCCATTTGGTCCGCAGCTTGAGAACCTGTTTCTCAAGTTTGTCGGCGGCGGTAACGATGGCGGTGAACTGGTCCGAACTCGCGCCAATTCCAACCAGCGGGTGGTCGTGGAACTGGACGGTGATTTCGGCCTGCTGCTGGTGCCGCTCGACGGTCAGAATGACGTGCGCTTCCCGCTCGCCACCCTTTTGGTCGAGTAGTTTGGCGAGCTTGGCGAACTTGGTGTCCAACTTCTTCTGTAGGGTGGGGGTGAGTTTTTCAGTGCGACCGGTATATGTGACTTTCATCCGACCCTCCGGCAGTCCGGACTTTAGCTTCGCACGCGCCTGTGGTGCGTGGACGGAATATTCATGTCTTCTCGATACTTGGCCACGGTACGCCGTGTGACGTGGATGCCCTCGCCCTGCAATCGGGCGGTGATCTGCTCGTCGGTTAGAGGATGGGTTGGATCCTCTTCCCCGATCATCTTCTTCACCCGGCGCTTCAGAATCAAAAGCGGTGTCGCACTCCCCGAGGGTCCCTGGACCGCCTCGGAGAAGAAGTATCGCAGTTCGAAGACCCCCTGCGGGGTATGAGCGTACTTATTGGCGACCGCGCGGCTGACCGTCGACGGATGGACACCGATCTCCTCGGCCACATCCTTGATCATCATCGGCTTCAGGCTGTCGATTCCCTGGTCCAGGAAGTCCGTCTGGCGCCGCACGATGGACTGGCAAACCTTGAGGATGGTCTGCTTCCGCTGTTCGATGTTCTTCATCAACTGGATCGCCGACGCGTATCGCTCCTTGACGTAATTGCGGACGTCCTTGTTGGGAGCCTGATCGCGATCCAGCATCCGGCGGTACTGGCGGTTCAAGCGCAGTTGCGGCAGATCCTCGTCGTTCAACTGAATGAGGTACTCTTCACCCTCTTTCGAGATGTAGACGTCGGGCTCGATCTGACGCGCGCCGGGGCCGGAGTAACGCAGGCCGGGTCTGGGATCGAGGTTGCGGATCACGTGGTCCGCAATCTCGACGTGTTCCATCGGACGGCCGAGCAGTCGCGCCAGTTCCTTGAATTGTTTTGACTCGACCAGCTTTAGATGCTCGGAGATCATCGTCCAAGCCACACCACCCCGGCCGTTCTGGCTTTCCAGTTGGAGCAACAGGCACTCGCGAACATCCCGGGCCCCGACGCCGGCTGGGTCCAGGGACTGAACAATCCGCAAGGCCTCGTCGAGCTCCTCAGCGGTATGCTCGCAGGAGCCGGCTATCTCTTCGAGTGAGACCGTCAGATAACCGTTCTCATCGAGATTGCCGATAATCAATTCCGCCGCTTCGCGAAGTGAATCCGAGAGGACCAAGAGGCTGAGTTGCGAATCGAGGTGATCGGACAGCGTCACCGGCGCCGAGAGGAACGTTTCGAAAGAGGGCTTATCTACCTGCTCGGAGGCAGGACTCTTGTAACCGGGGTCGAGGTAGTCATCGAAAAATGAACCAAAATCGATTTCTTCGAACGGATCGGTTGAGGCTTGCGCCTCGACGGCCTCGACCGTCTCCGTTGTGGGTTCGTTCCCCGCCGGGGCCACACGGCTGTCGATGGCTTCCACCTCTGTTTCGGGGACTCCCTCGGTCAACTCCGCGGCCGTATTGACGACCTCGAGGATTCCTTGGTCGGCGGGGGCCGGATCCGCCGCGTCCCGCTCCGTCTCCAGAATGGCCTGCACTTCCTCCGGCGCCAATTCTTCCGTGCCGTCGTCGACCGCCTCTTCCAGCACGGGGTTCTGGGAGATCTCTTGGGTGATGAGATCCTTTAATTCCAGGCGGTTCAATTGGAGGACAGTGACCATCTGGACGAGTCCAGGGGTCAGGATTTGCTTCTGCTGGACCTTCAATTGCAGCCGTGGCGAAAGCAAACTCATTCGCCCTCATTGTAGCGCAGACGAGTACAGCGGGTGCCCGGAAAGCCGGGCTACGACTGGGTCGCGACCCCGAGGTTGAAGGCTTCGCCGAGGTAGACTCGCTTCACTTCAGGATCGCTTCCGAGGGCTTCCGGACTACCCGCGCGGAAGATCTTCCCGTTGTTGATGATGTAGGCCCGGTCGGTCACGGCCAGCGTCTCTCGGACGTTGTGGTCGGTCACAAGGATGCCGATTCCGGTCCGTTTCAGATCGAAAATGATGCGCTGGAGTTCCAGAACCTGAATCGGGTCGATCCCCGAGAACGGCTCGTCGAGCAGGAGGAAGGTCGGGTCGATGACCAGCGAACGTGCGATCTCAACCCGGCGCCGTTCGCCGCCCGAAAGCGCGTACCCCTTGTTCTGCTTCACCTTCTCGAGGCCAAGCTGCTCCACGAGGCTCGCCAGCCTCTCCCGGCGCTCGTGCACACTCACCGGCAGTGTCTCGAGGATGGCCATCAGGTTTTCCTCGACCGTGAGCTTCCGAAACACGGACGGCTCCTGCGGCAGGTAACTGATCCCTCGTCGGGCCCGCTGATACATGGCCAGTTGGGTGATCTCCTGGTCGTCGAGCATGACCCGGCCGGAATCAGGGCTGATCAAGCCGACAATCGTGTAGAACGACGTCGTCTTTCCGGCCCCATTCGGTCCGAGCAGGCCGACCACTTCGCCCTGCTCGACGAGGATCGACACATCGTCCACCACTTTCCGGCCGCCGTAAGACTTGGAGATTTCGCAGGTCTGGAGTTTTCGCATTCGGGCTACTTGCGAAGGATGCGGCTCATGGCGGGCTGATCCTCCCGGCCATCCACGAGCAGCCTATCATTGTTGGCAAACCAGGTCAATTGATTGCCTTTCGTGGAGCCGCGCTGGCTGTCCACGAGCAGCGGAGATCCGCCATACAGCAAGATCTTCTCTTCTCCTGGGTAATACTCAGCGTGTTCGCCGGTGGCCCTCCGGTTCCGTCCTGGCGCGCTGTGGAGAATCTCGACTCGGCCATCCGCAAGCGCTTTCTCCAGGCGCGAACCGGAATCACCGGCAGCGAGTTGTGCGCGAAGTTCCGCGGCTTTCACCTCGGTGGCGGTGCGAGTCATCTTGACGTCGCCACGATAGTGCGCAATGCGGGTTTCGTCCTCGTATCGCAACTCTTTGGCCCGAACGACCGTGAACCCTGGACTTCGAGCCGGTTTCCTATCCGATTCGGCGCCGGAAGGCTCATCGAGGAACTGGCTGACCACGCTTCCGTTCGCGGTGAGCACGCGCCCCGTGCGGTCGATTTCGATGACATCGGCGCGGATGCGGTTCCCTCCCTGCCATGCCACGGCGTCCCCCTCGTAGCGAATGCGGCGGTTTTGGCCGGTGGTGGACATCCGGTCTGCCCGTGCCTGCAACGGCTGACCTGACGATATAAGACCCGCCGAACCAGTCCGGCTCTCGGGCGCTCGCGTTGATGCAACCTTGCCGACCGCGGTCATGTCGCCGCTCGCCTGGTCGAGCAGGATGCGATCCGACGAGGTCGATCCCGCCGCATCCCAAAGCCGGGCTGAGCCCTCCAGAGTGATCAGATTGCTGGCCGCTTCGAGCACGGCGCGGTCCGCGCGGCCTCGCCGTTCTCCCTCTTCGTAACGAAAGTCGCCCGATTGCCCCAGCCGCGCCAGCCTGCCACTCTGCTGATCAAACTCAGCGGTCAGCTCCTTGCTCCAGGTCAGCATCGGAGGCGGGGCCTTCTTGCCACCGGCGATCGCCGGAGTTTCGGTGCACGTGGCGACATCTGTCGCGTGAAAGTTCCGAATCCGGTTGCCGCCTGCGTATTCAATACGGATCTGCCCCGCGTCGAGTTTCCTTTGCTTCTGAGCCGCTTGGTCCGGGACGAATTCGACGGTGCCCGGCGAATGCGTCAAGACGGAAGCGATCTCGCGGCCTCCCGGCGCCATTGTCAACTCGATCACGTCGCTGCGCAATGTTCGGGTAACGGCGGGTTTCGATGAACCGGTCGAAACCGGCGTCGACTGCACCGAGCTGCGGCCTTTTGCCCACGCCCTCTTGAGGACACTGTCGCTGCGAGTGGCGTCGAATTCCAGATCAAGCCGGTCGGACGACACCTCAGTTCGCGTTGTCGCCGAGATCGATGAAAGTTTGGCATTCCCCTCGCCCTCGATGCGCTCTACCTGGCTGGACGCCGCAAAGGTCATGTACAACACTGCCGCTGCGTACTCGATCCGGCGGTCCTCACTCCGGTCGCTGCCGTGCGCATCCTTAGCCTCCACACGGCGGATCGCTTCTTCCCCCAGCCAGACGATGGAAGAGCCGGCTTCGAGCAGCGTGCCGCCGCGGGTCAATCGCGACCACGGCGACAGGAGGACGGCTGCGTCGCGCTCCTTGTAAATCAACTCGCCGGCCTCTATCTTCATCGGAATCGAGCCGGGTGTCCGCCCGCGCCAATTGACTTCGGCCTGTGAGCGCATGTGAAGCTCGCGGAATTCCGGGTTATACGACGCACCCACACACTTGCCTGTGCCCTGATCGAAGGTGAATTCCGCCAGGCGGTCGGTGAACGCTCTGCCCGTTTTACTCTCGAAGGTGACTCCTGATGTGCGAATGAAGACCAGTCGCCCCGCAGGAGCGGGTTCGGCGGGTACTCCCATCGTGATGTCGACCTGGCCATCCGAATACAACACGCCCGCCTCGATATCGAACTGGGCATGGGCGCTGCTCACCTGGTCGTAGCGCTTACCATCCTTGTCGAAAATCCGTAGTTCGACCTTTTCGAGATCAAAGCGGGAAGGCTCGCGGATCTGACGGTAGTTCGCGGCCCGTACCTCCACGACAGACCGCCCCTCTTGGGTGTGAGACCAACTCCAGTATTCCGCGGTGGCGCTTGTTCCTGGAGGCAAGGACTTCGGCGTGGGCGCCGTACTCGCTAGCTGAAACCGTTTCTGCACATAGAACGCAACGCCAACGGCGCACAGGACGGCGAGGATGGCCAGCAGCAGAAGCGGGCGGGTACGCCGCATTCAAAACCAATCTACCAGATTTGACAATTCCGAAACGCCCCGCTGCAAGGTGCGAAACACACTGACCCAAACGGTGAAATCCGTAGACAAACAAACGATTCAATTTCAATATGTTACAGAAACCTCTTGTCACTCCTCCCCGGAGTGTGCTAATAATTACCTCTGGACCCGGTGTTCGCCGGGTTTCCGCTTCAATCTCTAGCAAAAGAGTTCAAATGGAGGGTTTTGTCCAATGAAGATTCGGCCGCTTTACGACCGCATCATGGTCAAACGGATCGAAGAGAAGGAAACGGTGATGGGTGGGATCATCATCCCGGACACCGCGAAAGAGAAGCCTCAGGAGGGTGAGGTGGTCGCCGTTGGACAGGGTAAGCGCCTGGATGACGGCAAGCTCGTCCCGCTCGACGTTAAGGTGGGCGACAGGATTCTATTTGGCAAGTACTCCGGCAGCGAAATCAAGCTGGACGCGGAAGAATACCTGATCATGCGCGAGGACGAGGTTCTCGGAGTGATCGACCAGGCCAAAGGTTAGGATTCAGGAGGAAGGAAAATGGCAGCGAAACAGATTGTCTATAGCGAGAGTTCCCGGCAGGCGATCCTGCGCGGCGTGAACCAGTTGGCCGACGCGGTGAAGGTCACTCTCGGCCCGAAGGGCCGGAACGTCGTTCTCGAAAAGAAATTCGGCGGCCCCACGATCACCAAGGACGGCGTCACCGTGGCGAAAGAGATCGAGCTGAAGGATCCGCTCGAGAACATGGGCGCGCAGATGGTTCGTGAGGTTGCGTCCAAGACCTCCGACGTCGCCGGCGATGGCACAACGACGGCTACCATCCTGGCCCAGTCGATTTTCCGGGAAGGCGTGAAGGCCGTTGCGGCAGGCGCCAACCCGATGGCGCTCAAGCGCGGAATCGAACAGGCCGTCGAGACGGTTGTCGAGGAGATCAAGAAGTACAGCAAGCCGGTCAGCGGCGAGATGATCGCGCAAGTCGGCACAATCTCCGCCAATGGCGACACGACGATCGGAGATCGGATCGCCGAGTCGATGAAGAAAGTCGGCAAGGACGGCGTCATCACGGTCGAAGAGTCCAAGACCATGGAAACCACCACCGACATGGTCGAGGGCATGCAGTTTGACCGCGGCTACCTCTCCCCCTACTTCATCACTGACCCGGATCGGATGGAGTGCGTGGTTGAGGATCCCTACATCCTGATCCACGAGAAGAAAATCAGCAACATGAAGGACCTGCTGCCACTTCTGGAGCAGATCGCGCGCTCCGGCAAGCCGCTGCTCGTGGTCGCCGAGGAAGTGGAAGGCGAGGCCCTGGCGACGCTTGTGGTGAACAAGCTCCGTGGCACGCTGAACGCCTGCGCGGTGAAAGCGCCCGGTTTCGGAGACCGCCGGAAGGCCATGCTCGAGGACATCGCAATTCTCACGGGCGGCAAGGCGATCATGGAAGAGACTGGCATCAAACTCGAGGGTGTCCGGCTGGATGACCTCGGCCGCGCCAAAAGGGTGACGGTGGACAAGGACAACACGACCATCGTTGAGGGCGCCGGCAGCGAGAAGGCGATCGAGGGCCGGATCAAGCAGTTGCGCGCACAGATCGACGAGACAACGTCGGACTACGACCGCGAGAAGCTTCAGGAGCGGCTGGCCAAGCTCGCCGGCGGCGTTGCGGTGATCAAGGTTGGTGCAGCCACTGAGACCGAGATGAAGGAGAAGAAGGCCCGCGTCGAAGACGCACTGCACGCAACCCGCGCCGCGGTCGAAGAGGGTATCGTTCCCGGCGGCGGAGTGGCGCTGCTGCGTGCCGCGTCGGCTCTCGCCAGCCTGAAGCTTTCCGGCGACGAGCAGATCGGCGTGGACATCGTAAAGCGCTCCTGCGAGGAGCCGATTCGCCAGATCTCCGGCAACGCGGGCTTCGAGGGTGCGATCGTCGTCGAGAAGGTCCGCAACAACGGCAAACCCACCTTCGGGTTCAACGCCGCCACCGGCGAGTATGAAGACTTGGTGGCCTCCGGCGTCATCGACCCGACCAAAGTGGCGCGGACGGCGTTGCAGAATGCCTCGTCGATCGCGGCTCTGATGCTTACCACCGAGGCTCTCGTTTGCGAGATCCCAGAGAAGAAAGATAAGCCCATGCCGCACGGCCACGGCCCGGAGATGGACTACTAGACCGCTGAGCGCTTCCGGCAATCAGCCTTCGTTTGTCGACGGCCGCCCCTCACCGGGCGGCCGTTTTATTTTTTCTCGAAGCGGACCGTCGATTCGGCGGCGAAGCGTTGGTAGTTCTCGTAGCGAATCGTCATCCGGATTCTTTGCGCGCCCGAACGGAAGGGAAGGGTGTCGTCGGCGTGCGTGTGGACTGGAAACCAGTACTTGCCCTCGAACGCCCGGCGTAGCGTCGTGAATCGGGGAAAGAGGTTCTCGCGGCTCGTATGAAGGATTTGCGGTACCGCCTGACCTTCCATGCGGACAATGGAATAGTCCAAACGATTCACCCAGAGCAGACCGTCGAACAGGCGCTGCCCATCGAGGATTTGACGGGGGCGGATCTGGAGCACCCAGCAGTCTGTTTCGTCTACCGTTTCCTCGCCGCGATAGCGCGTTTCGTAGATCCAGAGGCGGTCGGGCGTGAGTAGCAGGGGCTGCACCTCCCGGATATCCCGGAAATCCTCGGCGGTCATGCGGAGGCTCCTCAGAAGATTCCGTGGTTGCCCGTCGATTCTCTCGGTCCTCTCTCCTTCCGGAGAGAAGATAATGTCCCGGACTTCGCGGTACTCGCCCGATCTCGCGCCGGACGGCGTCAGTTCCTCGAGGACCACTGTCTGCCGGTAGGTGTAGTTCTGCCGTTCCTGCTCGTTGGAGGCCTCGCGTTCCGCCACGCGCCGGGCTAGGTCGGACGGCGGCGCTTGAGCTGCCGCCAGGCTAGCCAGCCAGACGAGTGCTAAGATGAACCGAGTGCAGGCCGCGCTCCGCCGATACGCCGCCGTTCTGATCTGCATCTGGCTTGTTCTGGGAGCGGGCGGCGTCATCTACTCTCGATTCCTGAGTATACCTGTCGGTATCGCCATTCCCCTGCTGTTTGCTCTCCTGGTCGAGATTTCGCTCTATTTCGCGCCTGCATTCCGCGAGTTCCGCGAGACGCTGGCGGCCCGCTATTCGGCGCCCCGGATTGCAGCCGGGCTCGTTGTGGGCGCCGTAGTGCCATACCTGATCTACAGTCTTCCGACAGGGCAGTTTCGCGTAAGCGCGATCACCGGAATCGTTTTGCTCGCGACAGTGGCCGCCGGGTGGTACCTGGCAATGCCGCACAAGCCGGCTTCCGATTTCGCGTTTCTCGCCTTCCTCGCCGGCATCGTGTTGTGGAAGGTCTTCCCCGATCTCTATCCGAGCCCGGCGCCGCGCATCCGGATCGACATCCTCGGGCAGTTGATGTGGATTCGCACGGGAGTTGGTGCGATGCTCATCCTGCGCCGGATCGAGGGAACCGGTTTTGGCTTCGTACCGCTGCGCGGGGATTGGGGGATCGGCCTGCGCCACTACGTATATTTCCTCCCGGTCGGAATACCACTCGCACTCGGAACGGGTCTGGTTCGCTTTCGTCCAGTCCCTCTCGAGTGGTGGAAAGTCACGCCGCTTGCCGCGGCGACTTTTTTCGGGATGCTTTGGGTAGTGGCACTCTCCGAGGAGTTTTTCTTTCGAGGCGTCCTGCAGCACCAGTTAAGCCGCCTGCTGGCCAACGAGACTGCGGCTGTCCTGATCGCTTCCGTCCTGTTCGGACTGGCGCATCTGCCGTTTCGTCAGTTCCCGAACTGGAGATTTGCGTTGGTCGCGACAATCGCCGGCTGCTTCTATGGAAGGGCTTTCAGCAGAGCCGGCAGCATCCGTGCCGCCATGGTCACGCACGCGCTAGTCAATACAACCACGCGGATGTTGTTCGTGTAGGCGGTTCTATAGCCCTTCCAGGGCTTGCTCGAAGTCTTCGAGCAGATCGCGCCAGTCTTCAATGCCGACTGAGATTCGCACGAGTCCGTCGGTGATCCCGGCCAGCCGGTGTTCTTCTGGCGTAAGCCCTGAGTGAGTTGTGGTCATCGGGTGGCACGCGAGCGTCTCCACGCCGCCTAGAGATACAGCGTTCCGGGCGATCTTGAGATTCCTGAGAAAGTCGAAAGCCGCCGGTTTTCCGCCGCGCAACTGCATCGAAAAGAGGGCGCCGGGATACGCGCACTGCGCCAGCCGGATTCTGACCTGTTCCGAGTCGTCGAAGAGCGTCGGATAGTGAACTTTCCTCACTTTTGGATGTACCGCCAAACGCTCGGCAATCCGTTGCGCGTTCTTACTCTGTCGGTTCATCCGCAGCGTGACCGTAGGCAGCCTGCCGTCAAGCAGCCAGCACTCGTCCGGCGGCAGGATGTTGCCGAAGATCGCGCGCCGGAGCCGCATCTTGCGAATCAGATCCGGGTCGCCGGCCAGGGCGGCTCCGGCGATGAGGTCGCTGAAACCCGAGAGATACTTGGTCGCTGAGTACAGGACCATGTCTGCGCCAACAGAGAGGGGGTGTTGGAAGGTCGGCCCAAGAAACGTGTTGTCGACCATCACGACCACGCCGTCACCGCGCAGGGAGGCGGCGGTGGCCGCTTGGCGGATATCCGTCATCATCATCGTCGGGTTGGCCGGAGTCTCGATGAAGACGATGCGCAGGTTTCTCGCCGCCCGGATGGCCTCGTCCAGTTCGAACCCGTTTCCGGCCGGCACCGCGACGCAAGTGACGCCAAAGGGCTCCAGCAGTTCGTGAATCAGGTGCTGCGTTCCGCCATACAGCGGCACCGTATAAACGATCGTATCTCCCGGCCGCGCGAACGTAAGGAACGCCGTCATGATAGCGGCGAGACCGGAGTTGAAAACCGCCGCCGCCTTTGCGCCCGGTTCGAGGGGGACCATCTGGTCCTCTAAGATCTCGGCGTTGGGGTGGTTCAATCGCGCATAGATTAGTTCGACGTGCTCGCCTGCTTCGGCGTGAGCACGCCCAGTAGACACCGCGAAACTCCGTTCCGCCGCCTCAGGACTGGAGAAAACGTAGGTCGAACACCGGAACAGCGCAGGCCGGGCTGAACCGACCGATAGACTAGGATCAAAGCCACGCGTAAGGACCTCAGTGCCAGGGCGCAGGGGATGAGTGGAATGCTTGAGGTGGGCCATACACCCTCCTGCTCAGAGTGTATACCAGACCCACAAAGAGGTGGTGAAAAATTGCATCCGGCTCAAATCAAGGAACTGGGCCGGCCGCTTGGTCCGGCCACAGCTCTGTGTTCACCAGGTTTGGGGGGCGGCGCCCTTCGAGGATCGCGACCGCGTTGTTGGCCGCCATCATCGACATGCGCCGTCGCGTCTCCACAGAGGCACTCGCGATATGGGGAGCCAGCACCACGTTTTTCAGCTCGAGAAGGAGCGGATGAACCTCCGGCTCGCGTTCGAACACGTCCAGCCCGGCGGAGGCGATGATGCCCGCCCGAAGCGCTTCGGCCACTGCAGCCTCATCGACTACCGGACCGCGCGCGGTGTTCACAAGGATGGCCGTCGGTTTCATCTGGCGGAGCTCGGCGGCGCCGATCAGCCGCATGGTCTCCGGGAGAAGCGGTACGTGGATGCTGACGAAATCGGATTTGGCGAGAAGTTTTTGCTTCGGGACGAACTCGAGACCCAGTTCGCGCTCGACCATCGCAGATACAGGTTGCGGGTCGTGATAGAGAATCCGCATCGAGAACCCCCTGGCGCGGCGGGCGACTGCCTGGCCGATGCGGCCCATTCCGAAAATGCCAAGGGTCTTGCCGTGTATGTCTTGGCCGACCAGGAGGTCAATCGTCCAGCGGCGCCACTCCCCCGAGTGAACGAACGCATGTGCCTCCACGACACGGCGCGCGGCGGCCATCAGCAGCGCAAAGGCGAAATCGGCGGTCGTCTCGGTGAGTACGTCCGGTGTGTTTGTCACGAAGATTCCCTTGCGGGTAGCCGCCGGGATCTCGATGTTGTCAAAACCCACGGCGACATTGGCAAGTACCCGGACACCCTCCAGTTGCTCGATCACCTGGGCGCTGAACTTGTCAGTGAGTTGGCAGACGACGGCTTGTCTGCCTCGCGCCCGGCTGAGAAGTTCGGCCGGTGGCAGTCCGTCGTCCGAGTCCGCATAGTCCACGTCGGCGTGGTACCGAAGGAATTCGATGGCTTCTGGGTAGATGCGCTTTGTCACCAGCACGGAAGGCCTGACGGATGTCATTTGGTTCGCAATTGTCGCATAGAGCCGGGGCGTCGTACAATTGACGGATTCGGCTGCGGACAGCATCGGAAACAGAAAATTTCTGGAGGTGAACTTGGCGAAACTCGGATTTCTCGGTCTTGGGATCATGGGCTACCCGATGGCACGGAACCTTCTTCGTGCAGGCCACGAGGTTGCCCTCTGGTCGCACACCAGCGAGAAGGCGAAACAGTTGGCCGATGCCGAGAAAGGCAAGTATTGCGGCACGCCGCGGGAGGTAGGGGAGTTCGCCGAGTGCGTATTCCTCTGCGTTGGCAACACATCGATGTCCGAGAGCGTGATCTTGGGAGACAACGGCATCGCCGCGGGTGCCAGGCCGGGCACCGTGGTCGTCGATGCCGGAACGATTTCGCCAAGCCGCAGCCGCACTGTGAGCGCCGAACTTGCAGAACGCGGGTTGCACATGCTCGACGCGCCTTGCACGGGGTCACGCCCGGGGGCGGAAGGCGGCACGCTTACATTCATGGTCGGTGGCGATAAAGAAGTTTTCGAGCGGGTCCGCCCTTATTTCGAACCGATGGGCAAGCGCCTTTACTATTGCGGTGGGCCGGGCATGGGACTGCACGCCAAGCTGACGCAGAATCTTGTGCTCAGCAACATCATTGAGTCTTTTTTCGAAGGAATCGTACTCAGCACAAAGGCTGGTGTGGAACCCCAGCTCATGCTTGACATCCTGTCGAACAGCGCCGCCAAGTGCGGCTTGATCGAATATAAAGCTCCATTCATCCTCGACCGGAACTTCAGCCCGAACTTCCCGCTGAAGTGGATGCACAAGGACATCGGGTTGATGCTCGAATCCGGACAAGAACTCAATGTTCCCCTGCCGTTGACCGCTCTGACGGAACAGATGTTCCGGGCAGCTCTCGCTTCCGGCCTCGGAGACGAGGATTTCTGCTCTGCAATCAAGACGTTAGAGGCATGGGCCAAGGTGGAAGTCAAGCGGGGCTGACGGTCTCGCTTTCAAAATTCGAAGTTTTCGCTTGCATTCCGAGAAATCATATCCTATTATTGGAAGTAAGCCGGGGAGGCAACTCCCACCAAAGCGAGACTAACCTCTAATAAAGACCCCTGAAGCAATCCTCCCCGGCGCCCCAAAAAGAGATTTCCACATGCGTGGAAACCTGTGTTTCGGATCTCCCACTCCTGGCTGTTCTGATATCATTGCCTAGGGTGCAAGTCTGCGCCTGCTTTCCCGGATGAAGAGACTGACCATCCTCGGGTCGACCGGATCAATTGGCACGAGCACTCTGGACGTCGTCCGCCGAAACTCCGAGGAGTACGGTGTTTTCGCCTTGGTCGCCGGCCGAAACCTGGACGTTCTAATCCCCCAAATTCGCGAATTCCGCCCTGCGGTGGTTGTGGTGGCGACGGAAAAGGTCCTCCATGACCTCAGGAATCGGCTGGCTGAGTCCGGACATCCGCGCTCAGAGTGGCCGGAACTCGGATGGGGACCCGAGGCGAGCGTGCGGGCGGCGATTGCGCCGGAAGTTGACTTCCTGATGTCGGCCATCGTTGGGGTGGCCGGACTGGAGGCAACACACGAAGCAGTCCGCCGGGGAAAGAAAGTCGGACTCGCGAACAAGGAAGTTCTCGTAGCGAGCGGAAAACTCGTGATGGACGCTGCTCGCGACGCGCGGAGCGAGTTGATCCCGGTGGACAGTGAGCACAACGGCGCTCACCAATGTTTGCGGGCGGGCAAGCGGAGCGAAGTGCTGCGTCTGATCCTTACTGCCTCAGGGGGGCCGTTCCGGGATACGCCGCGCGAGCAACTCGCTTCGGTCACTCCCGTTGAGGCGCTCAACCACCCCACCTGGAAGATGGGCCCACGCATCACTCTGGACTCTGCTACATTGATGAATAAGGGCTTTGAAGTCATCGAGGCGTGCTGGCTCTTCGGCCTGTCGCCGTCAGAGATCGACGTGGTGATCCATCCGCAGTCCACTGTTCATGCGATGGTGGAGTACGTCGATGGAAGCATCATCGCCCAGGTATCCGCGACGGACATGCGCATGCCGATCCAGTACGCTTTGACATACCCCGGCCGCGGTCCGGCGCCGGTTCCGCGGCTCGACTGGACGGTGGCCCGGCGCTGGGAGTTCAGCCCTCCTGACCTCGAGAAGTTCCCGCTTTTGAAGCTTGCCTACCAGGCCCAGGCGGCGGGTGGGTCTGCGACCTGCACGCTGAATGCGGCCGATGAGATCGCCGTCGAGGCGTTCCTGCATGGGAAAACGACGTTTCTGGCAATTGCGGAGGTCGTAGAAGAGACGCTGTCGCGTGTGGCAGTCCGGGAACCCCGTTCAGTGGCCGAAGTACTCGAGATCGATAGAGAGTCACGTTTAGTTGCACGCAGTATCATTGAAGAAAGAGAGAGGGGTGCCGCAGCAGGCGTTCGTCGCCCGGTGGCAACAATCTAGCTTATATGGCAGTAGTTCAGAATATCTGGTGGCTGCTGGTCCTGATCGGGGTGATGATCCTGGTTCACGAACTGGGCCACTACTGGGCAGCGCGTTTCTTTGACGTCCGCGTGGAGACGTTCAGTTTCGGTTTCGGCCCGAGGATTTTCGGATTTCGTAAGGGCGAGACCGACTTCCGATTTTCCGCCATACTCTTCGGCGGATACGTAAAGATGGCGGGCGAACAGCCCGGAGACGAGAGTGTTACCGACCCGCGGGGCTTCTTGGCAAAGCCCAGGTGGCAACGGCTGGCTATCGCGTTCGCCGGTCCGCTGATGAACATCGTCCTGGCGATCGCGCTGTTGACCGGTCTGTTCATGTTCAAGTATCCGAAGCCCGTCGAGTCCGATCTGAGCGCCACCGTTGGGCATGTCCTGCCGGACTCCGCCGCCGCGAAGGCTGGGATTAGGGACGGCGACCGGATCGTCAAGATCGGTGACCTCGAGAATCCGACGTGGCAGGACATCTTAGTGGCTGAGGCGTCGAACGCCAGGAGGCCCATCAAGGTCGTCATCGAGCGAGACGGACGCCGCATCGACTGTACAGTGACCCCGGTCCTGCTGGAGAAGCTTGGCATCGGGTTCGCCGGTTGGGCTGAGCAGGCCGAAATTCAGGTGGGTGAAGTTTCCCCCGGTATGCCGGCGGAGAAGGCCGGCCTTCGCCGCGGCGATCTGCTCCTCAGCGCGAACGGTGAGCCGATCCGCTCCCAGTTCAAACTGCGCGAAGTCGTAGGGGCCTGTGGTGGCAAGCCCGTCGAAATCGAATTCATCCGGGACGGACTCCGTCAGCGGGTGACAGTCCAGCCGGAGAAAGCGAGTATCGACGGACCGGAACGATGGATGATCGGTGTCGGCCCCGAACAACGGGTCGTCTTCAGCCGGCTTCCGTTCGTCGAGGCGCTGGCGGAATCCGTCCACCACAACACCAGGGGCGCAACACTGATCTACCAAGTCCTTCGGGGCATCGTCGAGCGCCGCCTGTCGGCCAAGACCCTGGATGGGCCTATCCGGATCGCGCAACTCTCCGGTGATGCCGCACGCCAAGGAGCCTATTCCTTCATTATGTTGATGGCGGCGGTCAGTCTGAATCTCGCCATCCTCAACCTCCTGCCCATCCCCGTTCTAGACGGTGGCGTGATCCTGATGTTGTTGGTCGAAATGGTGATGCGAAGAGACCTTAGTCTGCCCATCAAGGAAGCGGTTTTCAAGCTCGGTTTTGTCTTCCTGTTGGGAATAATGGTCTTCGTGATTTACAACGACATCGTCAAGGTGTTGCCGCCGGGCTGACGCACC
>DATIFQ010000431.1:0-5227 GCA_035455185.1 Bryobacteraceae bacterium | reverse complement strand
TTCATCGCGATCAGACCGACGCCCTGGCGGATCGCGGCGGGCAGGAACTGGCTGTAGTCGGCGCGTGCGTGGATGAAGTTGTATGGGAAAAAGAGGTAGTCGATGCCTTCGAGTTCGTCGAGGGCCATCGTCATGGTGCGTTCAATGTGTGTGGCGATGCCGATAGCGCGGATCTTGCCGGCCTCCTTCGCCCGCCGCATGATGTCCCAGCTTCCGAGAGTCGGGCCGTCGATTTCGGCCGTGTGGAAGCGGTAGAGATCGACGTGTCCGAAGAGCCGGCATGCGTCGTCAATGTCTTTCGGGGTGGTGTTGTGTGCAAGCGAGATGAGGATCTTGTTACGCCGGCCTTTCACCATGCGCGCCGCCGGCTCCCACTGGCCCTCGGTCGCGTATACATCCAAAAGATTCACGCCGAGGTCAAAGGCGCGGGCGATGATCCGGTCACGGCGGCCCTGGCCTTGTTCCGTGAGGACGGTTTTACCCGGACCTTCCTTGATCTTGTCGGCGGGATCGGTGTGTGAGCCGAAGGAGAGCAGGGAGACATCGAGTCCGGTGCGGCCAAGCTGCCGGTAGACCATTCCGCCACGGCGATACTCGCGCACGGCGGGCACACCGGCGATAGCATTGGCGGCGGCAAGCGCGCCGGGGACAAGGCCGAGGAACTCGCGCCGCGTGGGCCGTGTCAATCCACTGATGCGATCGCTCATGGAGATCCTCCGCAATGACTCACGCGGCGGCGAAGATTTCCCGCAGCCGCCGGGCGACCGTTTTGTGTTCGTTGGCCTGCATCATCCAAACGGAGATGAGTAGCTGGCCTTTGCCGCGGGGGAGAACCGCGATGGACGGCTCGCCGTCTCGCAGTTGTTCGAGCGCCTGCTGCGCGGTGAGCTTGCGCTCCGATTCGTCCCACGAGACCGCCACGTGCGGGATTTCGTTGGCGATCTTCGGAACTTCCTGCACTGCCTTGACACCGGGAACGGAAGACACTACGTGGATGATGTCCGCGACGCAGTTCTCGAGCATCCGCCATTCAGCCTGATGATCGAGCCGGAGAAATCTCTCCACGGCAGCGACGAGGCCGACGATTTCTTCCTTGCCCACTTTCATACCGCGGCCGATTCCGCCGGCTGGGCTGATGGCGGGCATCGCTGCCTCGATGAGATCCTTCCGCCCGAGGAGCAGGCCGGTGCTCTGCGGACCGCGCATCCCCTTGCCGCCGGAGAAGGCGACGAGGTCAAAGCCTTCCTTGACGATGCTGGAGAGGCGGCTCACCGGAGGCACGTCGGCGGCTGCGTCGTTGAACGTCGGCACATTGCGCTCTTTCCCGATGCGAAGGAAGTCCTGCCTCGAGATGCGGCCCTCGCCGTCGGCGCGGTTCATGTAGAACAGCATCGCGGTCCTGGGACCGATGGCGCTCTCGAGTTCCTCAACCGTCTCGACTTCAATGACTTTCGCGCCCACCAGGCGGATCTGTGCCTCGTAGCCGGAGCGGTGTGCCTTTGGCTGAATGACCTCGTTCGGCAGACCGGTCGTGTCCGGGAGCATGGGTAATTTGCTCGGGTCGTTGCGGATCACGCAAGCAGTGGTGGCGACTGTGATCGACGAAGCCGCGCCGGCGGTGACCATGGCGGCGGGGACACCGATTAGCTTCGCCAGGTGCTCGCCCGCTTTCCGTTGCAACTCCGGAACCATGACGAAGTAGCGCGACGCTTCGTCCATCGCGCGAACGACCTCGGGCGGCATCAGAGAGCCGCCATAGACGGTGACGGTTCCCACTCCATTGATAAAGGGGCGAACGCCAAAGCGGGTGTAAACCTCCGCGCCGGCCAGCGTCGGCTCGGGCTTCGTTCGGGCTGCTCCAACCGCCGGGAGTGCCGCCGCGGTCCCGATGAACTTCCTCCGTGTGGTGTGACTACGCACAGCCGTACTCCTTTCGATACCGACACAGATCATATGCGGTTCGGAGTGGCGGTGGCAAACCGGTGCGGATCGACTTACTGCCGCTCCAGCATCCGGCTGAGGGATTCGACTGCCAGGCGGAGCCAGCGGGAATCTTCCTCCACGTCCGTGTCCCAGTCGCCCGTTGCCGGTACCCAATTCTCCAGCAGGATCAGCGGCTCGGGCGTACGGACGAAAACCTTCTCCAGAAATCCGTCGAGATCGAGGTCTCCAGAACCGAGGGTAGCTCCGGTTACGGTGAAGCCGACGTTCGTCCCGCTGACTTTGTAGTCCTTCAGGTGGTAGAACATCGCGCGGCTGCCGAGATAGTCGAACACTTGGTTGGGCGACTCGAAGTTGCGCAGCGAATTTGCGCTATCGAGACAGAAACCGATCAGGGAGGGAGGATACGGCGCGGCAACTTCGGCCAGAACCCGACAGGGGATATCGAAGTGGTTCTCGACGGCGAGGGCGATACCGGCCGCCTGCAACCGCGGCGCCGCCGCGTCGAGGAAGCGCTCGAGTTCGGCACGTGCCGGACGGCCTCGACCTGTCTCTTCCAAGACGATCCGCAACGAAGAGTCTGGGATCATGGCCGTGCGCTCGAGGTAGCGGTCTAGGGTTCCGAGGTCGAGCGTCATGCAACCCATCCGGACTTCCAGGCCGATGTTGCGGGCGGAATGCAGAACGTCGTCCCACTGCCGAGGAGAAAGGTCAAGCGGGCGGGCGTTCTCGCAGACCTGGAGGCAGTCTAAGCCGTACCCGCGGGCGCTCTCTACAATCGAGACCAAGGAGGGCGCGCGGCGCTCATCGTGCAGGAGGTAGCGGAAGCCGTAGCTGGTAGTGCCGATTTTGACGTTGGGTCTCATGTCGCGGACCTTTTGGGGTGCGGGGATACTGGCAGGTTGTCCGGGCGGATGCGCAGCCAGCACAGGATGGCCACAATGTTCAGGAGCGCGGCGAGATAGAAGTAGGCAGCGGCGCTTCCGGTGGTGCGCACGAGGATGGGAAACGTCACCGAACTGACGAACGACCCGATGTTTCCCATCATATTCATGGCGCCCGAAAGGACGCCTGTGTGAGGTCCGGCGATGTCCTGGCAAGCGGTCCAACTGGGGCTAAGAGTCATGTCGACACCGAGCGTGGCGAGAGAAAAGCAGACTACCGCACCGAGTACGGTCGGCATCGAGGCCGCGAAGACGAGGCTCAAGACAGCCAGGGCGAACCCGAGCACCGCCGGCAGCCAACGCGAGAGGCGCCAATGGCCCCGACGATAGATGCCGTCCACCACAAGGCCACTGAGCCAGTTGGCGACGGCTCCGAAATAGAGCGGGATGCTGGCGTAGCCACCGGCTTCGGTGACGCTGAGGCTGTAATGTTCACGAAGGTATGGCAAAAGCCAACTGAACGCGAGGAAGAATGTGAAGTTCGAAGCGAAATACTGATACATCAGCAGCAGAACGTTGCCGGAGAGGAGCAGTTTCCGCCAGTCAAGCTTTTCCGAGGCGCCAGAAGACGCAGGCTCGCGATCGGAGCGGATGTATTCCAGTTCGGCTTCGGACAGACCCGGCTTGTCCTCGGGCCGGTCGCGAAACCACAGATACCAGAGCGCGGCGAGCACGATCCCAGCGGCGGCCAGCATATAGAAGGCAGAGCGCCAGCCGAGGTGAACGACGCTCCATGAGACAACCGCGAGGCCGAATGCCGCGCCAAGTCTCGAACCGACGAAAAGATAGCCCTGGGCGGCCCCGCGCCCTGACCGTGGCATCCAACTGTAGATCGCCCGGCTGGCGGTGGGGTAGATGCCGGCTTCCGCTCCGCCGAACAGAAAACGAATGACGATCAGGACGGCGGCTCCGTGAACTAAACCGGTGAGTCCCGTGAAGAGAGACCAGAGAAGCACGATCAGCGCTAGAAATAGCCTTGGGCCGAAGCGGTCCGCGCACCAACCTGAAGGAACCTGGAACAGCGCGTAGCCGAGCGCAAAGACCCCGAACACAAAGCCGAAAGTGACATCAGAGATTCCCAACTCCCGCGCCATGTCGCCCTTGGCCGCCGAGATGGCGACGCGGTCGACGATGGTCAGAAACGAAAAGAGAAACAGGAATCCGATAACCTGCCAGCGCACGTGAGTGCGCGCGGCGGGCGAACTAATCCGTGACGCGGGCGGGATCGTCCGCACGGGCGAACAACTCGCTTTCGAAGGTCTTCATGATTGGCAGGAATTCGTGCCGCTCGAGGTGCTTGCGAACAACGTCTCGGTCGATCCGGTCCAGCCACGACCAGATGCGGGCCGTGAGCCGCGCATTGAAGGCGAACGTCTCAAGGGGATCCTGGCGTACCGGCGAGGTATCGGAAGTGACCCATCCCGTGTAGCCGAGCTCTTTGAGATAGAAGAGGAACTCGACGTACGCCCAGAGGTTGCATGTCCCCACCATGAGATCCCAATCCCACTTGCCGTTGTTGTCGTTGATATGAACGTAGTAAGGATGTCCACTCATCGCGCAGTGAGCGAGGGCTTCGGCCGGAGTCTCGCCCCCATAGATGGAGTGGCCTACGTCGATGGTCACGCCGAGAGTAGGGTTGTCGACGGCGGAGCAAAGCAGCAGCGTCTTGGCGGCGGAATCGAGAAGGCAGTGTACGCGCGTCTCCGAGGGCTTGTATTCAAGATAAAGGGGAATCTCAGGGATATAAGCGGCGGCCTCGCGGACGACTTCGACCATCCTCTCCCACGCCCGGACGTAATGCGTGTGGAAGGAGTAATCGTAGCCGTCGCTCAGGGGACAGCAGGTGACCTTGTCGGCGCCCACGGCGCGGGCATAGTCCTTGGCGCCTTTAATGAACTCCAACGCTTTCCGGCGAACATCCGGATCGGGCGATGACAGTGAACCATTCACGAAGATCGGGTCCGCTTTGACGTTCACATTGACGGCGGCGACTTCGAGGTGGAGCCGATCAAGTTGCGATTTGAGGACATCCGGCGGATCGACCTCGTACGGATAGACGACCTCGACGCCGCGGACGCCGGGGATTTTTGCTATCGTTTCGAGTTTTTGGGCGATGGTAAGCGGCTCCTGGTATTCGCAGAAGCGGTCCCGGAGCCGTCCGAGAAACGCAGTGATGATCGCCTGCTTCATGGGAATTATGTTTAGCGAAACTGCGCGAGCAATTCCGCCACCTCTTTGATATAGACGTGTTCGGCGATGGGATCAAAGTGTGACACTGCCGGCTCATACCCGCCTTCGGCGTATGCTTCCTGCTCGGGCAGATAGCCCACGTACCCGTTGGT
>DATIFQ010000430.1:0-2762 GCA_035455185.1 Bryobacteraceae bacterium | reverse complement strand
AAGCCGTTCGTGACGGTGATGTTCGGCAATCCGTACACGGCGCTCTTCCTGAAGGAGCTGCCGGCGGTGATGCTCACGTACGATTTCTACGATCTCGCGGAAGCATCTGCCGTGCGCGCGCTCGCCGGCGAGGCGCCGATCGTGGGAAAGCTGCCGATCGGGTTGCCCGACATGTTTCCGATCGGACATGGACTGACGCGCTGAAATGGGTTCCGGATTCTGACGGGAGGTCCTCGTTCGGGGCTCAGACGTCCGGTAGAGAGGTTGTGATGACGATATCTCACTGGCTGATTGCCGTACTGATCACCCTTGGCGGCGCGTCGCAGGCTGCCGTTCAACCTCCGCAGCGTGCTCCTGGCGCGGCGCCGGGGGCGGCCGGCTGCGAACGCCTTGCATCGTCCGCCGTGCCGAACACCAGGATCGTGCTGGCGCAGTCTGTGCCGGCGGGAGCATTCGATGGTCCGCCGGCGGTGTTCTCCGGAGCGAATCTTTCCTCGTTCTACAAATCCCTTCCGGCCTTCTGCCGCATCGTCGCTAAAGCTCAACCGAGCGCCGATTCGGACATTGGCATCGAGGTCTGGATGCCGACGAGCGGCTGGAACGGGAAGTTGCGGGGGCTCGGCAATGGCGGTTTTGCCGGACAGATGGACTACATGCAGATGGGCACGGCCGTGAAGTCGGGATACGCCGCCGCTGCAACCGACACGGGCCACACCGGAGGACCCGTCGACGCTTCGTGGGCGATGGGACATCCGGAAAAGGTGATCGACTTCGGTCACCGCGCCGTGCACGAAATGACGCTGGTCGCCAAGGCGCTGGTCCGCGCGTTCTACGGTCACGGGCCCGAGCGATCGTACTTCGCCGGTTGCTCCGATGGCGGTCGCGAAGCGCTGATGGAAGCGCAGCGCTACCCGGCGGACTACGACGGCATCCTTGCCGGCGCCCCGGCCAACGACTGGACGCGGTTGCTGACGATGAGCGTGATGGATTCGCAGGCGCTCCTCGTCGATCCCCGCAGCTACATCCCGCCGGCGAAGATCGCGGTCATTGCCGCAGCCGTGCGCGACTCATGCGACGAGCAGGATGGCCTTCGCGACGGCATCGTGAACGATCCGAGGCAGTGCCCTTTCGACCCAGCGCGGCTTGTCTGCCACAGCGGAGAAGCAGATACGTGCCTCACCGATCAGCAGGCGTCGGCGCTCCGCAAGCTCTACGACGGACCGCGCGATTCGAAGGGGAAGTTGATCTTCCCCGGGTATTCTCCTGGAGCGGAGGAGGGGGATGGCGGCTGGATTACCTGGATCACGGGGCCGGCGCCGGGCAAGAGCGTCATGTTGATGTTCGGCCTTGGCTACTTCTCGAACATGGTCTACGAGCAGGCTGATTGGGACTTCAAGACCTTCACGCCGGAGGCGGGGCTCGAAGCGGCCGAACGAAAGACCGCGGCTGCGCTGAATGCGACGGATGCCAATCTCGAGCCGTTCATGAAGCATGGTGGCAAACTGCTTCTCTACCATGGGTGGGCGGATCCGGCGATTCCGCCACTGAACACGATCCGGTATTACGACAGCGTGGTGTCGTCGCTCGGACAGCAGCGGGCGAATTCATTCGTTCGGCTGTTCATGATTCCAGGGATGCAGCATTGCTCCGGCGGTCCGGGTCCGGACTGGATCGGGCAGGACGGCGTCATGGAGCCCGGCGATCCCCTGCACAACGCCAACACCGCGCTGGAGCAGTGGGTCGAGCGGGGCGCGGCTCCAGCGAAACTCGTGGCGACCAAACTCGTGATGGGCGAGTCCGCCGGCAAGGCGCGTACGACGCGCCTGCTCTGTCCCCACCCGACGGTCGCCCGGTACAGTGGAAGCGGTGATACCGGCGACGCCGCGAACTTCGAGTGCATCGCCGCTCCAGCGGGACAGGTGGGTCGCGGCAAGAAGAGGTCGCCTCGATAGATCCGAGGGGCGCCGAGTGGAACCCCACAGGTATGGAGGTACAAATCGAGGCGCCGAGTGAAACCACAGAGACACGGGGGCACAGAGACGCGCAGAGCATTTGTCTTTAAGTGAGTTCACTCTGTGTACCTCTGTGCCTCGGAGCCCCTGTGGTTGCATTCAGCGCCCTCGGAACCGACTTTGATATAATTACCGTTTGCGGCAGACAAGTTCTGCCTGATAGACCAGCCCTACGCGCCCTTAGCTCAGTTGGATAGAGCGTCTGGCTACGAACCAGGAGGTCGCAAGTTCGAGTCTTGCAGGGCGCGCCAACTCACACCGCATCAACAACTTCGCAGCCAGAGTTCGGGGCCTGACCCACCAGGGAACGAATTCTGTGCTCAAAACCGCCTAAGTTCCTCAACTTCAAGATGTTGCCGGCATGCGCCCCGCGCCGCAGCGCCTGCTGAGTGAACAGTTTGACCGTGGCCATCATGGAGTTCCGTCTTTGACGTAGTCCGTCAGTGACGTATGATGGCCCTGGTGACGTTTGTCGAGACGAAGCTCTTTACGAAGTTGGTGCAGGAGTATCTGTCTGACGCTGAGTATGCCGCCCTGCAACAGTTGCTCATCGTGGATCCTGACGCGGGTGACGTGATTCCTGGCTCGGGCGGCGTCCGCAAGCTTCGGTGGGGTGTCGCAGGCCGCGGGAAACGCGGTGGTCTTCGCGTGATTTATTTTCTGCGACTACGACATGGCGAGATCTGGATGCTGACGCTGTACGCCAAGAACGTGGCGGACAACATTCCCGCGAAGGTGTTGAAGAAGATC
>DATIFQ010000429.1:0-4128 GCA_035455185.1 Bryobacteraceae bacterium | reverse complement strand
CGGCACCACGCCGACATAGGCGTTCTGCGGTTCCCGATTGAAAGTCCCCTCGATGAACACACTATTGGCGTTGGCGTTCACGCCCCCGATGGAAGCGAGCTGATTGCGCTGATTGCCGATCGCCGAGCCGTTCTCTCCGCCGTTGTTCCCGTAGTTCCCGCTTCCTCGGTCATTATTGGCGCCCGGCATCAGGTTCATCTGAAACAGCGGATTGCGGTCGATATTCGGCAGCTTGTCGAGGTCGGTTTTGCTGAATGTCTGCGACAGTTCCGAAGTCTCGGTAGAGACGGCGATGGGATTGCCGGCTACCTCGACCGTCTGGCGCACCTCCCCGACCTGCATGCGGATGTCGATGTGCGTGATGCCACCGGCATTTATGGCGATCCCGGTCTGCAACGATTTCTGGAATCCTGTCTTTTCGGCTTCCACCCGGTAACGGCCTGGCACGAGGAAGTTCAACAGGTAGTCTCCGGTAGCCAAGGACTCCGTCGAGGTAGTCACGCCGGTATCTTCGTTCACGGCTCGAATCGAGACAGCCGGTACGGCCGCGCCGGTGGCGTCCAGGACCGTGCCCGTGACCCTCCCAGTGTTGATCTGGGCGAAGCTTGGGCTCCCAAGAAATGCAAACGAGAACACCACTGCGAGAGCAGCGGATACAATACTCCTTTTGTACATGGTGGTCCCCCCCTTGCGCACAAGTCTAGGCGAAATCCGGGGCGAGATCAAGCATTTTGATTTCCGAATTTTGTTCACCGGGCTGGACACCTTCCTCAAGCTATCCCCTTTTCCTTCTTGACCTATTGTCGAGCGGGTGTCCCTAACAGCGCGGAAATCCCCTGCGCCATCTGCGCTCGGGGATCAAGCTTCGGGACCAAGCGATGAAGTGGCGAGCGGCTTTTATGCCGGCCGTTCGTAGTTCTTGATCTTCTTCAGGGTGCCGCCTTCCAACGCCGAGCGATGCGCGTACTGTCCCGGCACCGTGTAGGCGAGAGCCTCATAGATATCAACCTCCGTCCGCCGCCGTTCGATGCAGGCGCTGACGAACTCGTGAGTCAGGAAGGTGTGCGAACCGCCGTGGCCACTCGGCTTGCGCAGTTCCGGCGGTAGCATCTCGTGGAAATTGGCCGGTTCGAATGGCTCGCTGCGGATCGCGGTCACCGGGTAGTTGTCGATGGTGCGAATCTTGCCGGTCTTCTCTCGCACGTTGCGGGAATTCGGGTGCAACCCCGGCACGGCCATGTAGTAGCTCATCTCGGTGCCGAAGAACTGTGCACGCTCGGCCTCACGTGCGGCCACGTGGCGGAAGACGTTAATCCGGACCGCATGTCCAGCCGACGTCTTGAACATCGCTATGCCATTCCAGAACGGGTTGGAGTAGAAGTTGGTGCGCAGGCCGTCGCCGAGCACGCCGGGGTGCTCCATGTCGCCGTAGCCGTGGGCGACCACCTCGGTCAGCCGCTCGCCCATTACCGGGATCACACAACCGGTCGCGTGCGTGATGTACCAGAGCGGCGGCCGCGCACGGCGCCAGGTCGGCTCGCCCCTCTCGTCGTACCAGAGGTTTTCGATGCCGTCGTGGTAATACTCGCCCTCAGCGTAGAAGATAGTCCCGAACTGGCCCTCCTTGGCCCAGCGGCGGCAGGCCATGATCTCGGGCCGGTAGTAGCTGGTCTCGGCCATCATGTAGGTCATGCCGGTCTTTTGAACCCAGTAGAGCAGCCGCTCGCAGCTTTCGATCGAGATGCCCGCGGGCACCGCGCTGATTATGTGCTTGCCCGCCTTCATCGCCTCAATCGCCTGGTCCACATGGAGGTTCCAGGGCGTAAACACGCCAATCGCGTCCACGTTCTTGTCCGCGACCATCTCGTGGTAGTTCTTGTAACCCGTCTCGCAGCGGTAGACCTTCTGGAGGCGCTCCAGGCGGTCGTCGCGCAGGTCGCACACGGCCGTCACCCTCGAGTTGGGGTGCTCGTGCCAGAAGAAACTCGCGCCGAAGTTACCCCCGACGATCCCCATCCGAATCACCTGGGACGACTTCTTCTGGTAGAGCTCGTCGGCGCGAGGCCGAGCGGATAGGGCGGCTGAGGCGGAGCAGTAAGCGACGCCGGAAAAGATCTGGCGGCGCGTCAGACGGTTGCCTGCGCGTTGGCAGTCACTGATAGCGCTCATAATCCCTCCGTGGACGGAAGCAGTCGGTTTAGCCCAACCAGTTTACTACCGCTGTCCCAAATCGCAGCGGTGCCGATGCGCCTTTAGCGTCCATCACTCTGGACGAGCCGCGGCTTCGGGCCGAGCAACCGAACCTCCGCGGCGGCTACAATAAACTCTCAGAAAACGAGACTGGCCTTCTCTGGAGAACAACATGAACTTCCGCATCCTTGCTCTCGCCTTAGCGCTAGCGGGGCTGGCCGCCACACCCGCTGTCGCTGCTGAGGTCCTGATCTATCACGACATCCAGACAGATGCGAGCGGTCGCATCATCCCTTGGGCCGGCCCGCCGGCGAAGGCCTACGACCACATCGTACAGTTGGTCTGGAACTTCTGGATCAAGATGCGCCAGTGCCCGAACGGCGTTCCGTACTATATGCAACACCAGGTCTGGAAGCCGGACCAGGACGACAAACGTGGGCTCGGTGGCGACCAGATCAACATGGCGCTTTCGTCGTGGACGTTGTTGTACGGCTACCTGGGCGACCCCGCGGTCCGGCAGAACATGATTTACATGGCCGACTACTGGCTTGACCACGGGATGTCGAAGCCCAGTGACGTGTGGGCCAACTTCCCGTACCCTTACAACACCGAGTTGCACTCGGGCCAGTACGACGGCGACATGATGGTGGGCAAGGGCTACCTCCAGCCGGACAAGGCGGCGAGCTTCGGCGCCGAGCTGGTGGTCCTTTGGAAGATGACGCAAAACCAGCGCTACCTGGACGCGGCAGTGAAGATCGCGAACACACTGGTTAGGCACGTGAAACCCGGAGACAATGACAATTCACCCTGGCCTTACCGGGTTCACGCGGTCACCGGTGAGGTGCGTCAGGTCAAGAGCGATGGTGGCGGCGTCTACCTCGCGTCGTACACGACCAACTGGACGGGGGCGCTGCGTCTGTTTGAGGACCTTGCCGCGCTAGGCAAGGGCGACGTGGACACCTACCGCCGCACGCGACAGACTCTCGTCGCTTGGCTCAAGACCTATCCGCTGAAGACCAACAAGTGGGGGCCCTTCTTCGAGGACGTCGGACGCTGGTCGGACACGGAAATCAATGCCGACACCCTCGCTTGGTACATCCTCGAGCATCCGGAGTGGGATTCCAACTGGCGCGAGCAAGCGAAAAGCATCCTCGGCTGGAGCTTCAAGATGTTCGCCAACCGGGAGTGGGAGAAGTACGGCGTCGTCGCCATCAACGAGCAGACAGCATACAAGGTGCCCGGCAACAGCCACACCTCGCGATACGCCTCAGTCGAGCTGCTGTACGCCGAAAAGACAGGCGACTTGGCGCGCAAAGAAGACGCGATCAGACAACTGAATTGGGCCACCTACATGGTCGATGACGATGGTAAGAACCGCTACCCGAGAAACGACAACTGGCTGACCGACGGCTACGGCGACTACGTGCGCCACTATCTGCGTGCCATGGCCGCCTTCCCCGAACTGGCGCCGGACGACCAGAACCACTTGCTGCGCACGTCCTCGGTGATCCGGACCTTGGCCTACGGCCCGGATAGGATTAGTTACGAAAAGTCTGATGCCAGCTCAGCCGAGCGCCTCAAGCTGGGCGCCTGGGCGCCCGGGAGAGTCAGCGGCGGCGAGATGCAGTGGGATCCGAAAACGAAGGTCCTGACCGTGTCGTCAAACAAAAACCAGGTGACGATCTGGCGCGCGAAATCGGGGTCGAAAATCTAGCTAAGAGTTCTGGGGCTCGCACAATCATCGTTATGTCAAACAGCAACCAGCGTCGATTGAATCGCATCCTGGTGCCCCTATTTTTCGCGCTAGAAGTGGCGGCCCTGGCCGGACTTGCTTCGCCGTCGGCCATCGCCGCGGACGTCATCGGTTTTCATAAAGTTGTTCTGGACGCTCAGGGCAAGCTGCTCCCCGCGATCGGGCCGGCCGAAGTAGCGTACGAC
>DATIFQ010000428.1:0-6721 GCA_035455185.1 Bryobacteraceae bacterium | reverse complement strand
AAGGCTGTCGTGCAGATGGTTCGCGAATTCCGCCCATGAAGCAGGCTGTTCTGCTTCTGGCACACGGCGCGCCGGAACGGCTGGAAGACGTTGAACCGTACCTCAGTCTGGTCCGGGGCGGCAGGGCGCTCGCACCGCACGTCGTTGAGGAAATCCGGCAGCGATACGCTCTGATCGGGGGGAGTTCACCGCTGCTGGCCCGCACGCGAGAGCAGGCAGAGGCGCTCGAGCGCAAGCTCGCGGAGGAAGGCTTTCCGGTCAGGGTTTACCTGGGGATGCGCAACTGGCGCCCGTTCATCCGGGAAGCCATGGCAGAGATCAGGACGGACGGCGTGGACCGCATCGTCGCCATCTGCCTGGCTCCACAGTATTCCCGCTTGAGCGTCGGGCTGTACTTCCGGAGGACGCAGGAGGCAAAGCAGGAACTGGGAGTCCGTGCGGAGATCGCCTGGACGAAGAGCTTCCATTCACATCCGCTTCTTGTGGAGGCGTTTGCAGAGCGGCTCAAGCCGTTGCTCCCCTGCCCGACGGTCCTCTTCACCGCACACTCGCTGCCGGAGCGAATCCTCGAAAAGGGCGATCCTTACGACACCGAGGCGAGGGCCACGGCGAAGGCGGTAGCTGAACGCTGCGGGTTGGCGGACTGGGACTTCGCCTATCAGAGCCAGGGCATGACCGAGGAGAGCTGGCTCGGCCCGACCGTGGAGTCTCGAATCGACCAGTACGCCCGGGAGGGCATCCGGGATGTCGTACTCGCGCCGATTGGTTTCGTTTGCGATCATGTAGAGATCCTGTACGATGTCGACGTACTCTTCCGGAGCTACGCAACCGAGCGTGGCGTCCGGCTCCAACGACCCGAGTCCCTCAACGCCTCAACTAAGTTCATCGCCACACTGGCTACCGTGGCCAGGGAGAGACTCCTCACGTCCTGAGATGCGGGCCGTAGTAATCATCGGCGGGGGCGTCTCGGGATTGTCCACCGCGTATCACCTCTCTAAGGCCGGCATACCCTCCACGGTTGTGGAACGGCGCCCGTACCTCGGCGGGGTGGTCCGAACGGATTCGGCGCATGGTTGCCTACTTGAAGCGGGCCCCGACAGTTTTCTCGCCGCCAAGCCATGGGCGCTTGAGCTCATTCGCGAGCTGGGTCTTGCCGGCGATGTGATCGGCTCGAACGACGAGTTGCGCGTCACCTATATCGTCAAGGACGGGAAGCTTCTTCCGATGCCCGACGGGCTCATGTTGATGGTGCCGACTCGCATCTTGCCGATGGTCTCGACACGGCTCCTCGGCTGGCCTACCAAGTTCCGCATGGGCTGGGAGGTGTTCCGGCGACCGGGAAACGCGCCATCCGAGGACAGGTCGGTAGCGGATTTCATCCGAGACCACTACGGCGAGGAAGCGGTCGACTATTTGGCCGAACCGTTACTTGCCGGAGTCTACGGCGGCGATCCCGAGAAGCTAAGCGTAGCGAGCGTATTGAACCGTTTCGTAGAACTCGAGGAAAAGTACGGAAGTCTGTCGCGAGGGGTGCTGGCGGAACGCCGCAAGATGCGGCGGAAGGAGGGGAATCCTCCTTTGTTTCAGACGCTTCGCGGCGGGTTGGGCAAGCTGATCAACACTCTGGTTTCGGCGGCAGGGCATTCCGTCAATGTGATCGAGGCCGATGCGCTCGCTGTCGAGCGGCAAGCCGACGGCTACCGCGTCATGCTTTCAGACGGCTCACTGGACGCCAGACACGTCGTTCTTGCTTGCCAGGCGCATGAAGCCGGCGGGGTGATCCGGCCGCTCGACGATCCGCTGGCAGACCTACTTGCGGCAATCCCCTATAACTCGTCGGTCACCATTTCCCTGGGGTTCGCGAAAAGCACGTTTGACTGTCGCCTGAACGGGTTCGGATTCCTGGTGCCGAAACGCGAGCGGAAGCGCGTCATGGCAGGCACATGGGTCGGAACGAAATTTGCCCATCGCGTGCCCGAAGATAAGGTGGTGCTCAGGTGTTTCCTCGGCGGCGATAGCAGCGCATCCCTCCAGGAGAGCGACGACGCACTGGTGGAAACTGTGCGCGAGGAGTTGCGCGAGATCCTGGGATTGCACTCCCAACCAATGTTCTGGCGAGTGGCCCGATGGCCCCGCTCGATGGCGCAGTATGTCGTCGGTCATCAGAAACGAGTGGAGGAAATCGAAGCCCGCCTCTCCGGTGCGCCCGGCGTGCATCTTGTCGGCAACGCATACTACGGCATTGGGGTTCCTGACTGTGTGCGAATGGGAAAGCAGGTAGCGGAAAGGATCGCTACTTCCCGATAACCACTCCGACGCCAGCCGGGGCAATGTCCAGCCGCTCAATACGGTGCCCCATCTCGAACGGTTCACCGATCTTTGCATTCGGGTAGCGCGGGAGCAGGAAATTCCGAACCATGTAGTCAAGCGCCCTTCCACTGATTTCGAAGCCCGAAACCTCGACTTCCTGAACATCAACGACTGCTCGTCCCGCACCGGAGCGGACGTTTGCCGTCACCCGAACCGGGTGCTCGCCGTCAAGCAGCGTCCGGAGGAGCCAGCCTGGCGGCGAACCCTGCGCCGTTCGCAACTTCACGAAGTCGATCCAGGCAGAGCCCGTTGCGGAACCATGGCCCAGTTCAAGCGTCGGACTCCGCATGGCCCCCCGGACCGAAGGTGGCACTTCGGCTCGAACCCAGGCATTCAACTCATTTGTAGTCAACGTGATCCGGGTTCCGGAGGGCGCCCGGTCAGCCTGGATCTGGTCGATCTTGCGCTTCGCACTCCGATAATCGCCACCGGTCACGGCTGGGAGAGTGATGACGAACAGCGCAAGCGCGGTCAACATGCGCCACATACCTACATTGTACCGATCAGGCGCGGCAGACTCCGGGCATTACAATGAAAGCATACGGGCTGCTCCTGCCCGGAGAAGTGGCTGTCTGCGGGCGGTGCTCCTGCTGACCGTCTTGACGGCTGCTCTCCAGGCTCAAGTGAGGGTGAACGGCAGGGTGGTCGACGAAAATGGAGCGGTCGTGCCCGGAGCACGAGTGGAATTCCGGCAGCCTGGTCTCGTCCAGGCACCGTTCATCGTCTCAGACAGCCAGGGCCGGTTTGAGATCGGGTTGCCGGTACCGGGCCAGTACGCCCTTCATGCCGAACGGCCCGGTTTTTTCGTCGTCGAGCGGGCCTCAACGACTCTCAACGAAGGTGTCAACGAAGTCACCATTACGTTGAACCATTTGAGGGAGTTCGTCGAGACGGTCGATGTCGTCTACTCCGCGCCAGTGATCGACCCTGCCGACACGACAGAACAGAAGCAACTCAACAGCATGGAGATCCTGGAGGTGCCTTATCCCGCTTCCCAGGATGTCCGAAACGCACTCCCACTCTTCTCGGGTGTGGTGCAGGACAACGGCGGGCAGCTTCATTTCAACGGAGGCGCAAGCGAACAGACGAACTTCAACCTGGATGGCTTCAATATCTCTGACCCCGTGACTGGACTGTTTGAGGCTCGCCTCAGCATCGATTCGGTGCGCAGTCTGGATCTGGAAAGCGCACGGTTTGCGGCTGACAAGGGCCGTGGGAGCGCTGGCTCCCTCGACATCAAAACGGGAATGGGAGACGAACGGTGGCGATTTGGCGCGACGAATTTTATCCCGGGCGTGTCGACGGAACGCGGGCTGCTCCTCAACAAATGGACGCCGCGCCTTACCGTTTCCGGACCGATCGCGCGTGGCAGGGCCTGGTTTCAGAACGGCTTTGATGCGTTCTATGATCTTGACATCGTCAAGGAACTGCCGCCGGGCGAAGACCAGACCCGAAGTTTCACGACGAGCAACCTGAGCCGCTTTCAGGTGAACCTCACACCGGCCAACATTCTCACGGGTAGCTTCCTGATGAACTACGGAGACGACGACCATCACGGCCTGTCGTTTCTCGATCCGCAGGAGACGACCATCCACCGCCGGCGGACTCTCTACATGGCCACGGTCAAGGAGCAGATCTACTTCCAACGTGGCGCGCTCGTCGAATTCGGTTTCGCCTTGAGCCGCGGCTCGACGCGGGAGACCCCATTGGGTTCCCAGACGTATGAAATTTCCCCGTCCGGCCGCCGCGGTAACTACTTCGTCGACCTGGACCGGGACACGGGCCGTGAGCAGTGGATCGTCAACGCCTTCCTGCCGCCGTGGAAAGCCGCCGGCCAGCACCAACTGAAGGTGGGAGCTGACTTGCAGCGTAGCGGCTTCGACCAGAAAACCGAACGGCACGACTATGTCGTGTTGCGTACGGACGGTTCAATCGCGCGGGAAGTTTCCTTCACAGGCAACGGACTGTTGTCCAAGAAGAACTTCGAATCCACGCTTTATGTCCAGGACCGCTGGACTCCGCGGGAAGGACTCTTGGTCGAGGCAGGCCTACGGACGGATTGGGACCAGATCGTGCGCGACCTGCTCTTTTCGCCTCGACTGGCTGTCGCCTGGTCTCCGGGATGGCTGAGGGAAACGAAACTCGCCGCTGGATTTGGCGTGTTCAGCGACTCACTAAGTCTAGCTACGCTGACACGGCATCAGGACCAGACCAGTGTGGCCCTTTTTTTTTCGCGATCCGGTGAATTGATGCGAGGACCCATTGAAACGGGTTTCGTGGTGGACGAGCAGTCACTGAAAGTTCCGCGGGCGCGGATCTTCAGCGTGAGCATCGAGCGCAAGCTTCCATGCCAGTTCTACGGAAAGGCGGGTTATCTCAGACGCTCGGGAATGGACGGATTCACGTTCGTTGAGCCGAGGATGAACGTCAACCCCGAAACGGTGTTCTACACGCTACGCAACCAACGCAGCGACCGCTACAACGCACTGGATTTCTCCGTGCGCCGCACCTTCGGCGGCAAATTCGAATGGGTGTCCGGATACACGTACTCCAGAGCGAGGTCCAATGCGGTTGTCGAGTACAGCCTCGAGAATCCGATCTTTGCTCCGCAGGCTCCCGGGCCGGTTGAGTGGGATACGCCGCACAGATTCATGATGTGGGGGTGGGCGCCTCTCCCTCGCGCGATCCTGCCCCCCGTCCTGAACTGGCTGCTGAAGGACACCAACGCGTCGTATCTCGCCGAAGCCAGGAGCGGGTTCCCATTTAGTGTCGTCAACGAGGAGGGTTTTTCCGTAGGAAAACCGAACGAGCGCCGGCTTCCCTACTACTTCAACATCAACCTGCATTTGGAACGACGGTTCCAGTTCCTGAACTACTTGTGGGCGTGGCGCTTTGGCTTCAACAATCTGACCAACCACGGGAATCCAAACGTGGTAAACAACAATATAGACTCGCCCTTCTTCCTGAACTACGGGAGGGGCCAGCATAGAGCCTTCAGCGTACGGCTGAGGTTCTTGGGGAGGAGATAAATGAAACTCAGAATTCTTATCGCCCTGTCACTCGGCACGGGCGTGCTTTCGGCGCAACCAGACCACGTAAAGCGCCTTGATGCCGCCGCCACGGTTTTCTCGGAGGTGATGGCGACACCGGACAAGGCGGTACCGCAAGAACTACTGGACAAGGCCGAGTGCATCGTGGTAGTACCCGGTTTGAAGAAGGGCGCCTTTATTTTCGGCGCCAAGTACGGCAAGGGATTCTTCTCATGCCGCAAGAAGGGCGGAGTCGGCTGGACAGGGCCGGCGGCCGTCCGGATCGAAGGTGGAAGCTTCGGGTTACAGATCGGGGGCTCCGAGACTGATGTGATCATGCTCGTGATGAATGAGCACGGCGCGAAGCGGCTCCTTGACAGCAAGTTCACTCTCGGCGGCGATGCGTCGGTAGCCGCTGGACCGGTCGGGAGAACAGCAACCGCACAAACCGACGCCTACATGACCGCTGAAATTCTGTCGTGGTCGCGTTCTCGCGGTGTGTTCGCTGGGATTTCACTACAGGGAGCCACGCTGCGCCAGGACCTTGATGACAACCAAGCCCTTTACGGACGCAAGCTCGAAAACAAAGAGATCATCACCCAGCAGATGGCGCCGCCCAAGGCCGCCGAGAAGCTGATTTCGGCGTTCAACAAGTACTCAAGCCGCAAAGGTTGAAGGCGGATAGACAATAGAAGCTCCGGGCGCCGGTTCATGCCAGCCACCCTGCTGCCAGCGCCCAGCGGCGTCAAACCGCTTCCATGGTGGACGGCGGTTTTGGGGCGATGTTGTAGGTGACGCTCACCACGCCGGGGATTCCCCTTGTGATTCTGGCTGCCATCCTCTCCAGCACTTTGGAAGGCAGCCAGACCGGAGTAGCCGTCCGGGCGTCAACGCTCGTCCAGCAGCGGATCTCAATTTGCATTCCGTACTCTCTCTTGCCTGCCTTCATGCCGGGAAACATGTCCTCGTGAAGGATCGCCATGCACTGGAACTTCTTGACGTCTTTGAGTTCCCCTTCAACGATCGCGGTCGCCTTTCGGACAAGCTCAAGTTTCTCCGGCGTAGCCTCGCCAACGACCCTTGCAGCCAGGGCCGGCCCCGGAAAGGGCATCCGCTGGTACGTCTCTGCCGGCAGCCCGAGCGCCTTGCCGAGCTTTCTGACGCCGTCCTTGCGCAGTTGCCTATGCGGTCCGGTGCTCAACCGGCCGCTGGCCGCTGGTCATTGGAGAGAAACAGGGAGCCGTCGTGGTTGCGTCCGAATGCGGCGGTTTTGCCAACCTCGGCTTCCGGCGGGTTCGGGATCTCGAGCCCGGCGAGATCGT
>DATIFQ010000427.1:0-3451 GCA_035455185.1 Bryobacteraceae bacterium | reverse complement strand
GCCTCTCGCGTGCCATCCATCCAACGAAAGAAGTGTGTGCGCTCAAGAAGACGCGGGTAAGGGCAATCGCCGAGAAGGACAGCACCGAGACGAGTCGCCGCGTTTCTCTCCACCCGAGTCAACAGTGGCTCCCAGTGCCGGCGGTTCAACCGAACCGGGACCAAATTCCGGGAGAGCAATAGGACAGCCCCGCCGCTGGAGTCAGCGGTCTCCCACACCGACGCAATACTCTGCCCATCCCCCAAGCGGCACTCCTCTAGCCATACCTTGGCTTCCGCCCCGCGCTGCAGGCGGTCGGCGATCGCGGTGGCCACTTCTCGATCCGATGGCGAATGATGAATGACTACATCGAGCATGGATTCCTGACCATTCTAAGTTCTGTCCGTCACCCGCCGAAAGCGGCGCCTTTGATGCCGGGACGAACCGCGCTCTTCCGGTTTCCCGGACATAGGCCGGACCGGCCGGACCTGACGCTACAACCGGAGTTCCCGCTCTGTTATCCTGCACTGGAAGTTGCAGCTTTATTTCGGAAGAGGCCTTGTCTATGGACTCCGCGCTGGCACTGCATCGATTACACTTCGCATTCACGGTCACGTATCACTATCTCTTCCCCCAGCTCACCATGGGGCTGGCGCTGCTCATTGTCATCCTGAAAACGAAAGCGCTCCGCACGGGCAACGAGCATTACAACCGTGCCGCCCGATTTTGGGCGAAGATTTTCGCCATCTCCTTCGCGATGGGGGTGGTCACCGGCATCCCGATGGAATTTCAGTTCGGCACGAACTGGGCCCGGTTCTCCAGAGCCGCCGGCGGGGTGATCGGACAGACGCTGGCCATGGAAGGAACGTTTGCCTTCTTCCTCGAATCAAGCTTCCTCGGCCTGTTTCTGTTCGGCGAGAAGCGGCTCGGGCCGAAGGGCCACTGGTGGGCGGCGTTCCTGGTCTTTCTTGGGTCGTGGCTTTCGGGCTTCTTCATCATCGCCACCGACGCCTGGATGCAGCACCCGACCGGCTACAGGATCGGGCCGAACGGAGAGATTGTTCTCGACAGTTTCTGGGACCTGCTCCTCAACCCGTGGACCCTATGGCAGTACCCGCACAACATGATCGGCGCGGTGGTGACCGGCTGCTTCGTGATGGCCTCCGTCGGCGCTTTCTACCTGCTCAGCCACAAGCATGAGGAGTACGGGCGCACGTTCGTTCGGTTGGGCGTCACGGTGGGCTTCATTGCCTCTGTGCTGATGCTCTTCCCGACCGGCGACGGCCAGGGAAAGAACATCGCGAAGTACCAGCCGGCCACGCTGGCCGCGATGGAGGGGCTCTTCGAGACAACCGAAGGCGCGCCGATCGCGCTCATCGGCCAGCCGGACATGGAGAAACGGAAGCTAGACAACCCGCTGCTGGTCCCCCGGGCGCTGAGCTTCATCACCTACCAGCGGTGGAAAGCCGAGGTGAAAGGACTGGATGCGTACCCGCCGTCCGAGTGGCCGGATAACGTTCCACTGCTGTATTACAGCTACCACATCATGGTCGGGCTCGGGACCATTTTCATCGCGGTTACGGCCATCTGCTTCTGGAAACTGCGAAAGGGCTCACTGTTCGCGTTGCGGCCCTTGCTATGGATCCTGGCGGCGTCGCTGCCTTTCCCCTTCATCTCCAACACCGCCGGATGGATCACCGCCGAGCTCGGCCGTCAGCCGTGGGTGATCTACGGTCTGATGCGCACGAGCGACGGTGCGTCGATGAACGTCTCGGCTGGTAACGCGCTGTTCACGCTGATCGGCTTCATGGGCGTGTATACCGTGCTCAGTATTCTGTTTCTGTTCCTGATGCACCGTGAGATCGATCACGGACCGGAGCACGGCGCGGTGCCCGCGGCCGGTGTTACACATTAGGAGGCACCCATGGAAATCCTCTGGTTCTGTCTGGTCGCAATCATGCTCGCCGCCTATGTTGTGTTCGACGGCTTTGACCTCGGGGCGGGAATCATTCATTTCTGCGTGGCCCGTACCGAAGATGAAAAGCGCAAAGTCCTGCGCTCGATCGGCCCGGTGTGGGACGGCAATGAAGTATGGCTTCTCGCCGCCGGGGGTACGCTGTACTTCGCTTTTCCGCGCCTGTATGCGTCGAGCTTCAGCGGTTTCTATCTGCCATTGATGATGGTGCTCTGGCTGCTGATTCTCCGGGGCGTCTCGATCGAGTTTCGCAACCATGTGGAAAGCCCGGTGTGGAAACCAATCTGGGACGCCGGATTCATGGTCTCGAGCGCGCTGCTGGCCGTCTTCTTCGGCGCGGCGCTTGGGAACGTTGTCCGCGGCGTGCCGTTGAATCCCGCCGGCGAGTTCTTCCTACCCCTATGGACGCACTTCGGCGTGACCGGCGAGGTCGGCATTCTCGACTGGTACACGGTGCTGGTCGGCGTTTTCGCGTTCCTGACGCTCACCCAGCACGGCGCGCTTTGGGTGGCGATGAAAACGGATGAAGACGTTCACCGGCGCGCCCGCCGCATCGCTTCCGTTTCATGGTTCGGTGTGCTGCTCCTGACGGTCCTGGTGACCATCCTGACGATGCAGGTACAACCGAAAGTCTGGGCCAATTTGACGTCGCGGCCGTGGGGATTCGTTTTCCCAGCCGTTGCGGTCGCCGGGCTGATCGAAGTGTATGTGTGCAGCCGGTCCGGGAACGACGTCAAAGCGTTCCTGGCTTCCTGCGCCTTCATCGTCGGCATGCTGACCAGCGCGGCCTTCGGCGTCTTTCCCTGCGTGATGCCGTCGAACATCGATCCGAGTCAGAGCCTGACAATCTACAACTCCGCCACGGCCGCGTACGGAATGAAGGTTGGCCTGGCTTGGTGGATTCCTGGAATGATCCTGGTGGCCAGTTACTTCGTGCACACCTACCGTAACTTTGCCGGCAAAGTGAGTCTCGAAGGGGAAGGCTACTGACGGAATCGGAAAACCTCGTAGACCGCTCGGCCGTTGCTGTCCCGAACGGTGTGGAGGATTTCCGGGCGGTAGCCCTCTTGTTCGGATAGGACGCGCAGCCTTTCGCGCACGTTTGGGAACTCCTCATATGCCGGTGTGTGGCCGACGACGATGTGCTGGGGATCGCTGATCATTTCGCGGAACTCGCGCCAGTCTGTATCGTCGAGTTTCTCTTTCACCAGTGGTGTAACGCCCCAGCGCAGGGGCAAGCGCCCTTCGCTGAGCAAGCGCTGCGTGTCGAAAATACCCCAGTCGACGATGTAGACGAGCTCCGCCGGTGTTCGCTCGAGTGTTTCGCATAGCGGCTGGCTCGCATCAGTCCACGAGCGCGCACCGCCGTTGCGGATCAGTTGCGAAAGGTACTCGTTGGAGACCAGCAGGCTCAATCCACAGGCGAGCACCAGCACGGCCGCCAGCAGGACCGCACCAGTTCGTTTCAAACGGCGGGACACCTCTGCGAAGGCGACG
>DATIFQ010000426.1:0-3639 GCA_035455185.1 Bryobacteraceae bacterium | reverse complement strand
TCAATAGCTTGGGCGTATTTCTGTAAAGTTTCTGTTAAGGTCTGTCACCCCTGCAACGGCCCCTTCGCACAGTGCATCTCAATGAGTAGAAGGAGGGGATGATGAAAGGCAGTAGCTTTCGGAAATTGCTTGTGGTCGCGGCGGTGGCGTTGATAGCCGCTCCGCTGCTGGCTCAAGGGGCGACCGGCAACGGCCAACTGGAGCAGAAGGTTCGTCACGAATTGCTGATGCTCCCCTACTACGGAGTTTTTGACAATCTTGCCTTCCGCGTGGAGGGCAATAAAGTCGTCCTGCTGGGACAGGTGAGCCGGCCGACACTTCGGCCGACTGCCGAACGCGTAGTGAAGCAGATCGAGGGAGTGTCCTCGGTCGATAACCGGATTGAGGTTCTGCCGGTGTCGTTCCACGACGACCGGATCCGGCGGGGAGTCCTTCGTGCTGTCTACGGGAACGGCGCGCTCTTCCGATACAATCTCGGAGCGATCGCACCGATCCGAATTGTTGTGAAGAACGGCAACGTCACGCTGGAAGGCGTCGTAGCCAATGAGATGGACCGGAACATTGCATACCTCGCCGCGAATGGCGTCTCGGGGGTGTTCTCGGTGAAGAACAACCTGCGCGTCAACAACGGCTGAGTTCTTGATTCTCTGCAAGTGAGCGGCCTGGCCCTCCTTGGGTCGGGCCATTTTTTTACCTGGTTTTGTCGATCAGTTCCCCAAGGCTGATGCGCGCCCGCTCCCACTCGTCCGGGTTGTGCTTCCACATTCCAGGCGTTCCCAACGGCTCGACGCCGCAGTTGCATTCCACGAAGTTGCTCACGATGCCATTGACTGCTTCGTCCGCCTGCCCGCGTCCCCCTGCCTTTTGAGCCAGCAGCCAAAAATATTCGTAGTCCTGGCTGCCGCGCCGCAACTGCTTCAACCGGATGCTGGCCACGGGTTCGGTCAGTCCCATCGTCTCGCCGCGGTAGATCAGCATTCCGTGGCCATTCTGTTCTCCCCGGACATCCGGGTAAGTTTCCGGATAGATCCACGCACGCAGAGAATTGAAATCCAACTCCCAGAGCGTCCAGGAACCAGCCTTGTACTTCCACGCAATCCATCCCAGCCCGCGATTGACCAGCGGGTCGGCGTCAATCAGCCCCGCCATGGTGTAGAACCACGGATCGACGCCCCGCTTGCGGACCTCCTCGACGGTGTCTTTCTCCCATGAGCCCAAGCCCAGGATGGCGATCCGAAGGATCTCCGACAGGCGCAGCATCGTCTCGCGCGGATACCAGCCGTCCACGCGGTACTCGAGCCTCGTCGCTCCCGACTCCTTCAACAGGCAGCCATAGTAGAACATTCGTTCGCGGGCGACGTCGTCATACGCCTCATCCAGGCTCAGCAGAAACACTACCGGCCGGGTCTTGTTCCAGGCAGGGTTACTGTTCAAATGATCGTCGAACAGCTTGAACGTCTTCTTCCAGATCTCGCCATACTCCGGCGTCGGCCCGCCCTCCGGAACAGCCACCGGCCACGGGGAGTAGAACTTGAACTCCTTACCGATCCGCAGGCCGATCGAGTTCTTGTACAGGTTCACCGGGTAGGCGTCGAACGGAAGCACCAGTATCTCCGTCGGCACTCCCTCGCCTGGGCCGCTATATCCGTGCTGCACCGTGTACGCGCTACCGTCGAGGTACTTGCCGAGGCGAGCGTCGTATTTCGTCCAGTCGATCTTCACGTCGGTACCGCTCACTTTGAGGTCCGGAGCGTATCCGAGGACGCCCATCGCCAGCCGGTGGCGGCGGATCATCTGGTAGTACTTCAATTCGAGGTCCTCGGGGAAGACGTTGAGCTCCGTATCCGTATGGAGGTTGCCCATGACGTGAGTCTGCTCCGGCAGCGCGAAGTCCCAGATCTGAAGCTGAAGCGTGAGTTCCTCGCTCCCCGTATTGGAGGTGATTCGGATCTTCGATGCGTAGGTTCCCGGAGGCGCGTCTGCCCGATCACGGGGCACCCAGATGTCCACCCACAGCGCCTGGTTCCGCTGGCGGTCCCCGATGCCGTTCATCATGTCCGGAATCTCAAAAGGGTGCACGTACATGTGCGGGTAGAGGTTCCCGGTCCATCGCAGGCACGGGAGGAGACCGTCGGGGTAGTAGCCGGTTCCCAGTGAATACTTCTGCCGCGATTGCTGGGTCACGTGGACGTACCATTCCTTGAAGAGGTCGATGTTCGCGAGCGAGATCTTCTTGCCGCTGGGACCGGCCGGCTCGCCGATCTCGACGCGCGCATTCGAGAGTTTCTCCGAGCCCCTCCGTTCCACCACGATCTGGAAAGCGACGACCTCGTTCCGCGCAGCCCTGAGCGTGATCCGCTTGCTCTTCGCGTCCCAGATGAGGTTCGACTCCCTGTAGTCTCCCGTCTGGCAGTTCGGAAACATCAGCGGGTTGTCTTCAAACGCTTTCCCGTCGATCGGATCGATCCGCACGGTGTCGCCAATGGCCCAGACCTTCATCTCCGCCGGCGCCGCGCTCGACAGCAGCACGATGGCACAAACGCATGTCAGAAGCCTCATCGTCCCTCCCATGGACGCGAACGATTATAGTTCACCCGACCCGTGTTGTCCGCGCTAAGCTGATTACTTACTCCCATGAACCAGGGCATCGAGAACATTCGCAAACGCGGCAGCCGCATCCTCACCGAGGGCGTCCACATGCTGCCGGCGGCGTCGCTGATGATGGCCGAGGGCGCCATCCGGTCACTCGGCGACCTGAAAAAGCCGTTCGTCACCATCGTCAATTCCTACACGACGCAGATTCCCGGCCACGCGCACCTCGACCGGCTCGGCGCCGTCCTCTTCGAGGAATTGAAATCGCTCGACTTCAACGTCTGGTACACGAACATCGGAGCGGCTATCTGCGACGGCATCGCCATGGGTCACTTCGGTATGAAGTACTCGCTGCCTTCGCGCGAGCTGATCACCGACCAGATCGAGTCGATTATCGGCGCGCACCCGTGCGACGCATGGATCGGGATCGGCAACTGCGACAAGATCGTGCCGGCGATGTACAACGCCATGGCCCGGATCAACATCCCGTCGGTGTACGTGAGCGGCGGCCCGATGCTGTCCGGTCGCGGCAACAGCGACCTGGTCAGCGTCTTCGAAGGTGTCGGCCGTCATAGTGCCGGGAAGATGAGCGAGGGCGAGCTTCAGCGGCTCGCGGAACGCGCCTGTCCTGGGTGCGGGAGCTGCTCAGGCATGTTCACCGCCAATTCGATGAACTGTCTAGGGGAGGTTCTCGGTCTGGCATTGCCCGGAAACGGTACCATTACCGCAGAGAGCTGGGCCGACCGCGAGAAAGGCGTCACCGAGTTGAATCCGGAGCGTCTCGGGTTGGTCCGGCGCGCAGCTCACGCACTAAAACGGTGTCTCGAAGACAACGTTCGCCCACTCGATATCATTACCCGCCGCGCGCTTGACAACGCCTTCGTGCTCGACATGGCGATGGGCGGATCCACGAATACGGTTCTCCACGCCCTCGCGCTCGCGCACTCGGCCGGCATCGAGTACGACCTCAACCGGTTGAACGAGCTGTCCGACGTGACGCCGAACATCTGCAAGGTCTCTCCCAGCCGGCCCGACGTGCATGTCGAA
>DATIFQ010000425.1:0-19580 GCA_035455185.1 Bryobacteraceae bacterium | reverse complement strand
GAGCTGGGGATCCATCGAACCCAGCTGTACAAGTGGCGCGATCAGATGGAGCCGGTCGAGGACGGTCCAGGGCCAGCCGCCAACTCCCGCGAGCGCGAACTTCGAAAAGAGATCCGCGAGCTGAAGCGCGTGCTGGGCGAGAAAGTACTGGAAGTGGATTTTTTCAAAGGTGCCTTGCAAAAAGTCGAGGCTCGACGCCAGAACAGCAGCAGCTCTGGCGCGAAGGCGTCTACGAGCAGGTCCGAGAGTTGATGCCTATGCAAGGCAGCTTGAGTGTCGAGCGGATGTGCCAATTGGCCCAGGTCAGCCGGGCAGGGTTCTATCGGTCTTTGAAAGAACAGCTGCCGGCGGAAGAGGATATGGAAGTACGATCAGCGATTCAGGAGATTGCGCTTCAGCATCGTCGCCGGTACGGCTACCGGCGAATCACGATCGAGCTGCGCCGGCGCGGAATGCTGGTGAACCACAAGCGAGTGGCGCGGATCATGCGGGAGGATAACCTGCTGGCGATCCAGCCGCGGGCGTTCGTGGTGACCACTGATTCGGATCACAAGCTGGAGGTCTTCCTGAACCTGGCGAGCCGCATGAAGCTGACCGGGATCAACCAGCTATGGGTGGCCGACATCACCTACATTCGACTGAAAGCCGAGTTCGTTTACTTGGCGGTCGTCCTTGACGGTCATTCACGCAAAGTGGTCGGTTGGGCGCTGGAGCGAACGTTAGCAGCCAGGCTGCCACTTGCGGCTTTGGCGCGGGCGCTGGCAGAACGGCGGCCTCTGCCAGGGTTGGTTCATCATTCCGATCGCGGTGTCCAGTATGCTTCCGGTGATTACGTGAGAATCTTACGGAAGCACCAGATGATTCCCAGCATGAGTCGGCCGGCGAACCCGTATGACAATGCCAGTTGCGAGAGCTTTATCAAGACGCTGAAGCGAGAGGAAATTGACGCAAACCAGTACCGGGACCTCGAGCATCTGCGGGCCAACGTAGAGGAATTTATCGAACAGTATTACAATCGCTACCGATTGCACTCGGCGCTGGGCTATCGCTCACCGGAGGAGTTCGAGCAGGTGGCAGCTGACGTATGTTCTGCAGGAGCGAGGATGAGTTTTTTCAGGCATGAGGAGATCTATCGATCCGGTGCGCAACGGGAGCCGACCGAAGCCGGCCCCCTCACCCATCGTCTCGATGAGTCTCCGACTGACTAGTCCTTGGCGGGTTGGTCTCCACCAGAGCCCGCCTCCGCTTCGCCAGCCGAGGACCATTCTGGAGGAGAAGAGGCTGTTTGAGAAGGAAAAACCATTGAACGGCAAGTGTAGCAACGGCGAATTGTCTCACAACAGGGGTTCACCCCAGGAGTGTGTAGGCGTTTCCGTCGGAGAAATAGCGGAGCGCGCCGGGAGTAAGAACGAAGAAGGCGCTGGCGAGTGCTCCCACCGCCGGCAATCCTTCCGAGAGCGAGGACGGCGAGCGTCGCCAGAAAGCCAAAGACCGCCGACGGCAGCCGCATACCGGCCGGGCTGTCATCGATCGAATACACCCAGCGGACCACAACGAAGAAGGCCGGCGGGTACGCTTTCAAATCCATGGCGGACTTGACGAGCCCGCCGAACGTTGGTTGCCTCGCGATGATGTCGGTGAGAGACTCGTCATACCACACGGAATGGCTCATGTGGCTCACCGCGAAAATCAGACCAAACGTCGCAGCGGTCAGGGCCAGCAGAACACATAGGGCCGCTCTGCGCGTCGGCTGCGTCACGGGCGCACGTCCAGGATCATTCGGCGATAGGAGATCAGCGGGGGCGCACCGCTGTCCGTGGCTTCGAGGATTACGTGAATCTCAGCTCCGGCCGAGCCGCTTGGGATCCGCACGGTGGCCCGCTCCCGTTCAGCCCGCTCGATGACGGCCTGCTCGGAGAGCCTTCCAGCCTCGCGGTAAATCCACCAGCGATAGGAGACGTGGTCGCCGTCGGGGTCCGAAGAGCCGGCGGCGTTGAGCGGAACGTTCGCGCCAGGGCGCGTCTGCTTTCGGACGACGTCGCGGCCAGGTTTGCTGTCCAAGACGACCAACGGAGGATGATTCGCTTCGCGGTAGCCCTTCACACACCAGTCCATGCGAGCCTGGAAGTCATTCTGATACGCGGGGCGCCAACGCCAGACGGTGGCGCGCGCGTCAGTTACAGATGCAGTGGAGTCCTGCGCGTCCCTGTAGAGGCGTCCGGAAGCACGGCGGAAGCGGCCTCCCCAGCCGCCCCATTCGGGGTGCTCCGGATCGCCCAGGCCGTTCGGCAGGAAGTAGAACCAGGATGGCGTATCGCCTTCCTTGAGAACACCATGCGGATTTGGGGCGGTCCAAGTCTTCAGCGGATAGAGCGCTCCGAGAGGGCCATGGTCCGTTTTCACGTGGGCGTTGACCCAGTCCAGTGAAGTAAGCGATTCGTCGCCGCCGAGATACATTCCGCGGTACGCACCCTGGCGCCGGTCGACGCCGTCGGGCTCCATGCTCAGAACATAGAACAGTTCCGGAAAGTTGGCGATGATCCAGGGGCCGGTGTCGTCCTGGTGTGCGATCGAATGCACTCGCAACCGGCCGACGAACCGGTTCAGCCCGTCGCGGCCGCAGTCGTTGCGAACGCGCCAGAGCGCTTGAGCCAGTTCCGTGGATCCACCCCAGATGGCGATGTTCAGCGGCCGTGGGTCGGGCCGGTCTGCGAGTTTGATGATCCACCGGGAGCCTTCGGTGTCCTTGTCGTGCCCGAGTTGTCCGACGCCGCGCTTCGGATTGCCGGACTTGATGCAATCGAGCACGCGTTCCACTGGAGGATAACCGGCCGCGTGCAGCGAAAGCGTGCCGCAAACCCGGCCGTATGCTTCGACAACCTCCCGGATCAGTTCCGGCTTCACGATGTCCACGCCGAGTTCACCGGGCGTTCCAGCCGCGCTCGCAATGAGGCCCTCGATGTCGAACTCGTTCGAGTACGTCATCAGACGGATCAGGGATTGGGTGTCGTCCGGATCTCCGCCGATGTCTGTCAGGACGAGCAGGCGCGGCTTGGCGCCCGGCTGCGCAGTAAGACCGACAACCGCCGTGAGGATCGTAAGAATGAGGCAGCGGCAGAGCAGGGGCACTCTTATTGGCCTCTGGTATACAGGTCGATCACTCGTTCGATGGCCCGCCTGCAGACCGCGCAGAAACCCACTTCGTCTCTCGTGAACATGATGCAGTCCACTTGCGGGCGGTAATATCCGCGTGGTTCGTACATCGCGCCTTCGAAGGCGCCGACCTTGCCGGCGTACCGTTCGGCTTTGAGCAAACGGGTGAGGTGCCCGCGCTCCTCGCGGAAAAGCGCTTCCATTTCAGATTCAGGCTGGTTCCTGGACCGAATCGCGCGGCGCTTTTCCTGAACATTCTTCTGGGAGGACTCAAACTCGTCCCTGGACCACGGGGTCGGCAGGGGGATGCCCGGCGTGAGCAGTTCCTTCCACCGGGATGCCTTCGGGTTGGCGGTGACATTCGGTTCCCACGGCTCCGGCCTGTCCGCGGTGCTCTCGTAGGCAACGTCGGACGTGTAGTATTCGTCTGCGAGACCGGCGAGATGATGGCCGAACTCGTGCACGAAGACGTAGGGTGTGAATTCGTTATCCGCCGCCGAGGTTGCATACAGGTTGAAGATCCCGCCCCCTCCGTACTTGCGCTCGTTCACGATGATGGCGAGAAACTCATACGGTGCGGCTGAGGCGATTTCCCGGAGGCGCTTGTTGTCGAAGACAAGGACGTATCGCTCCGAACCGAACGCGTCGTACGATGCGCCGATAGGAGACGACCGCCGCACACCGTCGGAGGGCCGGGAAACTCCGCTTTCGCCAGCCGGTGTGTCGATTGCCCAGATATTGAAATCGCGTTTCCGCTCTTTGAATGGAGACTCGGCAAACAGCAGTTCCGCCACGCGGCGTGCGTCGCCGTGCCACTTCTCCATATCCGTGGCGGTATAGCCGTCACCGAGGAACAGGACGTCCACCTTGTCTTGTGGTTCGCCGTTCTTCGTCACGGCCCACACCCGCGCGCTCGATGAGACACCCACGCTTTCGGCGGAGGGTCCGGACGAATCCACTGGAACGGACCAGATCTCGCGCCACTCGTTTCGGGAGCCACGCTTTTTTAGCACCACGCGAACCGGCTTCGACGGCGCGGGGAACCGCAGCGACTCGTGAAATGTCTCCCGCTTCTCCTTTGCCTCCGGCGTCAATTCCCACTCGCCGAATATGCTAGCGAAGCCCCGCGAGTACAGCGCCCGGCCAGAGGCGCCGTCGACCATCTCGAAGAAATACTTGCCGAGGCCGGTCGTGTCGAGCGCACGCCTTGGGTTTCCCGGCCACGGTCCCTCCAAGACAAGCCCGTCCACGGCGAAACTCTCTTGCCGGGCGTTTCCTGTGTGGAAGTAGTCCAGGCGCATTGTCCGGGGCGGCCCGCCGGACGCGCGCCGTGCGAGGAACCGGGAGACGGCACGACGCTCGGCTGGTGTCAAATCGGCCCCCAAGGATTTCATCGAGCCGGTGTCGAGTGTAGTCAGAATGGCGTCGTAAGACATGCGGGCAAGCGCGTTGCGGTCGGGCGTCTGTCCGGCCGTCTCCGGTTCGTGGCAACCGGCACAGTGTTGCTTGTAAATCGCCGCGCCGTCCTCGGCGGCCGAAACTGTCAGACACGCCCAGGCAAGAAGAAGCGTCAGTGGTCTCACGATCACCCTTCAGTGGGCCACAGCTTCTCGCTTTTGCGCAACCTGCCTCTGGCAACCGGGCTGAATTTGTGCTTTGATAGGTTGAACATGGGATGTCAGAGATCCCATTCCGACAAAGACTATCGATGATTCCACGCAGACCGTTTATCCCGCGCCGCCCGAGAATCAGGGAAAACGTCAATGAGGCGATTCGTGCTCGCGAGGTGCGTGCCGTATTTCCCGACGGTTCCGTTGAGATCTTGCCGACGTCCCAGGCGCTACGTCGAGCGCAGGAACTGGGCCTCGATCTAATCGTGGTGGCACCGACCGCGGAACCCCCCGTCGCCAAGGCCATGGACTATGGCCAATGGCAATATGAGCAAAAGAAGAAGCAGCAGGAAGCGAAAAAGAAGCAGCACGTGATCCAGGTAAAGGAACTCAAGTTTCGTCCGAATACCGACGATCACGACTACGACTTCAAGAAGAACCACGCCATTCGCTTTCTGAAAGAAGGGAATCGCGTGAAGGCGGTTGTCCAGTTCCGGGGACGCGAGATCGCGCACGTCGACCTGGGCAAGAACTTGCTAATGCGATTCGTCAAGGACCTGGCCGAGTGGGGTGCGGTCGAGGGCCAGCCCCGGCTGGAAGGACGCTTCGCCCACGTAATCATCAGTCCCGTGAAGGCGGCTGCGAAGAAGGAAGGCAAGCCGCAGCCCTCGTCAGGATCGCCGCCGGGCCCCCAGCCGCCGCCCGCCGTTCAATAGAAAAGATACTTGCGCCACTGGTCGTCACCCTTGCCGAGAAGCCGCATGAGGTGTCGGCTGGTGTGCAGACTGAACGGCCTTGGGAGCCGGACGAGCTTCAGTCCCGATTCCTCCGGGGTGCGATTTCCTTTCCGGTTGTTGCAAGGGTGACAGCAGGTAACCAGGTTCTCCCAGCTTGTTTCGCCAGCCCGGGAGCGGGGGATCACGTGGTCCAGCGTCAGTTCGGATGACGGGAGCGTGCGCAGGCAGTACTGGCACGTGTAGCGGTCGCGCATCAGAATATTCTTGCGCGAGAGCGCCCTCGTCTGGTGCGGGATGCGCCGATACTCAAGCAGACGAATCACCGATGGCAACCGGTACGTGTCAAACGCCGAATGAACCCTGGCGTGAGAGTGCTCCTCCGCCGTGGCGACGCCCTTGAGAATCAGAACGATCGCCCGCCGGGCCGCGCAGACGTTGATCGGCTCGTAGCTCGCGTTGAGCACGAGGACCGGCTTGTGCAGTCGGTTACCGTTCAACATGAGGCGCTCTCCACGGAAAGTCCGCCGTCTGCCGTTGAGGGGATCCGAACCGGAGCCATGGACCGCCTGTCGGTGCGGGCGAGGGTCAGAAGCGCAACGTAGCGTGCGCCGGCGCGCTTGATGGCGAGGGCACAGGCAGCGGCGGTCGCGCCGGTTGTCATCACGTCATCGATGAGCAGTACGCGTTTTCCCTCGAGTGGTCTGCCTTGTTTCGGAGCAAAGGCGCCCGCGACATTGGCACGGCGCTTGGCGTTCGTGAGACCGGCCTGAGACAGTGTGGAACGCCGGCGCCGGACAGCGTGAATGACAGGCACGCCGCAGCGGCGGGCGACCTCACGGGCAAGCAGATCGGACTGGTTGAAACCTCGACGCCACCGGCGCAGCCAGTGCAGCGGCATGGGTACGACGGCATCAAACTGCTCGTTTCGCGGCAGCGCGACGGCCAGGTGCCCGCCGAATGGTTTCGCCAGCGTCCGGACCCCGCCGTACTTGAAAAGGTGGATCAGCTCGCGCAGTGCGCCTTCATAGCTCCCGAAGGTATAGGCGGCGTCGAAACCGCGCAGCCCGTTGCGGCAGAGAGCACAACGCCCATTCTCGTCCAGGGGCGAGGAGTTCAGAAACGGCGTGCGGCAACTGACACAGAAGTACCCCGCCGACAAGGGCTCCGGCAGACTCAGGCATTTCCGGCAGACAGGGATGCGTGTGATATCCCGGAGCGGTTCTCCGCACAGGCGGCAGTCGTCGGGGAAGAGGAGCGAAAAGAAGGCAGAAGGCAGTCTGGCGACGTAGCCCGGTAGGCTGTCGGGCAGGACGTGTAATCGCCAGCTACTGGAGAAGACCCACCTCCACCGTAAGTCTTAGTGTACAACAAACTTGGCCCCGTCCTCAGGCCCGGTCGGACCGTGGCTCGTTGGGGTATGATCGACGCGATGACTGAGCAACGAACCATCAACCGCCGCGGTTTCCTCGCCGCCGCTTCGGCTGCGCTTCGAGGTGGCTCGGCGCATGCCGCCACGCGACTGCCGAATATCGTCATGATCTACTGCGACGATCTGGGTTACGGCGATCTTGGTTGCTACGGCTCCGCTATCCGTACCCCGAATCTCGATCGAATGGCCGCCGAAGGAACGCGCTTCACTCATTTCTACTCGGGGAACCCAGTCTGTTCGCCCTCCCGTGCGGCCCTCATGACCGGCCGGTATCCAACGCGTGCCGGGGTGCCCCGCGTGCTGTTTCCCACCGATACCACCGGCTTGCCGGATTCGGAAGTGACGATGGCACAGGTATTAAAGACGAAGGACTACCGGACGATGTGCGTCGGGAAGTGGCACCTCGGCCACCTGCCTCCCTACTTGCCGACCAGCCGTGGCTTCGACGGATACTTCGGCATCCCTTACAGCAACGACATGACTCCCCGGCCGCTGCTCCGGAACACGGAGACCATCGAAGAGCCGGCGAAGCTCGAGACGCTGACGCCCCGATACACGGAGCAGGCCGTCCGTTTTGTTGAGCAGTCGAAAGACTCGCCGTTCTTCCTCTACTTCGCGCACACCTATCCTCACATCCCGCTGGCGGCCTCGAGCCGGTTCCGGGGGAGATCTCCTCTCGGCCTGTACGGCGATGTGGTGGAAGAGATCGACTGGAGCGTCGGCGAGGTGCTCTCGACGCTCCGCAAGCGTGGCCTCGAAGAGAACACGCTGGTCATGTTTTCCTCCGACAACGGGCCTTGGTATCAGGGTAGTCCCGGCAGGCTACGCGGGAGAAAGGGAATGACCTGGGAAGGCGGCCAGCGCGTGCCCTTCATCGCGCGGTTCCCCGGTCGAATTCAGGTCGGGAGGACGTGCCAGGGCGTGGCATCGGTGATGGACATCCTGCCGACCGTATCCCGGCTTTGCGAGACGCCGCGTCCCAGGAACCCGCTCGACGGTATCGACATCTGGCCGCTTCTCTCGGGCGAAAAGACGGAGCTTGATCGCGAGGCCTTACTGTACTTCGACAACGTGAACCTGCAATGCGCGCGATGGAAGCGCTGGAAGCTGCACGTGGCCCGGCACAATTCTGCTGCCTACAGCCCAGCGCCGCAGGGAGGCCGTGTCAACCTTCCGCTGCGTCCACCGGAGCTGTACGACGTTGTGAACGATTCAGATGAGTCCTATGACATCGCCGCCGAGAATCCGAAGGTGGTAGCGGAAATCGAGGCGCGGATCGAGCGGTTGATGCGGGGGTTCCCGGACGACATCCGGACGGCTTGGGCGAAAACGAAAGCCACTCCAACGGCCCCCTCCTCGACCGGTACGTTCCCGCGCCCCGCCAACAAGCAGTAGGCGGGGGCGTACAGTAGACTGTAACCTTATGCGTACTTCGAGTCTGATCGTTCTTCTGCTGGTGGTGGTTGTGGCTGCCGCTGCCGCCGAGCCGGGCTTTGTAACGCTGTTCGACGGCAAGACGCTCAACGGCTGGATCCTCGTCGGTAAGCACGGGCGCGGGTATGTGCCGGAAAACGGCATCCTGGTGTGCCCCGCCGACGGCGGCGGGAACCTTTATACCGAAAAAGAGTATTCGGACTTCGCCTTTCGGTTCGAGTTCCGCATGGAGCCAGGGGGAAATAACGGCGTGGGCATCCGCGCTCCGCGGGAAGGCGACGCCGCGTTTGTCGGAATGGAAATCCAGATTCTCGACGACGGGAACGAGCGGTACAAGGGACAGCTCAAACCGACCCAATATCACGGGTCGATCTACGACGTGATCCCCGCGCGGCCCGGCTTCTTGAAGCCCGCCGGCGAATGGAACGCAGAAGAGATTGTGGCAAAGGGCCGGAACATCCGCATCACCCTTAACGGAGTCATTATCGTTGACGCCAATCTCGACATCGTCAAAGAACCTGAAGTTCTAAAGCGGCATCCTGGACTTGCGCGCAAGAGCGGCCACGTCGGCTTCCTCGGGCACGACACGCGCGTTGAGTTCCGGAATATCCGGATCAGGGACCTGGCGAACTGAGTCGATCGCCCGATCGATGGATACGGCACTCCGTCTGGTAAGATTGAGGGGAACTTACGTCTCGTATGGACTCATCTTCACTCCACGAGGTCGTGTGCGCGCATAGTCCGGATTCGGACGACGCCTTCATGTTCTATGCGCTCGCGACACGAAAGATCCGCTCCCGCCTTGTCCGGTTCCGGCATGAGCTCAATGACATCGAAACGCTCAACCGCAGTGCGGCGGAGGGGCGTTATGAGCTGACCGCGATCTCCTATCACGCATATCCACACATAGCGGACAAGTACGTGCTCATGACCAGCGGCTCGAGCGTTGGCGATGGGTACGGGCCTCTGGTGGTAGCCGGGCGTCCACTTCAACCGGCGGAACTGAAGGGGAAACGGATCGCGGTACCCGGTCTGATGACGACCGCGTACCTGACGATGAAACTCCTGGAGCCGGATTTCGAAGAGGTCGTCACGCCGTTCGACCGGATTTTGGACGCCGTCCACGATCGCAGCGTCGACGCCGGGTTGGTGATCCACGAAGGACAGTTGACTTTCGCCAGCGGCGGATTTCACAGCGTGATCGATCTCGGCGCGTGGTGGAAGCAGCACACGGGACTTCCGCTTCCGCTCGGCGCGAACGCGTTGCGGCGCGAGCTGCCGCCGGAGATTCGAAGCGAATGTTGCCGGATGATGCGTGAGAGCATCCAATACGCATTCGACCATCATGACGAAGCGCTCGAATATGCGCTCCAGTTCGCTAGGGAAATGGATCAGCGTCTCGCCGATAAGTTCGTCGGGATGTACGTGAACCACTACACACTCGACTGCGGGACGGTGGTTCCACAGGCGGCGCAGAAGCTTCTCGACATGGGCTTCGATGCCGGTCTGGTGCCCCAGAAGGTCTCACTCGAGTTCGTCAGGTAACCCGCAGCGTCCCGGCTCCGGCGGTTGCGCACATTCGAAGGTCCTCGATACCTTGAAGATATGGCACGAGTGTGCGTTTTGTCCGCTGTATTGCTCTCGCTCCTTGCGACCAGCCTGATGGCCCAAGACCCGAACAGTTCCGATCCGAAAGAACGCCGTCGAGCCGCGGAAGAAATGGCCCGGAAGGGCGCGGAAGCGATCCCCACGCTGCAGAAGATGCTGTCCGATCCTGACCTCGACGTTCGCATCGAAGCTGTCAAGTCAATCGTCGTAATCGACACGGAGAAGAGCCTGGAGCCACTAGTGCGGGCGACGCGCGATTCTGATCCAGAGATCCAGGTGCGCGCCACCGACGGTCTGGTGAATTTCTACCTGCCCGGTTACGTGCGCAGTGGACTCTCCGCGACCCTGCGCCGGGCGGGCAGACAGATCAAGGGGAAGTTCACCGACACCAACGATCAAGTGATCGATCTGTACCTCGAGGCGAAACCCGAGATCGTGGAGGCGCTGGGAAAACTTGCCCGCGGCGGTGCCTCGATGGAGTCCCGGGCCAACGCGGCGCGTGCGGTCGGCGTTCTTCGCGGGAAATCAGCCGTCTCTGATCTCATCGCGGCCATCAAATCAACCAAGGATAGCCAGGTGATGTTTGAGTGTCTGATCGCGTTTCAGAAGATCCGCGACCGGAGCGCCGCGCCGCAGTTGACCTTCCTCCTCCGTGATCTGGACGAACGCGTCCAGGTAGCGGCCGTGGAGACCCAGGGCTTGCTTTACAACATGGATGCGCTCCCTCGCTTGCGGGAAGTGCTCGCGCGAACGGACAAGAAGGAGGTGCGGCGCGCGGCGCTTCGCTCCATCGCGATGTTGCCCGATCCGCCCAACCGTCCTGTCCTTCAGCGCTACCTGCAGGATAAGGATGACGAACTTCGCGAGGCGGCAGCCGAAGGCCTGGGCCGCATCGGAGATACGCAGGACCTGCCCGTATTGGAGAAGCGCTTCGCCGAAGAGACGAAGAATTCTCCCCGCGTGTCCGCCGCCTTCGCCTTGGTCATGATGGGCAGAACCGAAATGTCCGAATTCAGTCCGTTACGCTATCTGGTGAATACCCTGAATTCGAGCAGCCGCGCCATGGAGGCCAGAGCGCTGCTGATCGAGGCCGCCCGTAAGCCGGAGGTGAGGCGGACCCTCCACGACTCGATGATTCGCGGGAGTTCGGACGAGAAAATCTATCTCGCGCAGGTCATGGCGGCAAGCGGAGACAGCGAGCAACTTCCTCTCCTCGAGCAGCTCTCACGCGACCCGGATGTCAAGGTAGCTCAGGAAGGCTTGCGGGCTCTCCGTGTGTTGAAAGCCCGCGTGCAATAAAGAGAAGGATCGGCTCTTACTTGGCCCTACGCTGCTTCTGCTGGCCGACACGAATCTTGAAGTGCGCCTGTTTCGACTCCTGGTACGCTTTGTGATCGTGGCGTACAACAGCGTCCCGGAGATAAGCGTCGACGTCGGCGTCCTTGGGGAGGACAACCATCAGCGTGAAGTTTTCCTTACATTCCGGACAGAACGGCCGGAAGCGCTTCACATTCGGAATTCCCATAACTTTCTCATGCTAACACAGCCGGAGCCCGCAGAACCACGAACGTGAGGGAGTGGCCAAGTAGCCTGCGTCTACCGAAACACTACTACGTCGTCGATGCCAACGTCGCTGCCCTTGCTGCCCGGGTATGGCGCTCCGAGGACGACTAATCGCACGGTGTGCTTGCCATTTTTCAGACCGAATGCGTGCCAGACTGACTCTTCGCCCTTGGAAGCCTCCTCATCCGAGTAGACATCCACGGTGCCGTGCAGTTTCCCGTCGAGATACACTTCCGCCTTGCCGCCGTTGGAGAGATACGGACCGGTTACGATCGCGCCGGTGCCTTCGAAGGTCACCACCGCTTCCGCGCCTTTCGCGGACGCAGTTCGTGTCTGAACCTCTGTTCCACGCCGCTTGGACTCATTCGCCCGCCATTCCCCTTTCCACTGCCAGCGCCGGTCACCGCTTGCGATGCGCTCGACCGGCGAGCCGTAGTCATCCCAAACGGCCAGCTTCGCGGCCACCGGCTGCTGCGTCTTCACGATCAGCTTCTGCCCGTCCACGCGTCCGCCGTTCTTCTTGACGAGAGCGATCGCGCGCTTCTCGGTGCTATCCACGATCGTGCGGAACGTGAAGTCCGTGTAGCGGAACTTCTGGTCCGCGATCGCCGGGACGCCGCTCTTCCAGAGAACCGGAATCGCTTTGTAGCCGAGCATCACGCCGAGAATGCCGCCGGAACTGGCTGGGTTGCAGTCGGAGTCCTGACCCGCCCGGGTCGAGATTTCGATCGTCTTGCCGAAGTCCCCGTCTCCGAAGAGCAGACCAAGCGCGATGTATGCGCCGTTCAGTTTGGCGTCGATGTTGAACGGCCGAAGGGCGCCGGCCGGGCATGGATCGCGCTTATCCCACTTGTCCTGAATGAGCTGCCAGACCTTTCTCCAGTCGTTCGGATACTGCTTGTGCCAGGCGAGGACGTCGGCAATCAGCATGTAGTATGGGCTCTTCGCCGGCATCGTCGCCAGTCCGGCTTCGACGATTTTGTGCGGGTCTTTCTCAAAGAACGCCGCCGAGTACATCCCGGAGACGAACATGCCTCCATAGATGCCGTCGCCGTAATTCATCACCTTTCCGGCCCGCTCGGCGATCAGGTTGCAGGACTGGGGAAGACCCGGCGCCATCAGGCCGATGAAGTCCGCCTCGATCTGGAAGTCGATGTCGTTGGCGTGCGCATTGTACTTCGGGGTACCCGCCAGAGCCGCCGGAACGCCTCTCTTGAGCGCCCGGCGCGAGGCCAGGTTGGCGTGCCACAGCGCGTATTTCGCGTCGCGGAACATTGCGCCAAAATCCTCTGTTGTGGCGTCGACGCCCTTATCGTCGAGCACCTTCGCGAAGGTCATGTCGACGTAGAGGTCGTCCTGGTTGATCGAGTTGCTGATGCGGTCCGGCGTCCACTTGGGCAGCTCGCCCTCGAGGATCTTGCCGTTCGACCGGAATTCGGTTGGAGCGCCGAAGCTGACTCCGATCATCTGACCGGCCCAGCCCCCCTCGATCCGGTCCCGAAGTTCTGCGAGGGACATCTCTCGAAAGCCGCCTGTCTGTGGGATGGCAATCATGACGAAGACGAGGGTGACAGCGAGCGCTACAATCAATGCAATTCGCATCCTCGGATTTTACTACGCGAGCAGATCTTGAATGGCGGATTTCAGGCCGGGATGCCGGAACTCAAAACCGGCGGCGAGCGCGGTCTGCGGCAGCACCCGCTGACCGTCCAGCAGTATCTCGGCCATCTCGCCAAACAAGGTTCGGATCGCGAAGGCGGGCGCAGGAATCAGGGCCGGACGGCGCAGCACGTCTGCCAGGATTGCCGTGAACTCTGCGTTGTTCACGGGATTCGGGGCGGTGGCGTTCACCGGTCCGCGCAGATTCGGGCTTTGCGCGGCAAACAGCATCAGGCTGACAAGGTCCTCCACGTGGATCCACGACATCCATTGTTTGCCCGACCCCAGCCGTCCGCCCATTCCCCACTGGAAGGCAGGCAGCATGCGCGCGAGCGCACCGCCTTCTTTGCCCAGAACGACTCCAATCCGCAGCCGCACCACCCGGACCCCGAGCGGTTCCGCCTCCATCGCGGAGTTCTCCCATTGGATGCAAACCTCTGAGAGGAAGCCCCGGCCGGGCGAAGATGCCTCGGACAACACCTCGTCGCCTCGCGAGCCGTAATAGCCGACCGCCGAGGCGCTGACCAGTGCCTGGGGGCGCTTTGAGAGCGCGGCCAGCGCACCGACGAGCCGCTTCGTACCCTCCACGCGGCTCTCCCGGATACGGCCTTTCGCGATGGGAGTCCAGCGCTGCGCGACCGGCGCTCCGGCCAGGTGAATCACCGCGTCGGCCGTCGAAAGGGAATCCGCGGGCGGGTCCTCCCTCTCGGGATCCCATGCCGACGACCGGACCTCCGGGGCAAAGCCGGCCCGAACCTTTCGCGAAAGGACGTGAACGGAGTGGCCTTCGGCCAGAAGCCGCCGGACAAGCCGCCGGCCGATAAATCCGGTTGCCCCAGTGACTGTGAAGTTCACTTGTCCGCTATTGTAGGCGAAATGGATCCTGCCCGGTCCGCTCTAGCTGTGCAATCTCGGCGAGGTAAGCGCCGACGTCCGTCTTCCGCTTCATGCCGTCGAGTGACATATATCGGACGGTTCCGAAGACCGGCCGCTCACTCCACGGGCGATCATGCAGGCCGAAACACCAAAGGATGTTAGCGTACGTGTTCGGGTCACGGCCGTCGAGCGCATAGCGGTCGTGCAGGTGAATCATTGTTTCGAGCGCATCCTCGTGGGCAGCCGACCACTCGATCACCTTCTTCCCCCAGTACATCCGGTAGTAGCCGTGGATCTTGCCGCGGAGCAGCAGTTCCTTCTGGGTGGCGTTCCAGAGTTCGTCGTGCGTTTCCGCCCGTTCGAACTGCTCGCACGTGTAGCAGGGAGACCGTTCGTCGCGGCCGTGTTTAGCCAGCGTCGCTCTAGCCCAATCGGGCAGGCATTCGAGCGTGTACGGCGGCGGAGTGTGGCGGGCGAAATTGAACGCGAGCTCACGCCGGACGATCAGCTCCTCCAGGTACTCATCCGCGACCAGCTTGTGTTCCGATGCGTGTTCCCCGACCCGGAGAGCGACTTCGATCGACGAGATGTTCCCAAAGTGCAGGTATGGGCTCAGATCGGAGGTCGCGTGCGCCGAAGGCTCGTTCCGATGGCGGGCATACCGGCGAAGATTGTCCCTGACAAATCGCTCCAAGTGCCTCTCGGCCTGCGTGCGGCCGCCGTGAAACGAGATCGAGGGTGGGACGCTGTGATCGATCTCGCATTCCGCTACCAGTCTCGGGATGCGCGCCTCGTCAACCGTCGTGTGGAACGGCGCGACGGGATCCGCAAAACGCGCCCGCACCTTCAACGGTCCCGGCGGGACGAGATGCTCGCCAAGCACACGGCGGATCTTCGGGCGAATCGTGTAGGCAGCATACTCTCGCTTTCCGAAAAGGCCCATCGGCACGACGCAACTGGAGTCGACCACATGGTAGGCGACACCCACCTTCGCCGGAACCGAGGCGTTGTGACGCGCAGCAACAAACGTCGGGTAGTCGTCGGTGACGACTGCGGCGGCGTCCTTGGCTAGCCTGTAGAGCACATCGTCAGGATCGGACTGCCGCCGGCGCAGGTGGAAGACGTACCCAATGCCGAGCTTACGCAGCCGCTGTTCCGTGTCCGGCACGCCCTCCAGGATGAACGTGTGCAAGCGGTCGTTCGCATAAGGGTACGAGCAGGTGAGCCCTTCGTAGTACAAAACGGGGAGGCCGAGGCTGTTGGCCAGCTCCGCGGCGTGGAGCAGCGCATGGTTCCCCTCCACCCGGCGGTTCATCTGTGCCCAATAGAGCACGTAGCGTGCGCCAGGCCGGACGGGCTGCGAATTCAGGATGCGGATGCGGTTCTTCAAGTCCATTACACGCTGTCCTCCCCCCGGCCGCTAGAATAAATGAATCGAGCAATGCGCGCCTGGAACCGGGCCAGACTACTTTGGGGCTACTTGCGCGGCCACAGCGGGTTGAGCGCCCTGCCGGTCGAGTATATCGTCGAGACGACGGCAAAGTGCAACCTGTACTGCCCGATGTGTCCCCGCGAAACCCATAAGCAGCCCAAAGAAGACATGCCCGCCGAGATTTTCGACCGCCTCGTTCGGGAATCCGGCCGCTCAGCCGAGCACATGATGCTCATCGGGCTCGGCGAGCCGTTCCTCGATCCGCTGATATTCGACCGGATCGAGTACTGCGCGCGCCACGATATCTCCACCCTTCTGTCAACCAACGGCACCCTGCTCGACGAGGAAACATCCGCTCGGCTCCTGCAGTCGTCCCTCGAACATGTCACCCTCAGTTTCGACGGCGCCACCAGGGAGAGCTTCGAGTACTACCGCAAGGGCGCGCGCTTTGAGAAAGTCCGCGACAACTTCGTCCGCTTCGCGCGGATGAAGAAAGAGCGTGGATCAAGGATGCAGGTCGTCGTCCAGATGGTCCGCATGGAACGCAACGCCGGTGAGGTCGAGAACTTCGTCCGGTTCTGGAAAGGGGTGCCTGGCGTCGACCAGGTCCGAATCAAGGAAGACGAAACCAACCTGATGCACCCCCTGGCCGGACACGAGGCGGAAGAGTGGAAACACCCTTGCCATTACCTCTGGCGCGGGCCGCTGTACGTGAAGCACAATGGTGACGTCTACCCGTGCTGCCAGAGCTACATGCTCGACGGCAAACCGGTCGGGCACATCGGCGAGCGGCCGCTCACGGAGATCTGGAACTCGGAGGAAATGGTGCGGATGCGCCGCCTCCACGTCGCTGGCCGGGCGGGAGAGATCGATATCTGCTCGCGGTGCTGCACGACGATTCCACATCCTGCGCTGGTCGTCGGCAGCCTGCTGTTTCACGGGCGGATCGTGCGGCGTGTCCTGCCGGTCATCGAGCGCCTCGTTTATTTCTCGAAGCTGCCGAAACGGTTGCTCCAGCCTCCGAAGCCGCCTAACGCGCGCCAGGAATTGGTGCAGATAGTTGGGCCGTCCCGGAAGAGTTGAGCGGATTCGGCAGGTTGTGCTTCGCGTGGTAGCCCGGCTGCACGCGCTCCACGATTTGCGCGACCGGCCGCTCCATCACGTCGAAGAAGGGTTTCGGGTAGACGCCGATCCAGAACGCCGCCACCAGCAGCGGGGCGAACACCGCGATTTCGCGCAGGTTCAGGTCCTGCAGTTTCGCGTTCTTGTCGGAGATCTCCCCGAGCATCGTCCGCTGGAACAGCCAGATCAGATACGCGGCGCCGAACACAATCCCGGCCACGACGGCCACCGCCCACCAGATTGACGCCTGGTAGGCTCCCTTCAGGATGGTGATCTCACCGATGAACCCGTTGAGCGGCGGCATCCCCATCGAGCTAAGCGCCGTGATCAGGAAGACGATGGTGAACACCGGCATCGCCTTCAACAGGCCGCCGTACTCCGCGATCTCGCGGGTGTGACGCCGCTCGTACACGATGCCGACGATCAGGAAGAGCATCCCGGTCGAGATTCCGTGGTTGATCTGCTGAAGAATCGACCCCGCTATGCCTGCCGGATTCAGCGCGAAGATGCCGAGGGTGCAGAAACCCAGGTGGCTCACGGATGAGTACGCGATCAGTTTCTTCCAGTCCTTCTGCATCAGGCACACGAGCGCTCCGTAGACGATGGCCACGATCGATAGGAAGGCCATGATCTGGATAACCGTCGGGTCTTTGGCCGCATCGGGCAACAGGGGCAGGGAATAGCGCAGGAAGCCGTATGTCCCCATCTTCAGCAGGACGCTGGCCAGGACCACCGAGCCGGCGGTCGGCGCTTCCGTGTGCGCGTCCGGCAGCCAGGTGTGGAGCGGGAACATCGGCACTTTCACCGCGAAGCCGACGAAAAACGCCCAGAACACCCACCACTGCATCGTCGTGCTGACGCTGGTTTGCATCAACGCGGTGATGTCGAAACTGTAGATTTGAGTCTGGCTGTAATGCTGGAAGTACAGGGTCAGAATGCCGAGCAGCATCAGCACAGAGCCGATCAGTGTGTAAATGATGAACTTGATCGCGGCGTACACGCGCCTGGCTCCGCCCCAAATGGCGATGATGAAGTACATCGGTACCAGCACCAGTTCCCAAAACACGAAGAACAGCAGGAAGTCGAGCGACATGAAGACGCCGAGCATGCCCACCTGGAGGATCAGGAAGTACGCGTAGTATTCCTTGAGCCGCTCCTCGATGACCTTCCAGCTCGACATGATCGAGAGGAACCCGAGCAGCCCGGTCAGAACCACGAGCAGCAGGCTGTACCCGTCGATCCCCAGATGATACGAGGCGCCGATGGAGGGGATCCAGTCCGCCTTCTCGACGAACTGGAAGTCCTTCGTCCGGTCAAACTGAAACACCAGCGGCAGGCACACGGCGAAACCGGCGAAGCTCGCGATGTTCGCCCATAGCTTGACCGCTTGGGGTTTCGAGGATGGGATGAACAGCAAGACAAAGAACCCGACCAGCGGGGTAAATAGAACGATCGAAAGGATATGGTCCATAAGGGGCCCGCCGGCGAGCGGACAAGCCCCTTATCTTACCGGATGGCCGCGGCTCGCGGCAAACCGGGCGCGCTACTCCTTAAAGTTGACGCCCTTGCCGCTGAGTGAGCTGCCGAAAAACAGCCCGACATCCAAGCCCTCGGCCGGGAACCGCGCCGGGGTGGTCGTGTTCCCGACCAGCATGAAGCCGAGCGGGATGCCCTCAGCGGAGGCCCCAGTCGCTGGCAGCGCCGACAGGACGACCGAAGGGATGCTGAACTGGTGCTTGTCGGCTCGCTCGAGGCAAAGGAACCCCGCGCCCGCCGGTTTCGGAACTTCGATCGACGACGCGCCGTAGATCGTGACGTAGGTGCTCGGGTCGCCACCCTCCCAGGTGATCAGCAGATCTTTCGAGCGGTCGATGTCCGAAATCGTGTCCTGGTTGGACCAGGTTACGGCCGCGGGCAGACTCAATTGGGCGGTAAACGCCTTCACGTCGGTGACACCCGTCCCTGTTGCCGTGTACGGGCCCGGGTCCAGGTACAACGGATCACCGCCGAAGGGCGAGCCGCCGCCCAGCCGGGCGGAGTAGGCTCCCGTCGCCTGCTTGGTGAGTTGCTTTGGGCCGTTCGGTCCGGTCAGGCCGATGAAGTTGCCGGCGTCCAGCCCCGTGCCGACGATCGGGTCTGTGTTCTGGGGATCGTCGCCTTGGTAGACGAACACGCTGCACGAGCCTATCGAGCTAAATCCCGAAGTTCCCTGTGACCGGATCAACTGGTTGAAGTCGTACTTGTGAAAGTCGGCGCTACCAGAGTCGGTGCCGAACGTGATATCGCCCAGGCCTGGTATCGAGAATTTGAAGCTGAGGTGCGACAGGAAGATGGTCCCGAGGCGGAGCGAGTCTCGGGTCCGCGCATCCTGGAGTTCCTGCGACGTCACGAATCCCTGGGCTGAACACGCACCGCCGTTCGCCGCCACCGAGATCGTGGTGAAGTTGCTAACTACCCCGTCTACAGACACCACTAACGGGACATAGCATCCGTCAACACCCTGCGGGATCTCAACGACGATCTGATCGAGCCCGGAGCAACATCCGGACCGGCCCCTGTAAAGGACGTTGGCCAGCTTTCCGCCGACGTAAACCTTCACATCATATGGCAGATCGCCCGGAAGCGGTCCTTGAAACTCATTCCCCGTCACCGCACCCAGTCCGGTGCCCCACAAAATGATCACCTGACCCGGTTTCATTGACTGTGTCAGAAAGTTGACGTTATAGTCCGCGTCGGTCATCACAGCCGGGCCGCTGCCCGCGCTGTTGAGAGTGTAAAGGCCGAAGCTGTGCTCGACTACCTTGACGTTAAAGGCAGCGCTCGGCTGGTTGTTGAAGGAGAGGACGAGCGTGCCATCGCCATTAGGCGTGTTCGAAGGCAGGATCGCCGATACCTGCGTCGAAGACGCCGCATTGACGGCCGCGTAGGAGATCGGTACGGCATCCACCGTTGTGCCG
>DATIFQ010000424.1:0-8923 GCA_035455185.1 Bryobacteraceae bacterium | reverse complement strand
GCACGCTCCACTTCGATGCCGCCGCGTACCGGTGCACCGGTGACGACGAAGCGAACGCCATGTTTACACGCGACTACCGCCGGCCATTCGTCGTACCGGAAAACGTCTGATCCAGAGTCCCGTACTTCGGATGTAGGCAGTCAACTCCAGTATTCCTCGCCCGGCGCGAGGTTGCTGCGCAGCACGTCTTCGTTCAAGTCAAGCCCCAGGCCAGGCCCCTCCGGAACCTTGAGCTGCCCGTTGTGCACCTCGGGGGGATTGCTCGCCGCCATACTCTCGACGTACCGGTTCGGCCGCCCCAGAGCGCTTTCCGAGCGATAGAAGTTCTGGATCGATGCCCCGAAATGCGCGTTGGCGTAACACAGCACCAGCGACCCTACGTTGTGCAGGGCCACCGGGGTCCGCGTTAGAGCCGCATAATCGGCGATCTTCTTTGTCCCAGTAATACCTCCGGCAAACGCCAGATCCGGATGCACAATGTCAGCCGCCTGCGTGTCCAGGAAGGGGCGAAAACCGCGCACCAGTTCCAGCTTTTCACCCGTCAGGATCGGAATGCGCGTTGAACGCTTCAACGCCATCCAGCCTTCGGAGAACGGCACGTTTAGCGCGTCTTCATAGAACAGAGGATTGACCGGCTCTACGGCCTTCGCGACCCCGATGGCGCTCGGCGTGTCGAACTCGTTATGGCAGTGCACCGCGATGTCGATCTCGTCGCCCACCGCTTCCCGCACGTTCGCATAAGCCCGTGCTACCTTCCGGAGCTGCGCCCCGTCGAGCGTGTTCGCGAATCGCGCCGGCGGTACGCCCAGCACGGGGTCGATCGCGATCTTGTATGCGGAAAAGCCTTCGGGCTGCTGCCGGATCCTCTGCGCCCAGTCGCGACAGGACGTCTTCTCCAGCATGTCCAGCCCGATTCCGTGCGAGTACATCGGGATCGCCTCGCGAAACGGCCCGCCGAGTAACTCGCACACCGGACGGCCAAGGATCTTCCCCGCCAGGTCCCACAGCGCGATGTCGATGCCGCTAATGGTCGGGATGTGCGCCATGTATGTGTGCATCAGCGTCGTCATGTGGTGGAAGTGGACCTCGACGGCCAGCGGGTCCTTTCCGACGAGCAAGCCCCTCATCGTCTCGATCCGCGCCCGCGCCATCGGCCCGGTCGAGCCCGCCTCGCCGTAGCCGACCAAGCCCGCGTCCGTGTCGATGCGGATCAGGCAATTCCCGGCGATGTTCTTAAGGGCCATGGCCCGGATGCCTGTGATTTTCACCTTGCCTCGGTTCGGCTGCGCCAGCAGGTTGAAACGGGAAAACGCCGCTCCCGCCGGCACCCACGCCGCCAGTTTGATCCAAGCTCGTCGCGTCATCTGTCGCATGCTCCTCTCCTTCGCTCCGGTCAGCCGCAAGTGTACACAAACACAAGCGTCGGTTGCCGTACCGCCGGGGGACTTGTGACAATGGGCCGACGGAGTATGGACGACGACTCGAACCCACACGACGCCCGCACCGGCCTTGAATCTCTTCGCGATGTCCTGAAAGCAGCGCTCTTCGCCGCGGAGAAGCACGCCAACCAGCGCCGCAGAGGCGCCCGCGCGCAACCGTACATCCAGCATCCGCTCGAAGTGGCGCTCATGGTCGCCCAAGCGCTTCCCGAACGCGACACGAACCTCATCCAGGCGGCGCTCCTGCACGACTGCCTCGAAGACGCCGAAGTGACCTACTCGCAACTGGAAGAGGAATTCGGTGCGGACGTCGCCGCATTGGTCCTTGAAGTGACCGACGACAAATCGCTCCCCAAGCAGACCCGAAAGAACTTACAGGTCGAGAGCGCTCCAACAAAGTCCGTCCGCGCGCAGTACATCCGCGTCGCGGACAAGATCTCGAATCTCCGCAGCATTATGAATGACCCGCCTATCGACTGGACTCCCGAGCGCCAGCGCGAATACGTCCGCTGGGCGAAGGCCGTCATCGACCGCCTGACTTCGCCTCCCCCCTCACTGAAGGAGGAGTTCGACTGGACCTACCGCCGCCTGTTGGGTGACTGATACAAGGGAACCGCTCCTCGGACTCTCAGTGACCTGCAACGTTCACAAGTGGCGGCCAGATTCGCAAGTGCCAAACCTGTAAAGCTCCTACGCTCGGCTCCTGCGTGGCGCAAATGTTCGCAGCGCCGCCATCAGCACAAGAACGATCCCGAAGGTGCAGACGATGGTGGCTCCCGTGGGCAGGTCGAGTTTGAGGGACAGGTAGACGCCCAGTGCCGAGACCAGCGTGCCCATGGTCCATCCGATCGCCAGCCTCGGACCGATACTCTCCGCGTACAGCATGGCGCCCACCGAGGGCACGATCAGGTAGCAGAACACGAGCAACACCCCCGCGATGGCCACCGACGAAGTAACCACGAACCCGAACGAGGCATAGAACAGGAAATCCCAGAAGCGGACCGACACTCCCTGGGCCTCCGCTGCCCGCTGGTCCAACGTGATCGAAAGAAACCTGCGTCGAAAGATGTAATGGAACAACCCGACTGCCCCGTACAGCAAGGCGGTCTTGCCAACTTCCAGCCAGCTAACCGTCAGGATGTTCCCTACGAGCATCTCCTTCAGATGCTCAGTCTGCTCCATCGACTTGCTCATAGCCAGAATCGCCGCAGCGGACGCCACGGCGTAAGTAATGCCGATCACCGCTTCCTGGGGAATCCGCGCCTTGTGACCGCGAATTGTCGAGAACACTGCGGCCCCCACAAAGGTGAAGGCCAAGCTTACGACGTAGGCGCCGTCGCCATGTGGTTCGATCCCGGCCAAAACAGCGATGGTAGTGCCAAGGGCCGCGATCTGGGCCAACGAAAGGTCCACGAAGATGACTCCGCGCTCCACTACATGGACGCCGAGGTACGCGTGAATGCCGGTCAGGATCAAGCTCGCGATAAACGGAGCCGCTAGGAACGAGAGTGCATCCATTGGATTTCCTATTTCACTTTCTCGAATGCCTTCACCAACAGTTCGATGTCGTAGTCAAACAACTGGAAATAATCCTGCACCTGTTTCACCCCGCCCACGGAGGGCATCAGCACCACAACCTGGCTGCCGGTCTTTTCCGCGATGGAGTTGGGCGTGCGCAGATCAAAGTACGGTTCGACGAGGATCAGCTTGATCTTCTCGCGATTCATCGTGTTGATGAGATCCAGGGTGTGACTCGGCGTAGGAGGGATACCCGGCTTCGGCTCGACATAATCCACCACCTCCAGACCGAAGTAGGCCGCGAAATTCGGCCACGATCGGTGATACGTAATCACCTTGCTCCCTCGGTACGGCGCCAACCGGGCCAGCCAGCGCTTCTGAGCCTCCGTGAGCCGGCGTTCGAAATCCGCCCGGCGCTGGCCGTAGTAAGCGGTATTGGAAGGGTCCAGTTGCGCAAGTTTCTCCGCAATCGCCCGGGCGATGCGCGACCCATTCTCGGGATCAAGCCAATAATGCGGATTGCCCAGAGGATGGACATCTCCCATGGCCCTGGTCACCGGCCCGGTGGGGATATCCAGGATCTTGCAGGCTGCGGAGACGTCCAGATAGCCGGAGCCCCCCGGCTGAATCTTAGAGTTGCGGCTCTGGTTGATCAGCGGCGGAAGCCAACCGATCTCCAGTTGCAGGCCGACCGCTACTAGTAGGTCAGCCTTTTGCAGCTTAAGGATAAAACTCGGCTTCGGCTCGACGAAATGGGGGTCCTGATAACCGCGTGCAATGGCCTCGACGGTGACTCGATCGCCGCCAACTTCCCTGGCAAGGGCAGCGAGGTCCTCGGTGGCGGTCACGACGTTGGGTTTCGACGCGGCGGAAGCCGTCAGGCCCGCCAGCAACAGCACGTACAGGAGTCGGAACGGGTGAATCAATTGGCACTCCCCTCTTTATGTTGACGGTGAAACCCGTCGCGCGCGTTTCGTATGATATCCCACGGCTCAAAACGGATGGGCTCCGTGGGCCCCGATGGAGAATTGAAACTGGAACAAAAGTTCGTTGGCGATCTGGCGATCGTCATAGCGCGTGCGCCGGAGTTGCCCTCGAACCTGGCTGAATTCGCTTGGCCAGAAGGTCAGTACCAGTGAGCCGCCGAAATCCGGCAGCGTGGTGTTGCTGAACCGCTCAGAACGGTCGAGACGGCCTCCGAAGAACCATCGTCGCGCGAACTGGTAATCCGAGCTCACATAGTAACCGAACGGTCTGGCCACTTCGGAAGGCAGTTGTGCCCGCCCCCACACAAACTCGCTGCGCGTGACCATGGAACGGTAAATCGACCGCCGCAGCGGCTTCCAGCGTAGCGTGGCATCCAGCCCATAAAGCTGGTTGATCAGACTGGGGCCTTCGGGGCTGTGGCCGCGCGCATAGGAAACGCCCAGGTCCAGGTTTGTGGACTCGCTGATATCCCGGTAACCGCGCAGATGGCCAATGGCAGACAGGTTACTTCTGTGCCAGGACTGGAAAACCCCTTCCGAGTCACCGCGAAAAACCTGGGCCGTCGCTTCCAGAAAGACGCCCTTGGGTGCGGGCAGGATGCGGCTCAGCGACAGCCCCGCGTCGTTGAGGCCGTCCTCTCCCCCCAGCAGGTTCTGCGTGACCAGGGGCCGGTCCACCCACGGGAGGACGTGAGTATGGAAGGTATTCACCCGTCCGAACGCGCCGCGCATCTTGCCCGCCCGAAGCTGAAGCCCCGCGGGCAATGCGGTAAACGTGAGATAGCCCTCCTCTAGGTTCACCCCCTGCTCACCGAAGCTGAGAAAGAAGTCTGCCCGCGCGTAGGGGTCGACGACAGCCTGTAGACTCAGCTCGCTCTCATGCATCTCGAGAGCCGGCGCCCCCCGCCCGGCGTCCTGCCCGGCGGCGCCAAAGAAGTTGCCGATGACGGCAATGTCGGGGTTGAAGACCTTGGACGCTCCGGCCGCCGCCTGCGGGAACGCCTGCACCGGTTCGGGAGGCGGGGAGGGGGCCGGCGGCTGCGTCGGTTCGGGAGGTGGGGAGGGCGCCGGCTGCTGCTGGGACTTCAGAACTTGAACTTCGGACTCCAGCGCGCGGATACGTTCCTCCATCGCTTTAATCCGGCTCAACAGCTCCGCATTGTCCTGAGCTCGAACCAACAGCGGCGCCGACCACAGTGCGACGAGTGCGAACGCGGTACACCGCATAGTGTCACCTTTCTCCAGGTGTGGTGTGGGAACCCCAAATTCCCATTATGGCTCTAGCTTCCGGTCGGCGTGTTCCGACGGCCCGCTAGAACCTCAGCCCAACATTCGTTCTGCCGGTAAAGTTCTCAATGCGAACGCGCTCGGTGGCCGGGTCGTAGGTTCCGCCCTCGGCACGTACTGCCTTGCGGCCGAGCGGATGCGGCAGGCGGATCTCCACCGTCTTCGGCTTGCGCTCCGGATCGCATTCGATGACAGCCTCGATCCGCCCGTGCGCGATGTCCGAGACAACCTCAAACGACAGCGGCCCGAAGTAACTCGCGACGTTTCGCAGCTCGATTCGCTGCCCGTCCTCAAGCCAGCGGCGCGGTGCGCCGGGCAACAGCGAGAGCGTGTCGCCGCGTTCCATGTAAAGCATCCAGCGCGTGTCCATGAGGAACCAGCCCTCCTCGTGCGTCTTGTGGGGGCTGGCGCCGAAGTAATGCTCCCAGAAGGTGTAGGTCTGCCGGTCGGCCAGAGCCGCCACCGTGTTGTAGTACGCCTTCAGGAACGGTTTCACCTCGCCGCGCCTCAGGTGAGATACGGGATGCCGGCTGTAGTAGGGCTGGCTGAAGGCGACGTTACGGTCCGTCATCAGCTCGTTGTGGAAGCGCAGCAGAAACGACGAGGCCGGCTCGTCCGGTTCCAGCACTTCCTGGAAAATCAGGTAGATCGGACCGAGCAACGAGTCGCGGCTGACCATCGCCCCGTGCGTGAACCACGAACCGCCGTCTGTACCGAGCGCCAACGGTCCCCTGTACTCGGCCCACGGCGGTGCAGTCGGGCACCATGTCCCGTCCCGTAACGGGACCAGCGGCGAGCGGCCCATCGCCGCGCGGAACGACTCGCGTATGTCCCGCCTAAGGCCATCGGCCTCCTCCCGCCAGCGCCGAGATTCGGCCGGGTCGGTCCGCTCCAGCATTTCCGCCGAGCGGGCGAACCCGAGGTAGGCGTAACCGTTCAGCATGAACGAGTGGAACGGGTCCTCCGGGTCGGCGGTCTTGCCGTCCAGCATCCCGTAGCCGCGCCCGCGAAAGTCCTCCCGCATGTTGCGTTTGCGCCACTCCTGCATGTACCGGCACGCCTTGACGACCTTCGGCTCCACTTTGCGCGCCCAATTGTCATCCCGGGTGTACCGGTAGTGCTCGCCGATACTCCACAAGGCCGCGCCGGTCTCCAGCATGTAGCCGCCGAAATTCTGAATGAAGCCGTCGTCGTGCTGCTTGTCGAGAAAGTACTGTAGCGCGCGCTGCGCCACATCGTGCCGGCCCATCGCGTCCATGAACTGGATGATCGGCGAGCTTTCCGAACCGATCGCGCTGTAAACGCCGATGGTCGAGGTGAGAGTGCCCTCCGGCTCGAGCCCGTAGGTCACCAGGTCGAGGTGCAGCAGCCCCGCTTGGATCATCTCCTCGATTCGCTTCTCCGGCAGATGGACCCTCGCGGCGCTCCGGAGCTTGCAGTGCCAGAAGTCACGCGCCTCGACATGCCGTGCGGCGAAATCCTGCACTGCAAGCTTCGCTGCGCGCTCGGCTGAGATTGGCCGGTGCGGCAATCGGATCTCAAGCATCAAGCACCGCCGACCCGCCCGGCGCGAGCAACAACGCCGCTTCCTCGCGCGGCAGAGGCTTCGCATCGAGCGTGGCCACGCTGAACACCCGCCCGCTTTTATACACGCCGTAGCCGCGGGTGCCGTCAAACTTCCACTCTGACGACGGCACGTTCGACGGCGAAACATGCTTGAAGAACGCGTATGCGGGAGCACGTGATGTGTTCACCGCCACAGCGCGCAGGTAGAGGACGGTCTCCTCCGGCTGGTTCGTCTCGGCAGGAAGCAGCGAATCGTGGAGCTTCTGTTGTTCGGGCGTGAACATGTGGCCGTGTCCGAAGCCGTCGGCGACCAGGAAATGCGTGCCGCGGACGGAGCCTTCCCGCACCGGGCTGGTCTCCATCGTGGTGAACGCCGTTATCTCGTACGTGACGTTTTCGTCGACGAGCCGCGCCTGCAGGATCGGCAGTACTCCCTCTTCTAGCCGGCGCGTGATCTGATCCCGCGGGCCCCATCCTCGCCCGGTGAGGAAACTGTAGCGAACGGGCTTGTCTTCCGCCTCCGGAAGCTTCACCTCGTAGCCGTGAAAACGCGGCTGGATCCAGTCGAGCCGCTCGCCGACGGCGAAGATGCGAATGTCCCTGCCCAATCCGAGCCAGGTCTGCACCTGAAGATTGCGGACGTTGCGCGCGGCGTCGTCGAACGATTCCTCCGGCTGGCTCTCAACCTGCTCCAGTTTGCTTTGGAGACCCCGCCCGCGGATTTCGTGTTCGATCTCCGCGTACGAGCGCCGGTCGTCGCCCGTGGTGACGGCGACTCCGTACTCTGGGATGAAGATGGGCCACTCGTTCGAGACGTCCCGCAGGAAAAAGGTGAACGAATTGGGCGTCGCCGATACCGTGACCAGTGTCGCGGCTTCGCCCAGCGCGACACCGGAATCCCCGACGGTGACATCGATGCGACAGGGAGTTTGCGTCGCGCAGTCAAAGCGCGGCTTCCCACTCGCGAGAGTTCCGCGGCTCACCTGGACCTCACCTTGGGCACCGGCCTTCTCCCACAGAATCGAGATGCGCCGATTTGAAGAGAAAAGAGGCACGGAAAGGCACAGCAGAATGGCCGCGGATCGCACCTTTTCGTGCTCCTTAGCGCTGAGCCGGCGTTGCGGGGCGTCCGTACATCCGCGCACGGTAATACTCGGTCGTGTAAGGCACCGAAAGGATCGGCTCGCCGGCGGCGAGGCTCGCGGCCACGAGTTCGCGTCCCTTCTTCACATCGAGGTAGGCCCTATCCATCGAAATGGCGCCATGGCCCGGCAGCAACACATCCCAAAGCATCCGCTGCCCGTTGAAGATGAAATGATCGAGCTTTTCGAACGACACGAGATACTGCCGGTTGTCGGCGTAGGGATTCTCCTGCCATCCGAGCCGGCAGTCGTAAAGCACCGTGTCTCCCGAGAACAGGAGCTTCTTGCCGCCAGTTTCGAGCAGGAACGACGCCGACCCCGGCGTGTGCCCGGGCGTGTGAATGACCAGCAGCTTCTTGTTGCCGAGCGTCAGTTCCTCGCCGTCCGTGAGGCGCCGGTCGATCTTGCAGCGCGGGAACTCTCCGCCGCCGGTCTGTTTGGCAAACATTCCCCAGCCGGTCACCTGCGAGCCCTTTTCGATATGATCCGCGTCGATGGCGTGCACCATGATCTCGGCGCCGGCGTCGCGGAACTGCTTGTCGGCCATGGCGTGGTCGAAATGGCAGTGCGTGTTGACTACCCAACGGATGTCCTTCCGCGGACGTCCTACCTTTTCGACGTTGGCCATGGTGCGCTCGGCCTCTGAGGCGTATGTGGGGTCGATTACGGCGACGCCCTCGGGTCCGCAGTCGATCATATAAGTCAGATTGCTGACGCGGTCCTGCCCGATCAGATACACGTCCGGTGCGATCTGCGCCGGTACCGGGATGTGCTCCGCGGGGGTGATTCGGGTGAGACCGAAGCGCTCGAGCGCACGCTCCATCTCCTGCCCTTGCGGCCATGAATCGTTGAGAGGAATGCGCTTGGTCAACTCGCGCATTTGCCAGGTGCTCTTATCGAACACGACGAGTTGCCCTTCTTCGGTCGGAATTGGGCTAACGGGAGGCACGCTGGGTTGAGCGCCGGAGGTCGCAAACCAAGCGCC
>DATIFQ010000423.1:0-6814 GCA_035455185.1 Bryobacteraceae bacterium | reverse complement strand
CACATCGCGAACTTCGGTCGAGGAGCTGTCACTAGACGACAAAACGACCTGAGCTTGGGTGTACCACAAGTCGCCGCGGCGCGGCAATGTGTTTATCGGCTCAAAGCACTGGAGCAGGAGGTTGGTGACCCGATGCCCGGTGATCGCCGCGCACCGTGGTCGGCTCATGGCGCACTCCCCAATTACGGGCGAAGAGTCGCGAGCATTCGTTCGGTATCGAGCGGGGTCAGAAGCCGAGGCGGATACCGCCGTTGAAGGCGCGGCCGTCCAGGGGCGCCCAGGCGTCGACCGTCCAACGGCCGTCCGTGCCGCGATTCGGCCGGAGCAACGGGTTCCAACGGGTCTGGCGAACATTGGTGAGGTTCTCCGCGTTCAGAAAGAACCGCACGGGACCAACCTTGCGTTCGGCCAGGAATCCCAGGATCACGTAAGGCTCGGACTCGGAGCGGTATGGGTTCTCCTCCAGACGTTGGAGGCCTGTGTAGTAGCATTCGACTCCAACGCGCGCGGCTCCTTCCTTCTCCCACATGCCGACGACTCCGAAGCTATGGCGCGGAGTCAGCGGCGTATCAGCGCGCCGGCCCAGGTCCCACTCGCGGGAGCGCACATAGGTGTAGCTCGCCGTGGCCGCGAACGGAGCCTTTCTCCAGGTGCCAAGCAGTTCCAGGCCGAGATTCCTCGTCGGCTCGGGCAGATTGGTGAGTTCATAGCGTTCAGCGCGCTCGACGTCGATGGGGTGACGCACGGTGGAGGCGAAGACCGTCGTTGTGAAAGAGGCCGGACCGAGGGCTCTGGTGACGTCGAGCGAAGCGGTTCGGCCGCGCTCCGCCACGAGCGGCACTGGAATGGTCAGGCGAGTCAGGCCCGCGGCTTCGGTTTCCTCGGTCAAAGGCGTGGGGGCGAAAAAGCCCTGTCCGGCGGAAAGGCGGCTGGTCCAGCCTTCCCATCGAAACAGGGCCGAAAGTCGGGGGCTGAAAAATGTGCCGTACTTGCTGTGGAAGTCGGCGCGCGCGCTGGCCGAAAGGGAGACCCAAGAGGCAATGTCGATGTCCTCCTGAAGGAACACGCCGGGGGTGGTGTATTCGTAGTCGAAGCGCGAAACGTCCCTCGGACGGTAGGCGTCACGATCGACGGCCAGGCCAACCACCCAAGTGTGGCGTCTGGAGGCGCCTCGGGCTGCGATCTCCCCGAACAGCATGTCGTGGCGGTCGCGTTCCCGGATCTCGCCGAAACGGTGATCGTGGTTTTGCGAGGAAGCGGCGAGACGGGTGGTAACGACGTGGCGATTTGCGACAAGGAACTGGAAGCTGCCGCCGAGGTCGTACCGGCGGGTGTTCAACGCTTCCGCGTAAGGGGCGCCGGTCGCCGGGAGGACCTCTCCGGGCAATGTGCCGCCCTTCCGGCTCTCATACGTGATCCCGCCGGTGAGGAAGCCGGCCCGGCCGTTGCCGCCGTCCCAGAAGAAGCGCGGCCTGGCGACGCCGCGCGCGTATCCCGCGAGGTCGGCCCAGCCGTCGCCATCTCGATCATTCCGTTCCTGCCAGTGACCGCCGCCGAGCAGGGAGGCACTCCAGCGCGGAGACAGCCGCGACGCCAGAAAGAGCGACGTGTCGGTCGCGCCCAAGGTGGAGCGATTCACGAGAAGCTCGTGGACAGGCTCCGGGCCGGGGCGGCGGGAGATGAGGTTTACGACGCCGGCCATGGCTCCGGCGCCGTAGAGCGCGGACGAGGCGCCCTTGATCACCTCGACCTGGCCGAGGTCCATAGGGGGAATCTGCAAAAGACCGAGCCCGCCGCCCTGCTGGCCAAATAAGGGCAGTCCGTCGGCGAGAAAGCGTGTGTAGCGGCCGCGCATGCCCTGAATCCGCACGCTAGCCGCGCCGAGCGAGGGCGACGTCGTCTGCACGCGGAGACCACCCATTTCGTTCAACATCATGACGATGTCGCCGGGGGTCATCAGCATCTTCTCCTCGATCTCTTCCCGGCCCAGCACCTCGACTCGGGTGGGCAGGTCCTGGAGGCGCCGGTCGGTTCTCGTCGCGTGCACGGTTATCTCTTCTTCGATGTGCTGCACCGGCTGAAGATCGATCACGAGCTGCCACTCGCGCGGCTGGTCGATTGACAGAGATGCAGTGGAGGGATGGTAGCCCTCCTTGGTGACGGTGACGTCCACTTTCCCGAAAGGAGTGGAAGTAATGGCGATACCGTCTGGGCCGGTGATCACGGAGACCGCGTTCAGCTTCACATTCGCGCCTGCTACGGGAGCGGAATCCGTCCGCACTTCCACCCGAATCGTCGCGCGCGGCTCCTGCGAGAGAGCCGGCAGGAAAGAGGCGATCATGATGGGCAGGGCGAGGGTCCTAAGGCAGAGCATGTGGGTGGCTGGGTTACTGCGGCGGTAGTGTGGCGGGTTCGACGCCGAGTTCCGCGAGTTTCTTCCGGGCCCATTCGTTGCGAGGGTTCTCTTTCAGCGACAGCGTGTAGTAACGGACGACCTGCCCGGTGTCGCCGCGCTTCGCGTAGGCGCGGGCAAGCGCATCCAACTGGTTCCAGGGCGGCGGATACGCCTTGGGATCATGCAGGAGGACCGAAGCCGCCTCCTCCAGCCGGCCCGCTTGCATAAGCCCGGCGACGATCATGGAAATTGTGAACGCGGAAGTCGTCCGGTCGTAGCCAAGCCTTTTGCCGCCCTCCCGAAAGTGCCGGTGGACGGCGTCGATGCCGCCTTTGTCGTATAGCTCCAGAGGGTTCGCCAAGTGCCAGGCATCGAAGATCGTATCGAGACCCTGGTAGATGCTGCGATGAGGAATCGAGACGTGAGTCTCCTCCGGCATCAATTCAAGTTTCCAGCGAAATCCCTTGGGCGCCTTTGCCTCAAGTACTCCGGCCAGTTTGCGAATGCCGCCGCCCTCGCTGGTGGCGGTCACGTAGAGGTCGCTTTGCAGCTCCTTCGTGGTCTCGAAGAACGCTTCGGCCTGGGACACCGGCGCCTGGTTGTTCCACGAGAGGCTCGGATCGATGGCAATGTAGGCGTTGAACAGCTTCGGCCTGGTGATCATCGCATGAATCGCGAAGAGACCGCCGAAGGAGTGGCCTGCCAGTATCCTGTAGGGCCGCGTCCGGTAGTTCTTCTCCAGGTACGGCACCAGTTCGTCACCGAGGAAGCGAAGGAAGGCATCGGCTCCCCCGCCGCCAGGAGAGAATCGAAGGTCGATTTCCGCTGTCGAGGGAGGCGTCAGGTCCCGGGTGCGGTTCGTGTTGGGCACGGCCACCACCAGCAACTTGGGGATACGCCCGCTCTCGGTCAGGAAACTGACGATTCCGGTTACGTGATGGAAGTGCGCGTCGCCGTCCAGAAGATAGAGGACCGGGTAACGTTCGGTCTCCGATTCGTAGCCGGCCGGTTTCGCGACGAGGAGCGGCCGCGGCTCCTTCAGGATTTCAGACAGAATCGAAAGCCTCTCACCGATGACGACCGGCTCGCCGCTCTTCTCCGTCTCGGGTGCGGCCGGCTGACTCCAGGCACCGGCGACACACAAGCCGATGGCGGAGGCAAGGACCGCCGAACGGAACGGTGTCGACAATGTCACCCGGACCACCTCCCGAACCAGTCTACAGGGAGACCGAGTGTGCGAGGGTCGAGACGCGATGCTACCGCGGCAACTGCCGGCTGAGGGGTTCGAAGACGGTCTGGACGAAGCGGGTGGCGGTCGCGGTGGCGGCGGCTTCGTTATCGCCGGCGACTGGGACGACGACGCGAATGAGGGCCGTGTCGGAGCGGTTGTAGCGGATCGAATCGAGCACCAAGCGGATCTTGGCAGCGTACTCACTGGCGATTACCCGGTCGCGGCTCTGGTACCAATACATCACGACGCTTCTGTTACTCCCGCGGGAGACCACGTAGCGGTTGACCTTAATGGGTTCGGCGCGGCCGCTTATGGGGATTACGGCCGTCTCGGACTCCGAAGGCACCCAGCCCGAGCCCGGCAGGCAGTTCTTCGGCGAGTGCGGGGCCTGGCCGGTGCGCTGCGTCTTGAAGTACGCGACGAACAGGCTGGCAGACTGACGCCCGTCCGCATCCGTGTAGACGCGATTCAGGATGTCATCCGCGCGCAAGACGTCGCGGATTTCCTTTTCAATCACGCCTTCGCTGGCGAGCGTCCACTCGCCGACCTGGGACGGAAACCCGCTCAGGGGGGCCGCCAGGGGAACCGCCTCCCCGCGCGAGAGCGTGTAAGAGAGAATCGCCTGCACCGCGAGCACCAAGGTGAGAACTCGCGCTGACCTGCTTTTGAGGAATCCCGGCATTCCGCTATCCCTTCCCACGCAAAGTCCGGTAACCCCAGTCGATCAGCCGGTGGACTACGATCAGCATCACCAGCGCGACCATAAAAATCACCCATCCCTCCGCGGAATGGAAGAAACCTTCCGCAAGGTCGGGCTGGTATTCGCTCAGGATGCCGGTGAGGGTGACGCGGCTCGCGTTGGCGGCGATCGCGATGGGGATGGTGGCGAGCAAGAGAGCCGCGCGCATCCAGACCTTTTTGTCAAAGAAGTAGGCGTAAACCAGCGATAGGAACGAGAGCGAGAGGAGAGAGCGAATGCCGCTGCACGCTTCGACGACGTTCAGCGTCTGGCTGGGCAGCTCGATCACGTTTCCTTCGCGCAGAACGGGCAGACCCAGCAGCGACAACGAAACCTCGGCCACGCGGCTGGCGATCAACTGGAGCGGGAAGGTGACCTGATTATAGAGGATCGCCGGGATGGGCACCATGAAGCAAAGCAGAAACAGCGGGAAGGCGAGGAGCCGCAACAGCCTCCAGCCGCCAAAGTACAGGACGACGCCGGAGAGGGAGATGATGAAGGCGGTCCTGGACAGAAACAGCTCGGCGCCGAGGGTGGCGACGTAGAGTTGAAGAGCGCCGAAGGCCACCACCGCCAGCCCCCAGGGGCTCGAGCGCAACGGGCAGGCGAGTATCTCGTCCCGCCGCTGCCATGCGATGTAACCGGCGATCACGGGGACGAAGAAAGCGTGCCCCATGTCCGGGTCGTCGATCCAATTGCGGACGAGCCGCGTGAGGACGGGCGCGTAACAGGCGGCGAGCAAAGCTCCGAACCAGGCGATCGAGAGCCAGGGGACAGGGGCGCGCGCGCTCGATGAGGCACTGTCCCGGGGCATCGTGCGAGGAGTGGGGGCCATCCGTAACTCCATACAGTAGAGCACAGCTACGGCATCCACGGCTCTTCTCAGGTTCCAATACCGGGAGTAGGATGGACCCTATGCGGACTGACAGACGCGCGTTTCTGAAGATGGCGGGCCTCGGAGCGGCCACCCTTGCCGCTGGTTCACCAGCTTTATCCGCCGGCGCAATCAAGAATTGGGTTTGGATTCCCACAAACACCAGGAGTTCAGCGGACCACTGGAAGCGCCGCTTCGCGCTGATTCGGGAGTCGGGAGTGCGGGCGATTCTGCCGGAGGTCTACGCGGGCCGCGAGGCGTATTTTCCGAGTACACGGCTGCCTGTGAAAACGGACTGGCTCGGGATGCTGCTGCCGCTGGCGCGGGCGGAAGGCCTCGAAGTGCACGCGTGGATGTGGTGCATGCCCTGCATGATCGAAGAAGTCATGAAGAAGCATCCGGACTGGTACAACGTGAACGCAAAAGGCGAGTCGGCGGTGGACAAGCCCGCATATGTGCCGTATTACCGGTTTCTGGACCCGGGGCACCCCGAGGTTCGGGAGTTCGTGCAGGCCACGGTGAGGGAACTGGCAGGCATCGGGGAACTGGCGGGCGTTCATCTGGACTACATCCGCCACCCGGACGCGATTCTCCCGAAAGGGCTCTGGAAGAAATACAACATCGTACAGGACAGGGTCTTTCCTGAGTACGATTACGGCTACACGGATTACGAGCGGAAGCGGTTCAAGGAGAAGTACGGGGCCGATCCGCTGGAGATCAAAGACCCCAAGCTGACGGAGAAGTGGTTCCAGTTCCGTCTGGACATGGTGACGGACTTGGTGAACCGCTATCTGGTTCCGGCCGCGAAAACGAAGAAGAAGATGATCACGGCGGCCGTGTTTCCCGGGCCGAGCATGGCGCGAACGCACGTCATGCAGGATTGGGGCCGGTGGCGCCTGGACGCATTCCTGCCGATGCTGTACCACTCGTTCTATGAAGCCGGTCCGGAGTGGGTCGGCGATCAGACGCGGGAAGGGGTGTCCGCGGTAAAGAAGCCCCTGTTCAGCGGGCTGTTCGTGAGCGGGATGGACGAGGCCGAGTTCACAAAAACGGTGGAAATCTCCTCGCGGGCCGGAGCATCCGGCGTGTCCCTCTTCTCCGACGACGCGATGGATGAAGCGAAGTGGCGGGCGCTGAAAAGGATTACGACAGGGGGACGGGGGTAGAGAGCTTTACGCGTTTTTAGCCGGGGTTGGGGAACTCAGTCTCAAGTATTCGTGCGACTTGCTTCCTCAGGTAGGGAGCTTGTTCGGTTGCCGTGAGCCAAACGATGGGCCAGTGAATCCCAAAGTACTCATGGACCAGAATGTTTCGGAAGGAGACGATGTCAATCCATGGGACCGCCGGATGGCGCTCACGGAGTTCAGTACTGATTCTGCCGGCCGCTTCGCCGACGACGGCTAGCCGCTGAGCGACGGCATAACGAGTCGTCTCATTGTCGAGAAACTCGGCTTCCGTATGCCCAGCGATGATCCTGGGTAGCGAATCCAGCGCGTCCAGAATGTCATGCAGCCGTTGACGGTCACGCCGCATAGAGGACTCGGGCATCTTTGAGAACGCCCGTACGCACCAGGG
>DATIFQ010000422.1:0-4755 GCA_035455185.1 Bryobacteraceae bacterium | reverse complement strand
CGGCCAAAAAGTAGTGGGGCTCCCATAACCGATGTTATCTTTTGTGCTGCCCCCACTGGTTGCCGCGAGGCGTTTCGCACCTCCGGGGACATCGGACTTAAGATCCGCGCCTCGCGGTGGCCTTATCCTCAGAGAGCATTCTTACCGCGGCCTCGAGCTGTTCGAGCCGCTGGGCGAGCTCGTCGATTGCCTGGGCTTCAGGATCAGGTAGCCGGCCGTGTTCGAGCACGTCCTCGGATTCAGGAACCTCGGTTGCGCGGCGAACGACACGCCCGGGGACGCCGACAACTGTCGAGTGGTCAGGCACCGGATGAACGACAACCGAGCCGGCTCCGATCTTCACGTGGTCGCCAATCCGAATGTTGCCGAGGACCTTCGCGCCGGTCCCGATAACGACGTTGTTTCCGATTGTCGGATGACGTTTACCTTTTTCCTTGCCGGTTCCGCCGAGCGTCACGCCCTGATAGAGCAGGACGTCGTCTCCGATTTCGGTGGTTTCGCCAATCACGACGCCCATGCCGTGATCGATAAAGAACCGGCGGCCGATCCTGGCGCCCGGGTGGATTTCGATGCCGGTGAAGAAGCGGCTGACCTGAGACATGACCCGGGCGATCACGGGAATATTCCAGCGGTAGAACTTGTGAGCGAGACGATGGAGCAGGACAGCGTGGAATCCGGGGTAGCAGAGCAGGATCTCGAGCACGCTCTTGGCGGCCGGGTCCTCCCGGAAGATTGTATCCACCTGTTCCTTAATGGTTCGGAACATCCTGGTCCTATTATCTCCCGATGTGGCATATTCGGAAGAGTGGGTTGAGGATTGGGCTGGAATGTTGCGGCGCATCTATCTTGATTTCAATGCCAGTACGCCTATCGCTCCCGAGGTGGCGCATGCGATGAGCCCGTTTCTCGAAGGCCATTACGGCAACCCATCGAGCACTCATTGGGCAGGCGTGCAGGCTCGCGAAGCGGTTGAGAACGCTCGGGGGCAGGTAGCGGGCCTGCTTGATTGCCGGCCACGGGAAATTGTCTTCACCAGCGGCGGCACCGAGGCGAACAACCACGCGATCAAAGGGGTGTTCTTCGCAAAGGGCGGTTCGGGCGCGCATATCATCACAACGCAGGTGGAGCACCCCGCGGTCATCAGCCCATGCCGGTTTCTGGAGCGGCTCGGCGCGGCGGTGACCTATCTGCCAGTGGACCGTTACGGCCGCGTGGACCCGGAGGACGTACGCCGGGCGTTGAGACCATCGACCATCCTGATCTCGGTGATGCATGCGAACAACGAGGTTGGCACGATCCAGCCGGTAGCAGCCATCGCACGTATCGCGCGCGAGCGTGACGCCCTGTTCCACACCGACGCGGCGCAATCGGCAGGGAAGATCTCCACGAACGTCCACGATCTTGGCGTGGATCTGTTGTCGGTGGCAGGCCACAAGCTCTATGCTCCGAAGGGAGTGGGCGCTCTGTTCGTTCGTGATGGGGTTGCCATCGAGCCGTTGGTCCACGGCGCCGGCCACGAATCAGGACGGCGCGCGGGCACGGAAAACGTGCTGCTCGATGTCGGCCTCGGGGCGGCCTGCGAACTCGCGCGGTTGTGGACCGGCGGAACGCGGCTCCGGGAGCTTCGAGATCTGTTCTGGAACCTCCTGCGGAATCAGTTTGGCGAAGGGGTCGTGCTGAACGGACATCCGGAGGAACGGCTGCCGAACACGCTGAACGTGAGCTTCACGGGTCGGGCTGGGGCCGACATCCTGGCACGGTTGGACGGCGTCGCGGCTTCGACCGGATCAGCCTGCCACTCGGGCTGTGTCGAACTGTCGCCGGTGCTTCAGGCAATGCAGATCCCGCCCGAGGTGGGAATGGGCGCTATCCGATTCAGCCTGGGAAGGACCACAACACGCGAAGAGATCGAAGAAACCGTCGAAATGCTGGCGCGGGTGGTGCGGTAGGGAAGCTTCTGGGGTGCAGCCGGGTGCGTGATAAGATGTAATTCCATGCCAGAAGGGTATATTCCGATATTCGTCTTCCTGGTGCTGTCCATCCTGTTCCCCGTCGTCGTCCTGGTGGCGGCGAGGCTGGTGAGGCCGGCTTTGCCCAGCATAGTCAAACTCGACGCATACGAGTGTGGCATCAAGGCTGCCTCGGATTCGCGCGGCCGGTATACGGTGCGGTTCTACATCATCGCGATCCTGTTCGTCATATTCGACGTGGAGGCGGTGTTTCTGTTTCCATGGGCCGTCCGGTATCACAAACTCGGCTGGTTCGGCGTCGCCGAAGTGGCCGTGTTCCTCGCCATCCTGATCGTCGGCTACATCTGGGCGTATAAGAAGGGCGCGCTCGAATGGGTGTGATGTTTTCACGGACCATCGCAGTCGAGTGACCGAGCGGCTCTACTACACGGATTCGTACCTGGCGGAGTTCCGGGCCCGCGTCGTCGGCACGGATGCGGACGGCCTCCGGGTGTCCCTGGACCGCACTGCCTTCTATCCTTCTTCCGGTGGCCAGCCGAACGACACCGGAACGCTAGCGGGCGTAGCCGTTGTAGACGTGATTGACGAAGGCGAGCAGATCATCCACGTGACGGCGGCTCCGATGACCGCCGGTGAGGTGGAGGGCCGAATCGACTGGCGGCGGCGCTTCGACCATATGCAGCAGCACAGCGGCCAGCACCTGCTTTCGGCCGTGCTCACCGATCTTTTTAGGATCCCGACCGTCAGCTTCCACCTCGGCGCCGACTCCTCCACCATCGATGTTGCCGCTCCTTCGCTCGAGCCGAAACAAATCCTGGCAGCGGAGGAACGCGCCAACGAATTGGTGGCCGAAAACCTTCCGATCGCCATCAGTTTCGAAGCGGCCGCGGCGGTGAAAGACCTCCGGAAGGAATCGGGTCGTGAAGGTACGCTGCGGATCGTGTCGATTGAGGGGCATGACCGGAGCGCCTGTGGTGGGACGCACGTGCACGCGACCGGCGAAATCGGCCCGATACTGCTGCGCGGCATCGAGAGAATTCGTGGCAACGTCCGGATCGAGTTCCTGTGCGGAATGCGGGCGGTACGGCGCGCCCGGGTGGATTTCGACGCGCTCTCACGAATCGCCCGAACATTTTCGGCAACGTTGGACGACACCCCGTCGCTCGTGGCGTCGCAGTTTGAAGCGTTCCAGGCGGCCGACAAGACACGGCGAAAACTGGCAGGGGAACTCACCCGTTTCCGGGGTAGGGAACTCTACGAGAACACCCCGCAGGGGCCCGACGGCAGCAGGCGCGCAACTCACAGAACGGGTGGCCCGATCGACGACGAAGTCCGAGCGCTCGCGCAGGGCTTCACCGCGCAGCCGGGCGCCGTGTTTCTGGCGGTGACCGACGACCCGCCGTCGGTACTGCTGGCCGCCTCTTCAGACGCCGGCGTTCATGCAGGCAACATGCTGAAGACCGCACTGACGAAGCTTGGCGGACGAGGCGGCGGGAGCGCGCAGATAGCGCAGGGCAGCGTGCCGTCAAAGGAAGCCCTAGCACAACTTATCTCGGAGCTGGGAATGGCACTGCCAGCGATGTAACCTACCGGCTGGCGAACAGCGGCGCGATCGAAACCAGGGCAAGGCCCGACAGAAACAAAAAGAACATCAGCACAAGCAGCGACTTGACCTTGGCATCGGCTCCGGCGAACTCCTTCCAAACGAGCAGTCCCCAAAGCGCGCTGACCGCCGTGGCGCCCTGGCCAATGGCGTAACTCACCGCCGGCCCGACCTGGATCTCCTGAGGCGCGCTGGCAGCGACGAAATTCGCGACCGTTCCGGCACACCAGATCAGTCCTCCGGCGATGCCCAGCAAATGCTGCTTTGCGGTGCCACGGAAATAGTCGAGGATCTCGACGGGCTCGCCCTGAACGGGCAGATTCATGAAGTAGAGGTTGAAGACGAAGGTTGAGAAGAACACGCCAAGCGCGAAGACGAAAGCGATGGCATACGGCCCCAGTCCGGCATCGCCGGCCTTGCCCATTTCCACCAGCGGATAGAACGATCCCATAAGCACGCCGCTGATCAGGCTCAGCAGAATACCCTTCATCGAGACCTTGGGTCTTAGCGTCCGGCTCAGGCCCGCTTTGATCCTTTCCTCGGCCCGCTGAAATTCGAGAGATCGGTAAGCGAACGCATCCACAATGATCGCCAGCACCACCAAGCCTGCGCCAAGGAACAGAAACGTCGGGTTGCCCTGGGGATTGAGAACGTAATTCCAGATGACACCAATCACCAGCGCCAAACCAATTCCCACCGGGAACGCTACCGCCAGCCCGGCCACGGAGATAGCGGCCACCAGCAGCATATTGGCGAGGTTGAAGACAACCCCACCGGCGAAACCGAGAACCATGTTGCGCTTGCCGGCGCGCATCAAGTCGTCCATGAAGAGGAAGCCATCGTAGCCGAAAGTGCCGAACGTATAGGCGGCGATGACGGAGGCCAGCAGAACGCCGAACGCATAGTCGAAATAGAACAGCTCGAATCTCCATTTGCCGGAGAGTTTCAACGTGTTGGCCCAGGATCCCCAACAGAGCATCGTGAGGATGGTCAGCAGCAGAGCGGCGATGTAGGTACTCGGTAGGGTCATAACATGTCCTCTGGATCGAAAGCCGAGAATATAATGCGAGTCGCCGTGAGGTCAAGCAGAGTGGCATGCCGGTCTCAACCTGCAAAACATGAATGGAAGAAGCACGATCTGTCAGGTATCGCCCTGCGCACTCCCGGTTGGAGCCCCGCCAG
>DATIFQ010000421.1:0-2437 GCA_035455185.1 Bryobacteraceae bacterium | reverse complement strand
TCTCGATGTACTTCGCCGTGTGCCGGGCATGGTCTGCCAGATCGCAGCCGTCGAAGTGCGGAGCGAAGCCTCCGTATGGATCCCGGCGTGGCTGTACCTTCCGCACAAGCAGGATAGGCAGAAGCCAGTCCTGCTCGTACTCGAACCGGGAGGACGTAATCGCGACTGGGCTGAAGGCGATCTCTATCAATCCGTTGCCGGAGAAGGTTACCCTGTGTGTGCGGTCGACGTCCGCGGAGTCGGCGACCTCTCCCCCGAGTTCGGCCGGCACGCGCCTGGATATGCGCGCTCCCACAATCAGGAGGAGGATTACGCCTGGGCGTCGCTGATCTTCGGGAGGCCGCTGCTAGGACAGCGCGTTACCGACATTCTGGCTGTCTCCTCGGCGCTTCGTTCCGACGCTGCTCTGAAAGGGCGCCGGCTGGCCGTCGCCGCGCGAGGTCACCTCACCGTACCCGCTCTTTTCGCTGCGGCGCTTGAAAAAGACCTCGACCAGCTATACCTGGCCGGTGGGTTGGTTTCATTCCAGAGCATCGTGGAAACGGAGAACTACTCTCACCCGTTCGGCAACTTCATCTCCGGTCTGTTGAAGCACACCGACCTACCCGAGATAGCGGCTTCCGTCGCTCCGCGAAGGGTCGTGCTGGCGGGCGCCGTCGGAGCGGACGGTTCGGGGCTCGATCTGTCCGTCGTTCAACAGGCATACCCGGACGCCTCCAACGTGGATATCTTGCCGGGGGCGAAATGGGATGTCGAGACGCTCGCTCGGATCTGAACGGCAAGCCCGCCAGTCGCTTAGTTGCGAAGCGTAAGGCGGTTACTGCAGCCGGAAGTTCATTTCGATGGTTGCGGCGACTCGGACGGGTTTGCCGTCCTTCGTGCCGGGCTTGAACTTCCACAGCTTGAGGGCCGCGATGGCGTTTGCGTCCAGGCCCGAGTCAAGGCCCTTGACCACTTTGATGTTCTCGACTTTGCCTGTCTTCGACACCTCGGCGTAGAGCACGACCGTACCCTGCACCTTGTTGTCCCGTGCCTCTTGCGTGTACTCCGGCTCGATCTTGCTAAGCAATTGCGGCCCGACGATGCCATCCCCGATCCTGTAAACGCGATCCGCCGCCGCCGGACGAGAGAGGGGAAAAGATGACACAGCCAGCGCCACGGATGAAACCGTGCCCAATCCAATGACTGCCAGCGTTAACGTGAGACGACCTTTCGACATGGATGACTCCTTGAGCAGGAGCGCCACGCGCTCCCTGAGATGGTGTTTGCGAGCGAACGATGGCGCCAACAGATCGGCCCGCGCGGGCTCGGACGCCATCGAAAGGAGCGCCTGGACGTAATGCCGGCGTGCGCCGGTCCAACGTACAACCAGACCGTCGACGATCTGTTCCCTCGTCGCACGGATTCGTTCAATCAACCACAACAGCGGTGGATGAAACCAGAAGAGCGATCGGATAACTTCTTCGGCGAGTGTAATAGCCCAGTCGCGGCGGCGCACGTGCAGAAGTTCATGGCACGCGACCGCTTCCTGGGACTCGGCGTCCATCGTCAAGAACCTCTCCGGAACGAGCACCACCGGCCGGAACAGGCCGAAGGTGACTGGGCCGCCGACCTCCGCCGACCCATAGAAGCGCGGAAAGACACGGAGGCGCGCCTGCATCTGGAGAATCCCTGGAGGCAGATCTTCAATCGGGCGGGAGCGCCGCCGGTACATCCGAAGACGCCACAATCCCACAGCCAGCCAGAGCAGGCGAAGGACTACGCCGGCGAGAAGCACGACCAGAATCGTTTCGCTCCAGTCGAGTGCAGGGATCTCGGCCTCGCGCCCGGTCTCCGCCGGTGTGCGCGTCTGTAGTGAAACTGCCGTCGCCGTGCGGATCTCCCGCCACGGCTGCACAGCCGGCAGCAGCAAGCAGAGTGCCAGCACGGCCTGAAGGTAGCCGTGGACCGTGCGCGGCGCATGCAACCGCAGGAAGAACGGCATCACGAGCCCGGCGGCCGCCAGCACAGCCAACTGGAAACAGTAAGAGATCAGGTTGTCGAATTCGGCCATCGCGTCACTCGCCTTCTTCCATCATTCGCTCAATGTCACGCAGGTCGTCCGCGCTCAGCCGGCGGCCCTCGACGAGATGGACCAGCAGAGGGCGGGCGGAGCCGTCGAACACCCGTCCAAGGAACTCCTCGACCATGTTCCGGACCACCTGTTTTCGCGGCTTCGCGGCCTGGTAGACGTAAGCCTTGTCGCCCCGCTTCTTCTTCAGGTGGCCTTTCTGCTCGAGGATGTTCATCATCGTCATAACCGTCGTGTAGGCGACTTTCCGGCGCCGGCGAAGGGCCTCATAAACGTCCCGGACGGTGGCCGGGCCGAGCGCCCAGACGACTTTCATGATCTCGAGTTCTTGCGTTGTAGGTGTGGTGTTCTTCGTTTTCATCGCTT
>DATIFQ010000420.1:0-9195 GCA_035455185.1 Bryobacteraceae bacterium | reverse complement strand
GCTCATAGTCAACGACACGAGAGCCGATCGCGAACTTGGCCTTGACCACGCCGTCCTGAAGCGTTGCGGAAAGTACGGAGCCTTGCGGGACCTGCCCCTCGGCAGTGTCGGTGAAGCGGACCCCGCCTCCGTCCATCGGCCGGTACGGCGTCCCGGCGTTGACGGCGACCGTCAGTTCACTCAAACTGCCGGTTTTTGGCTGATACGTGTAGGTGACGGTGGCATCCTTGCCCTTGTACTGAAGCTCGAAACGGTTCGGGGCGGCCTGGCGAGCGGTCACCTGGAAGTCCTTCTCGAAATTGGCTGGAAGGATGGTTTCCTCGCGAGTCGGGAAAGGCAGCGTGCCTTCGCCGGTGTTGAGGCCGGTGATCTGCCCGCGGAACGGCTTCAGATTCCGCTTGGGCTGCCTATGGAGCGGGACCGGCTTAAGGTCCTCCATGTAGAAGGCGAGGGAATCGCAGAAGAAGTATCGCGGGTCGGCGTTCTTCAGTTTGGCGATCTCGATACCCGTGAACGTCGCCGGCCAGACGATTTCCTTGGCGATCGCGGCGGGCAGCTTGCGGTGGATGAGCCACCACTGCTTCCAGCGGGTGTCCGTCATCGAGACGGTGAATTCCTTGCCGCGGGCGTCCTGGATCAGGATCGACACGTCGACCGGCGGCGTGGTCTCATCCCGCATCCATCCCCAGCGGTTAGCGTAGCCCCAGAACTCGACCGAGTCGAAGCGTTCGGGAATCGGGATCGGCTTCGGCGGCCGGGCGATCATCCGGCTCTTGTCGCTGGCCCCGGAAAACAGGAACTTCGCGACGTACTGTCCCCACAACTGCTGTTCACGGCTGCGGCGGAACTCACCCTTCGCGCCGTCGTAGAGCTCGAGGTTCCAGTCTTTGAGTTCCTCGAAATCGACGAGGGTCTTGGGATGTTCCTCGCGCTGTGTGAAGGTGAACTCGTAGGGCTGCTGGCCTACCTGTTGCCAGAGCTCGATTTCATTGATCGCCGGCACGACTTTGTCCGGGGTAGCCCCGGTCGCCGGCAGGATCGAATAGAGAAGAACAACGGCTGCAATGATGAGTCGCATAAGTCTCCTTAAGTTTCCGAAAACCCGGGACAAACACCAATTTCGCAACAACGGCGAAATTTGGAGTCAATCCCGGGTTTTCGCCAACGGCACTAAATGGGTCAGTCCCCATTTCTCCCGAATACGTACATACGGCCGTCTTTGATGGGCTTGAATTCGTGCCAGCCGGCCTTTGGCGACGACGTATCAACCTTGCCCAAGCTCTTGCCCTCCCAATCGTAGGCCATCAGAGTGCCCGAGGCCTTCGCTTGAAACAAAATGCGGTCGTTGCCATAGATATCGATTAGCTCGACCACATCAGCGGCCCGGTCGCGGCGGGCCACGCTGCCTGTGGCACCGAGCGATCCGTGTTCGGTCCATTGGCCGCGGCCGTCCAGGAATTCGTACTCGGCGGACTTGACATGGTCGATGCGATGGCCAGACACGTTCGCCGAGATTTCGTAAAAACCGCTGCTGTAAACCAGCCAGCCGTTGACGGGAAGGTCGATCGTCTTCACCCTCCAGACTCCTTCCTTCCCGCGGTTCACATAGACGTGCGTGCCATTTTCGTACTCGACATGCAGGCGCGAGTCGTTGATTGCGCCCGTGGCCTGTGCCTGGCTCGGACTCAGCATCTTTCCACCGCCATCTGCGTACTCAATTCGTTTCGGCCGCACGAACGCGTACTGCTGTTGAAGCTGCTGCATCATGTAGTACGAGCGGGCCATCGCTTCGATACCAAACGCGTTGTCCAGGCCGAAATCGTTGACCAGCCAACCCATGTTGCCGTAGCCGATGGTTGTGGCGAGGAACAGATCCACGTACTCGCGTTTCTTCGGGGATTTTCTCCACTCCTTGTCCATCCGATCGAGATAGTAGTTCGTGTAGCCCATGCCGTAGTCGCACTCGAGCGGATGAATCTTGTGCAGCATGAAAGCGACGTCGAGCGGGTGGGTCAGCAGGTTCACGTCGGTGTAGACCCAACCGTATCCGCCGGATTGCAGCCCGGCGTAGAGCCACTGGAACGTGGCCTCCGACTGCGTCGGGCCGTACGCCTTCTGATCGTTCAACAGCAATTGCCCGAAAGCGTAGAACAGCGAACTCATCGTTCCAGCGCCCGGGACCCGGACGTCGTAATCGCAGCGCCAGGGCTGGGCGCAGGTGTGGACGTCGGTGTACGACATCCGCACGCCGAACTTCTCCTTGATCCGCTTGGCGTAATACTCATCGAATTCTACTGCCTTGGCCGGTTTGAGCATGTAGTTGCGCGGCCAAGCGCGGCGCCATTCGCCGTCCGAAAGACGGAGCACATGGTCCGGGCTCCAGTTCGTGTTCACGGTGCAGAAGTCGGTGTAGTTGCTGTAGACGCCCTGGAGCCAACCGAGATCGTTCTGCGCCTTGATATACCACTTCAGCACCGCGTCGCCGCCCTTTTGCGGGGCGGCATGGAGTTTCATGGTGTTGCTGTCGCCCTCGTCCCGCCAGGTGACCTCGTGGCTGTGCTGCATGATCTTGTCGAGGCCGTAGGAGCGGATCCGACGCGAGCGTTCATGATCACTCTGGAACGTCCTGGGTGACGCGACGGTCCAGACCACGCTCTTACCTTCCTCCTGCCGCAGCGAGGGAGGATTCGCGGTGGTAGGCAGCGTCTCTTCATAGACCGGCGAACTGGTGATAAAGATGCGGTCGTAGAGATCGTTCCGCCGGCCGTCGGTCTTCGGAAGGTAGCGCATACCCCCGTTGATCTCAGCGCTGGTCGCGGTAACCTGTGGCTCCTTCGCCGACCAGGCTTCACTCGCGTTCGTCCGGTACCAGTCGAACCAGATTCCGGTGAACACGGATCCCGCCGCACCACCAGACATCAGCACGCGTGGGTTGGTGTCGCGATAGGTGAGGTAGGGGATCGTGATCAGTTTCGGGTTCTTGACTCCGGTCACACGTCCGAAGGTCAGTTCGGTGGCGTCGCCGCCGTCGCACCAGACGTCCAGCACGAGCGACTTCTGCCAGAGGCGCAGCTCATAGTCGACGGTCCGTGAGCCGTGGCGGAACTTCGCTGCGACCACGTCACCGTTGAGCGTTGCGGAGACAAGCTGACCCTCGGAGATCCTGCCCTCGGGCGTGTCCGCGAAACGGATGCCGCCACCGTCCAATGGGCGGAACGCGCCGGCGCCGTTAACGCCGGCGGTGAGCTCGCTCAGGCTGCCCGTTTTCGGCTGATACGTGTAGACGACGGTGCCGTCCTTGCCTTCGTATCGGAACTCGAACCGTCCCGGGGCCGCCTGCCGTGCGGTCACCTTGTACTCTTTCTCGAAATTGACCGGCAGGATGGTCTCCTCACGCGTGGGGAAGGGCAGCGTATCCTCCCCAGTGTTCAAGCCGGCATTCTGACCGCGGAAGGACTTCAGGTTCCGCTTCGGCTGGGCCTTGAACGTGAGGGGCTTCAACTCCTCGGTGAAGAACGCGAGTGAGTCGCAGAAGAGGTAACGCGGCTCGGCGTTGCTGCCCTTGGCGATCTCGATACCGGTGAAGCTCGCGGGCCAGACGATCTTCTTGAAGACATCCGCGGGCAACTTGCGGTGGATGAGCCACCACTGCTTCCAGCGAATGTCGGTGAGCTGGATGTTGAATTCCTGGCCGCGAGAGTCGGTGATGAGGATGGAGACGTCAGCCGCCGGAGTGGTGGGATCGGCTACCCATGACCAGCGGTTGCCGTAGCCCCACAATTCGATCGAATCAAACTTCTCAGGGATGGGAATCGGCTGGGGCGGCCGGGCGACGACACGGCTCTTCTCACTCGCCCCGGTATAGAGGAACTTCGCAACGTACTGGCCCCACATCTGCTGCTCACGGCTGCGGCGAAACTCGCCTTTTGCGCCGTCGTAGAGCTCCAGTTTCCAACCCTTGAGATCCTCAAAATCGACGAGCGTCTTGGGGTGTTCCTCGCGCTGGACCCAGGTGAACTCGTAGGGCTGTTGGCCGACCTGCTGCCATCGCTCGATATCGTTGATGGCGGGGACGACGTTGTCGGGGGTAGCGGCGGACGCCGGGAGGAGTAAGCAGAGAAGAACAACGAGTGTAATGATGAGTCGCATAAGTTTCCTTGGAGATTTCGGAAAGTGGCGGAAACCCGGGACAGACACCAATTTCGCGACAACGGCGAAATTTGGAGTCAGTCCCGGGTTTTCGCGCAACGGCGGCGAAATGGGAGTCAGTCCCGGGTTTTCACTCCGCGGTCTTCGCGAATACGTACGTGCGGCCATTGGATACTGGTTTGAATTCAGACCAGCCTGAGCGCGGAGATTTCATTTCGACCGGACCGAGGCTCCTGCCCTCCGAATCGTAGGCCATCAGAGTGCCCGAGGCCTTCGCTTCAAATGCAATGCGGTCGTTGCCATAGATATCGATTAGCTCGACTACGTCGGCGGCGCGGTCGCGGCGGGCGACGCTGCCGGTTGCGCCAAGAGAACCGCGCTCGGTCCACTGTCCACGGCCGTCGAGGAATTCGTACTCCGGCGCTTTCACGTGATCGATGCGGTGGCCGGAGGCGTTGGCTGAGACCTCGCGGAAGCCGTTGTCCGTGTTGTAGACGAGCCAGCCGTTGACGGGGAGGTCGACCGTTTTCACCGTCCAGACTCCTTCTTTCCCTCGGTTCACGTAGACGTGCGTGCCGTTCTCGTATTCGACGTGAATCCGAGACTGAGCGATCACGCCGTTCGCGTGCGCCTGGCTGGGCGTAAACATCTTGCCGTCCGGGCCGGCGTACTCGATGGTCTTCGGCCGGACAAAGGCGTACTGCTGCTGCGCCTGCTGCATCATGTAGTACGAGCGGGCGAGGGCTTCGGGGTTGAAGCTGTCTTTCTGGCTGAAGACCGTGCCGAGCCAGCCCATGTTGCCGTAGGCAATCGTGGTGGCGAGGGAGAGATCTAGGTACTCGCGGAGCTTCGGCGACTCAGCCCATTTCTCGTCGAGGCGGGCGAGGTAGTACTCCGTCGATCCCATGCCGTAGTCGCATTCGAGTGGGTGGAGCTTGTGCAGCATGAAGGCAACGTCGAGAGGATGGGTTAGCAGATTGACGTCGGTGTAAACCCAGCCGTAGCTGCCTGAGGTGAGCCCGGCGTAAAGCCACTGGTAGGTCCCCTCGGACTGCGTGGGGCCGTAGACGCGCTGATCGTTCAGGAGAAGCTGGCCATAGGCGTAGAAGGTCGCCGCCATCGTGCCGGCGCCGGGGACGCGGGCGTCGAAGTCACAGTAGCGCCACGGGGACACAGCCGTGTGAACGTCGGTGTACGACATCACGTTGTCGTAGCGTTCCTTGATACGTTTGGCGTAGTATTCATCGAGTTCGACAGCCCTGGCGGGCTTCAGCGCATAGTTGCGCCACCAGGCACGACGCCATTCGCCGTCGGGCATGCGCTGGACGGAATCCGGGTCCCAGTTCGTGTTCACCGGCGCGAAGTCGCAGTAGTTCGTATAGACGCCCTGCGTCCAGCCGAGATCTTTCTGCGCCTTGATGTACCACTTCAGCATCTCGTCGCCGCCCTTCTGCGGAGCGGCGTGGATGCGCATGGTGAAGCTGTCGGCATGGTCGCGCCAGGTCACCTCATGGCTGTGCTGCATGATCCTGTCGAGACCGTACGAGCGAACGCGGCGGCTGCGCTCGTGATCGGACTGGAAGGTGGACGGTGCGGTGACTGTCCAGACCACCCGCTTGCCCTCCTCCTGCCGAAGCGAGGGCGGGTTGGCGATGGTCGGCAACGTCTCTTCGTAGGTGGGAGAGACGGTAACAAAGATCCGTTCGTACAGGTTGTTGCGCTGGCCGTCGGTCTTCGGGATGTACCGCAGCCCGCCGTTGATCGACGCGCCGTCGGCGGCAGGTTTGGGTTCCCGCTCATAGTAAGGCTCGGAGGCGTTGGTGCGATACCAGTCCCACCAGACGGACGTGAAGACCGGTTTTGATTCGACACCGGACATCAACACGCGCGGGTTCGAAGCGCCGTACGTGATGTAGGGGATCAAGATCAGTTTTGGGTTCTTCACGCCGGAGACGCGTCCGAAACTCAGGCCCGCAGCTTCGCCGCCATCGCACCAGACGTCAAGGACAACCGATTTCTGCCACAGACGCAATTCGTAATCGACGATCCGCGAGCCGTAGCGAAATCTTGCTTGGATCGAGTCGCCTCGGTATGTTGCCGAGACCAGATCACCAGTTGGCGGCACGCGCCCTTCCTCGCCGTCACCGAAATAGACCGTTCCATTCTCCATCACGCGGAATGCGGGCCCTCCGTCCACGCTGGCGGTCAGTTCGCTCAAGTTGCCGGTCCGCGGCTTGTAGTCGTAGGTGATGGTCGCGTCACGGCCTTTGTAGGTCAACTGGAAGTGATTCTTCGAAACCTCGCGGACCGTAGTCTGGAAATCCCTTTCAAAGTTGGCCGGAAGAATCGTTTCCTCGCGCGTGGGGAAAGGCAATGTGCCCTCTCCGGTATTGAGGCCGGCGATCTGCCCGCGGAATGGCTTCAGATTGCGCTTGGGCTGCGGTTTCAACGCGACAGGCCTCAGCTCCTCGATGTAGAACGCCAGGGAATCGCAATAGAAGTAGCGCTCTTTCGGATTCGGCGTCTCCATCTCGATTTCAATGCCCGAGAAACTCGCCGGCCACACGATCTGCTTCTGAATGTCGGCGGGAACGCGGCGGTGGACCAGCCACCAGTGCATCCACTCCACGTCGTTGAGGTGAATGCGGTGCTCGCGATCACGTGCGTCACGCACGAGGATCGAGATGTGCGTCGGCGTGCCGGCTCCGGTGCGTTGGCGCCGGCGGTCGGCGTAACCCCAGATGTCGACGGAGTCGAACTTGCCGGGGATCGCGATGGGCTTCGGAGGCCGAGCGATCACACGGGCTTTGGGCGAGGCGTTCGAGTAGAGAATCCGGGCGACGTACTGGCCCCACATCTGCTGCTCGCGCGTGCGGTGGAGTTCGCCGGCGGCCCCGCCGTACAACTCCAGCTTCCAGCCAGTGAGGTCTTCGAAATCGACCAGTGTTCGCGGGTCTTCGCGGCGTTGGACCCACGTCATCTCGTAGGGCTGCTGCCCCACTTGTTCGAGGACGGTGCCGCGGTCGAATTCCCACATGGGGATCTCGTTGACGGCGGGGACGGTTTTATCGGGCGCCTGAGCGAATGAAAACCCGGCGACCAGAAGGCATACAACAGCTATTCGCATCCGCATGTCGGTAGCAATTCATATCAAAAAAGACAGGCTCGTGTATAGTCCGCTACTCGCCGGCGAAAACGTACTTGCGGCCGTTGGGCAAAGGCTTGAACTCGTACCAGCCAGACCGGACCGGCTTCGCATCTACCTTGCCGAGGTTCTTGCCTTCCGGATCGTAGGCCATCACGGCTCCGGGCACTTTCGCCTCGAACGCGATGCGGTCGTTGCCGTAGATGTCGATCAGTTCAACGACGCCGGCGGTGCGATCGCGGCGCGCAACGCTGCCCGCCGCACCGAGCGAGCCCCGTTCGGTCCACTGGCCGCGGCCGTCTAGGAATTCGAACTCGGCCGCCTTCACGTGGTCGATGCGGCGCCCGGACACATTCGCTGAGACTTCGTAAAAGCCGTTTTTCGCGTTGTAGACGAGCCAGCCGTTGACCGGAAGCTCGAGAGATTTTCCTTCTCCGTCCTTCATGCTCCAGGTCCCTTGGGTCCCACGGTTCACGTAGACGTGAGTGCCGTTTTCATACTCCACATGGAGGCGGGAGTCGGCGATCACGCCGGTGGAGTGGGCCAGGCTGGCCGTGACGAACTTGCCCGTCCGATCGGAGTACTCGATGGTCTTGGGGCGAACGAAGGCGTACTGCTGCTGGAGTTGCTGCATCATGTAGTACGACCGGGCCATCGCTTCGATGCCGAACGTGTTGTCCAGACCAAAGTCGTTGACAAGCCAGCCCATGTTGCCGTAGCCGATGGTGGTTGCCAGGAACAGGTCCACGTACTCGCGTTTTTTCGGCGACGTCAGCCAGTCCTTGTCGAGCTGTGAGAGGTAGTAATACGTGTAACCCATCCCGTACTCGCTTTCGATGGGATGAATCTTGTGCGCCATGAAGGCCACATCGAGAGGATGGGTGAGCAGGTTCACCGGTGTGTAGACCCAGCCATAGTGGCCCGAGGCAAGCCCAGCGTACAGCCACTGGTAGGTCGCTTCGGACTGGGTCGGTCCATAGACTTTCTGGTCATTGATCAGGAGCTGGCCGTAAGCGTAGAACGTCGCGGCCAGCGTGCCAGCGCCCGGGACACGGGCGTCGTAGTCGCAATAGCCCCACGGCGAAACGGCGCTATGGACGTCGGTGTAGGACATCCGCACGCCGAACTTTTCCTTGATCCGCTTTGCGTAGTACTCGTCGAACTCGACCGACTTCGAAGGTTTCAGAGCATAGTTTCGGGGCCAGGCGCGGCGCCATTCGCCGTCCGGCTGCCGCTGGACGTGGTCCGGGTTCCAGTTGGTGTTCACTGTGCAGAAGTCGGTGTAGTTGCTGTAGACCCCCTGAAGCCAACCGAGATCGTTCTGCGCCTTGATGTACCACTTCAGCATCGCGTCGCCGCCCTTTTGCGGTGACGCACGCAGCTTCATGGTGTTGCTGTCGCCTTCGTCACGCCAGGTGACCTCATGGCTGTGCTGCATGATCTTGTCGAGGCCGTACGCCGCGATCTGGCGGCAGCGTTTATGATCAGCCTGGAAGGTTTCGGGTTCGGTCACCGTCCAAAGAACCTGTTTGCCCTCCTCCTGCCGGAGCGAAGGCGGATTGGCGATGGTCGGCAACGTTTCCTCATAGAACGGGGACGCGGTGACGAAGATACGTTCGTACAGGTTATTGCGTTCGCCGTTCGTTTTCGCGATGTAGCGCATGCTGCCGTTGATCTCGGCGCCGTCCGCGGTGGCTTTGGGATCCTTCACACAGAACGGCTCCGACGCGTTGGTGCGGTACCAGTCAAACCAGATCGAGGTGAACATCGGCGTGTCCGCGCTGCCGGACATCAGCACGCGCGGAATGATTCCCCCGTACGTGATGTAAGGCACAGTGATCAGCTTCGGGCTCGTTACACCAGACACCCGACCAAATCGGAACTCCGTGGCCTGGCCTCCG
>DATIFQ010000419.1:0-2304 GCA_035455185.1 Bryobacteraceae bacterium | reverse complement strand
GGGCCGGTGTTGCTGGGTCTGTTGGACGAACGAGAAGGCCCGAGCCGAGCGGCGAGTAAGATCGACAGTCATTGGCCGCCGCTCCAGTCACCCACCGGGCTCCTTGCGCGGCGACCAATGACTGAGCATCATGATGATGAGGAACAGGAAAAAGTGTAACCCATGTGGTTAGCAACTTCTGTTACCCATGTCCCGGATAGCACACCGCGGCCTGTTCCCCGTTCCCTACTCCGCGAACAGCCCGTCGTACAGAACCGTCGTCAGGTACCGCTCGCCGGAATCCGGCAAGACCGTCACGATCGTCTTGCCTTTGAACTCGGGATCCTTTGCGAGACGCACCGCCGCCGCGGCCGCCGCGCCGCAGGAGATACCGGACATGATCCCCTCTTCGCGTGAGAGCCGGCGCGCCATCTCGATGGACTCTTCGTTCGTCACCAGCTCCACCCGGTCGACCAAAGACAGATCGAGTATGTCGGGAACGAACCCCGCGCCGATCCCCTGGATTTTGTGGGGCGACGGCTGAAGCGGCTGTCCGTTCAGCGTCTGTGTGATCACAGGGCTGGCGGCCGGTTCCACCGCCACGGAGAGGATCTTCTTGCCCTTCACCTGCTTGATGTAGCGCGAGACGCCGGTGATCGTTCCGCCGGTGCCGACACCGGAGACGAGAACGTCCACCGCCCCATCCGTGTCGTCCCAGATTTCCGGACCGGTCGTCTCGAAATGAATCCTCGGGTTTGCCGGATTCTTGAATTGCTGGGGCAGCACGTACCGGTCGGGGTCCGAGGCGACGATCTCCTCGGCCTTCGCGATGGCGGCCTTCATGCCCCCCGACGCCTCGGTCAGCACCAGCTTCGCGCCGAATACCTTGAGCACCTTGCGCCGCTCGATCGACATGCTTTCCGGCATGGTCAGCGTAATCGGGTAACCCCGGGCCGCGGCCACGAACGCCAGAGCGATGCCCGTGTTCCCGCTCGTCGGCTCGATAATCTCCTTGCCGGGCTTTAGCACGCCGCGCTTCTCGGCGTCCCAAATCATCGAGGCGCCGATGCGGCATTTCACCGAATACGCCGGGTTACGTCCTTCGATCTTGGCGAGCACGGTCGCGCCCGCCCCGTCCGTCACGCGGTTTAATTTCACAAGCGGCGTGCGGCCGATGCTCAACGAATTGTCCTGATAGATCACTCTGCGTCTCTCCGGTTCAATCAGATTTCCCAGTTCGGAACATGCTTGTATTGCTTGTCGTTCCACGCGCGCACAAGCTCCGCGAACGTCGTATGGTCAATGATGGCGGACACGGCCTCGTCAACTTTATGCCACATTTCGGAGAACGGCGTCTCGGATCGCCTCCGCGAGCGATGCTTTCCGCCCCGGCCCACCTCGACAAAGCGCAGCACTTCTCCCGTGGTGATCGTCTCCGCCGGGCGGGCCAGCAGGTAACCTCCCTCGGCGCCGCGCCGCGATTCGACGAATCCCCCCTGTTTCAGCCCGGCAAGGATCAATTCCAGGAATTTCTGCGGAATGCGTTGGCGTTTGGCGATGTCGGAAATCTTGATGGGTCCTTTCCGCTCGAACATCGCCAGGTCAAAGACGGCTTGAAGGGCGTATTCGCCCTTTACCGATGTGGTCATGGAAGCTGTTGAGGAATCTCCTGTATCTAACTAGAGATTAGATGAATCCCCCGCCCGCCGTCAAGCATCGCGTCCTTGCGGTGCGGCAAAAACCGAAAGGCCGGTTTCACCCCCTTTATCTGGGGTGAAAGAGAGGCGATACTACGCATATGCCCGGCTGCCCGGCCGCGCCTCAAACTGAAGTTCTCGACGTGCTGGCGGACCTTCGCGGCAGGTTCGCCGTCGCTCTCGACCTTGGCGGCACCAAGCTCGCCGCCGCCTTGATTGATGCGGACGGCAGGATCTTTCACAAGAGGAAGGCCCCCACCGAGCGGTCCGATACTCGCCGTTCGGTTCGGCAGCTTGTGGACGCAGCGCGGAAGGTGGTGAACGAGGCCGCGTGCCCATGGGAAGCGGTCGCCGCCGTGGGACTCGATGTGCCCGGCATCTATTTCGCCGAGACAGGCGAGGTCTGGGCGCCGAATCTGCCCGGGTGGGACCGGCTTCCGGTGCGGGACGAATTGAGACGCGAGCTGCCGGTTCCGGTAGTGGTCGATAGCGACCGCGCCGCGTACGTCCTCGGCGAACAGTGGATGGGCGTGGCCCAGGGCATCTCGGACGTGATCTTCCTGGCGGTCGGCACCGGCATCGGTGCCGGCATCTTGAGCGGCGGCCGGCTGATCCGCGGAGCGGGGGA
>DATIFQ010000418.1:0-4516 GCA_035455185.1 Bryobacteraceae bacterium | reverse complement strand
GTCGGGTTTACGATTGACCGGTGTCTGAAACCAGTTCGAACTGCCGCCGTTTGTGTACCAGCCTTCTTCACGGATGAAGGTGAATGGTGCGTTCACGGTGCCGCCGCCCTGGTTCTCGCCGGCGTAGCGTCCGTTCTTTTCGGCTCCGTTGCTGGTGGAGGCCATGAGTATCCCGCCGTCTGCCTGAAGCGCGTACCTGCCCTGGTTATCGTTCGCTTGCACCAATAGATCCACGCCGCACGCAAGCTGACTTCCACCCTCCATCGGAATGCAGTCGTTCTGGCGGTTTATCAGGATGAGTGAACCCATCCCGGCCGAGTGTGCGACCGCCGCCGTCGCCCGGGCGCTCGCCGCCCCCGTTGTGTTACCCAGAACCGACGAAAACAGTTGCGGAATCGCCTCATACACGCGCACCGTTACCCAGTAGTGCGTCTGGACGCCCGGCGCCGTCGGCGGGGGAGAAGTCGTTCCGGCTTCGATCATCACGTTTTGCCGGCCGTCTTTGCCGTTGGCCGCGAATCCGTTCTGCGCAGCATACTGGCACCCGACCTCTAAGTTGGTACCGGACGCTACACCCGCGCAAGAGACTGGTCCCGAAGTGCAGGTCGCCTGAGAACAGTTGTAAGGGCCGACCGCTGGAAGGGTGCTCAACGCGGCCTCCGCAGCCGCCAGTGCAGCCGCATCCGCCGCTGCCTGGGCCGATTTCTTCATGAAATACGACCACCCCAGATCCACTGCCAGGCCCAACAGACCGCACATTCCTATGAGTACCAGAGTGACCATTACCAAAACCTGTCCGCGCTGGCATCTCAATCTGAATCTTGTGTCTCTCTTTGTTCCGAACATCGTTCCTCCTGCGAGTGTTGTTTCGGCACTGGCCTTACTACCTCGTAGGGCTAGTCGCCTGATAAACCAAGTGTCTGTCTGTCAACAAAATGTGTGAATGGACCGCAGCGGGGATTCTGTCATAGCTACCGAGTCCCAGTGGCTCTAGTACCATGGATACAAAACGTACTGGAAGAATTTGTGTCTTTCCAGCGCCGCAGTGCGGTATTATTCTAAACACGTGCCGCTGGGTTTCGGCTGATGCAGAATGGCGGACAGTTATCCATGTCGGCCGCGACCGGCACAAAGGGCAGCCTCCAATGGAGGAAATTCATGTTGAGAGTACTGGCGTTTACCGATGAAGTAGTCGTTGCCGCAGGTCTCAGACAGATTTTGACCCGGAAGAACGGGTTCAGGTTGGTCGGTGTGTCGGACAGCCCCTCGAACCTTGTCGAGATGGCACTTTCCCTGAGGCCTGACCTGATGCTGCTGGACTTCACGCCTGAATTGACGTTCGGCGTGCTCTACGAGCTTCGGGAGCGGGCCCCGGACCGACGGATGGTTCTCTGGGTGCGTAGTATTTCCCCCGAACTCGCACACCAGGCGGTCGACAACGGCGTCCGCGGCATCGTGCGCAAGACCCTTCCGGAAGAGAACTTGCGGAAGTGTCTCCGTCTGGTTGCCGACGGGGGCATGTGGTTCGAGGAGAGCCTGAAAGAAGGGTTTTTTGCGTCACGCCCCATCAACCTGTCCAGGCGCGAAAGCCAGTTGGTCTCTCTCCTCTCGCAGGGTTTGAAGAACAAGGAGATCGCGACGCTGCTGCTGATCTCCGAGGGGTCCGTCAAAGTGTACCTCTCTCGCCTTTTCCGCAAGTTGGGCGTGAACGACCGTTTCGAGCTCGCACTGTACGGCCTGCGGAACCTGCCACATGCGGAGGCCGCGCTCGACACCAAGCCCCGCACGCCTGGAGACGCCGCTGGCTCAAGAAAAGATGTGAGCCGCTCGGAATGGCTTCGTTCGCTCGTTCTAAACCGGCCTTCGGATCGCGTGCGGGCCTAGCCCGAGTGCACCACCATAATCCGGCACGCCACGGGAAGTGAGACGGAGCGGCTGTGCCCATCTAAAGGCTTCGCCTCCCGGGGTTACACTGATTCCAAATTGGGGAACCCTATGCTTGACCACCTCGATACGTTGATCGCTTTCACCGTCGTGATGACCGTTGTCAGCCTGATGATCACGCTGCTCGTGCAAATGGTGTCCGCGATTTTGGGAAGCGGACTTAGACGAACCCGCTAAGATACCGGGATGCCGCATTTCTCGGTCCTCCAGTTGGTGCTCGGCGCCGTGTGTGCGTTCTTCGTCGGCGTCGCCAAGACCGGCGTCCCGGGACTCGGCATTCTAGTCGTTCCTCTGATGGTGCTGGCGGTCGGGGATGCCCGGCAGTCCGCCGGATGGCTGCTGCCGGTGCTGTGCGCTGGCGATGTCTTTGCGGTGGCCTACTGGAGGCGCCACGCGGCAGCCTGGCGGCTGTTTTCGCTCGCCCCCTGGGTGCTCGGCGGAATGGCGATGGGTGCGGTGGCGCTCGGACTTGGCGAGCGGGTACTGAGAATCGTGGTGGCCGCCATCGTACTGGCCATGCTCGGCGTCTGCCTAAGACGGCGCGCGCAGCCGGAAAACTCGCACATCCCTGCTCACCCGGTTCCATACGGTGTCACCGCCGGTTTCGCCACTACGGTAGCCAACGCCGCCGGTCCGGTGATGAACCTCTACCTTCTCAGCAAGCGGCTACCCAAGGAAGAGTTCATCGCCACGGGCGCGTGGTTCTTCTTCGTGATCAATCTCGCCAAGGTGCCCATTTACGCGTGGCATGGGCTGCTCAGCGCGCAGTCGCTGGCTTTCAATGCGCTGATGGTTCCAGTGGTGGTCGCGGGCGCGGTAACCGGACGCCGTCTCGTGGACCACATTCCGCAGCCGCTGTTCGAGATCCTTTGTCGTGGCGCTGACGGCGGTTTCGACCCTGCTCCTTTTCCGCTGAGAGCGCCGATCGTCCGGGCCGCTACTTCTTGTCCAGCGCGCGGAAGTTCACGCCGCGGGCGCGCAGCCGTTCCTCCTGGACACGCATGCGAGCGAGGAACGCCGTGTAATCCTTGCGCGCCTTCGGCGTCCAGACCACCTCGGCAAGCGCCGACATTCGCGGGAACGCCATGTACTCCAGGTATTCAGGGTTGTTGATGTACTCGGTCCAGAGCTGGCCCTGCGCCCCGAGGACCCGGCGACCCTCGTCGGCCGTCAACTCAGGCGGAATCGGTTCAAACTCGTACACCTTGTCGAGTGGCAGAAAACCGCCGAGCGCGAGCGGCTCTCCGGTTTTCGCCTGATAGTAGTCGAAGTAGGTGTGGGTTGTCGGGGCCATCACCACGTCGTGGCCCGCGCGCGCGGCGGCGATGCCGCCTTTAATTCCACGCCACGACATCACGGTCGCGCCCGAAGCCAGCCCGCCCTCGAGGATCTCGTCCCAGCCGACGAGCCGCCGTCCGTTCGCGGTGAGGAACTGGTCCATTCGCCGGATGAAGTAGCTCTGGAGTTCTTCTTCGTTCTTCAGTCCCAGTGCCTTCATGCGGGCCTGCGCCTCGGCGCTGGCCTTCCACTGGTCCTTCGGCACCTCGTCGCCACCGACGTGAATGAACTTGCTCGGAAAAATCGCCATCATCTCCTTGAGGACGTCCTGGAGGAACAGAATCGTGCTTTCGTTTGCATTGAAGACGTTCTTGTTGACACCCCAGGTGGTACGGACCTCGAGTTTCTCGCCGGTGTTGCCGAGCTCCGGGTAGGCGGCTATGGCGGCCTGTGCGTGTCCCGGCATCTCGATCTCAGGCACGACGTTGATGAACCGCTCGGCGGCGTAGGCGACGATTTCCCGGAGATCGGCCTGCGTGTAGTAACCGGCGTGCGGGATCCCGTCGTATTTCGTGCTGTTCCTGTGGTCGCCGACGATCGTCTCTTTGCGGCGCGAGCCGATCTCCGTCAGCTTGGGGTATTTCTTGACCTCCACGCGCCAGCCCTGATCGTCGGTGAAGTGGAACTGAATCGAGTTCATCTTGTGCATGGCCAGCACGTCGATGAACCGGAGCAGCGCCTCTTTCGGCATGTAGTGCCTGCCGACGTCGATGAGCCCGCCACGCCAGCCGAAGCGGGGATAATCCTCGATCCGGACGCACGGCATGCTCCAGGTGACGCCGCTGGAAGCTTTTCCGTAAACGGCGGGAGGAAGCAACTGGCGAATCGACTGGGTCCCGTAGAAAACGCCGGCGGGTTTCGGGGCGCGAACCGTCACGCGCTTGGAGGTGACTTCCAGCCGATAGCCCTCGGCGCCAAGTTTGCCGAGCGAGTTATCGATCCCCAGCATGATGCTGTTGTCCCGCGCCTGGCCGGCTTCGGCAATCTTCAGCTTGTAGCCTGTGGCGGCTGCGATGTCGGCCGTGAAGCGCCGGGCGACCGTCGCCGCGGCCTTGTCCGTCACTACCACGGTGTCTGGTTTCAGGATGAACTCTCCTTCCATCCCCGTCACCGTGACCGGCTGCGGAATGATGGAAATCTGCCGGGGCACCGCCGGCATCCCGGTCAGGATCAACGCGCCCAGTATGGCTGAAAGTCGCAAGTGCACGAAAAAAGAAGCCTCCGCGTCGAGTGT
>DATIFQ010000417.1:0-3351 GCA_035455185.1 Bryobacteraceae bacterium | reverse complement strand
GCTGGCGCAACCACTCAGGAGCAGACCGCACATGGACACACCCATCATGCCGGCGCCGATCCAGCCGATGAGGCTATGAGTAGGTGAACTCTGCTGCATAGGGAGAGTGAATCGAATTGTTAGAATCCGCTTCCGCCGCCGCCGCCGAATCCGCCTCCGGAGAATCCTCCGGATGACCCGCTGCTGCTGAATCCCGATGCACCCGTGCTCCGGGGGGCGGAGGTCATGACGGCGCCCGCCGCCGCGGACATCTGAGACAAGTTGCCGGTAAAGCTTCGTGGACGAAAGTCGACGATGTCGGCCCCTTGATACCAGGCGGGGGGCTGCGTGTAAATGCCGTCGAACGCGCGGGCCCAATTCTGCTCCACGCCCAAGGCCATCGCGAACGGTAGAAACTTCTCGAACATCTGGGGCGTCTTGACGACTCGCTGAAAACGATCGGATTCGACGCGGGTCAGGAACTCCTCGAAGCCCAGGACTTTCTCCAATGCCCGCGCGCCGCGCATCGTCCGGGCGGGCATGAACCATCCGAACCCGACAATGATCAGTCCGGAGAGGATGCCGGCAGCGAGGCCGGTTTGCAGCGCAATACCATAGTGTTCGCTCAGCCAGAAGGCTCCAAAGATCGACGCGATGGCCACGATGATGCCGACGGTGAGGTAGACCTGTTTCACCCGGTCCGGTCGTCGGGCATAGTAGCCGCGGCTCAGTAGTTGTTCGAAGAGGGAGGACTTGATCCCATCCAGGTGGGCGTAGAAACGATTTTCCAAGTCGGACAGGGCGACGACCGTGGTGGTCTCGTCTGAGAAGATCCCGTTCATGATCGCCCGCTCGTGCGGCTTCAGGTCGGTCCATTCCGAAGCGGTCTTGAGCCGATGCAGATAAAAGGCCGAACTCGACCAGAATCCGAGGAGCTTGGATTCCTGCCGTTCTTCGATCCGCAGAAATCCGCGGACCGCGAGATCCACTAACGTGGCGGTGATGTCCCGGAGATCCGGCGAGTTGTCGATGAGCGTGCCAAGCTCGGCCGGCGTCAACGTATCGGGCGGTTCGTAGGCCACCGTAATCGGGCGCAGACGCGGGTCGCGTCCGCGCGTATACCAGAGATACCACATCAGGCCGAAGACGCCGATCGGCAGGGCCAACGGCCAGTTTGATCGAAGAAATAGTTTGGTGAGCTGCAGCGGGCCCGGCTCGGCGACGAACCCCTTATCCCATCCGACCACGGCGGTGAGCCCTTCGCGGAAGCCGAGCGGGCGCGTCATCCGGTAGAGGACTTCGGGGCCCGTGATCCGCACGTCGGCCTGTTGCTCGCGAGCGCCGTAGGCGCCGCTGAAGGCGAGGGCTTTGACGCCGGTCGCTCCGGGGGGCAACAGAATTCTGGCCGCTGCCGACTCGATCGGCACGTCCCATTCGTCACCGGTGACGTTCCAGTAGAGTTCGTCATGGTCCTCGAAATACTTGAGGCCGTTCGAGACTTTGTAGGTCAGGATGAGCGTTTTCGTCGTGTCCTGCGCGCCGGGCAGCCAGATCTTGAAGGACCGGTAGTGCCGGTCCCGATAGCTCTCGAATCTGAGCGGAGCCAGTTGCTCGTCCGTCACGCTCACCAGCTCCAGCAATAAGGTGTAATTGAAGCCCTGTGGCGTTCGATATTCGACCGGGATGTCGCGCTTCAGCCCGTTCCACGATCCGGTGAAGCGCGGGCGAATCGTTTCGGTGACCAGGAGTTCGCCGCTTGAGAGGACCTGAATGTCGGCTTGAAACTGCTCGATCACGAGCGAGCGGGCATGAGCGGGCGTACTCCCGACCGTCAGCAGCCAGCCAAGGAGCAGGAGGCCAAGACGGATAACGTTAGGTGCGCGCATAGGGAAGGGGTGCCATCACCGGTCTGCCGGCTGACATCAGCGGGACGCCTGCTCGAAGCCGACTTTCGGCACGGCCCGTTCCGCTGCTTCGGCGATCTCGAAGAATTCGCGCGGCTTGAAGCTGAAGAAGTTGGCGATAAAGTTGGATGGAAACTCCTGAATCTTGGTGTTCAGGTCACGGACCACGGCGTTGTAATAGCGACGCGCATTCTGAACCGCCTCTTCGATCTGGTTCAGTGAGCTCTGGAGTTGGGTGAAGCTTTCCACCGCGCGCAATTGAGGATAGGCTTCGGCCAGAGCAAACAACGATTTCAACGACTGGGCGAGTACGCCTTCGGCTTCCGCCTTGGTGGAAGGGGTCGTCGCCGTCATCGCGCGATTGCGGGCGGCGATCACGGCCTCGAGCGTTTGCTTCTCGTGGCCCGCATAGCCCTTGACCGTTTCGATCAGATTGGGAATGAGGTCGTACCGGCGCTTCAGTTGCACGTCGATGTCGGCCCAGGCGTTTTCTGACTGGACCTTCAGCCGGACCAGGCTGTTGTACATGCCGATGACCAGTAACACCAGTACGCCCAGCACGGCTAATAGTATCCAGGCCATGGGACCTCCTCTCTATGCACCGGAAACCGGGGCCGCCGTCGCGCAGAAAACTTTTCTGGGACTATACCCCCGAGGGTGCGAACTGTAAAGCAATGCGCTGTGAGTCGACGTGAGGCGGCCGGAGGTGCGCCGTTACTCGACAATCGGGAGAATGCGATCGGCGACGGCTTGGACGACGCCTTCCTGCTCGGTGACCACCTGCAATCCGCGGAAGCTGAGGTAGTACCCGCCGTGACTGGGCGCTTGAATTGTGGCGCTCACCTCGATTCGCGCTCCATCCTCCACTTCGGGATCTCGCACCAGGGGTTTCCCGCAAATGCCGAGCACCGCGACGGGGAGCGTCGAGGTGTCGTCTTCCAGGCGAAAAAGATAGGCGCCGTAGCAGTTGGTTCCGTTCGGCAGCGTGTAGGGATCGAGGGGCTGCACATCGCGCACGGTGCCGAGCAGCGTCACATGCCGCAGATGATAGACCTGCGGTTCCTCAAGGATCTGTCGGATGCTGGTCGGTTCCTCAGCCCATACGAGTGCGGGCGTGACCGGGCCCGTGAGTGCCAGTACGAGGGTTGCAAGATATGTCGATGCGCGGAGCATACGGGCACCATCCTCCATGGCGAATGCGGCTATTCTAGCATTCTTGGCCCTAGAAGATCGTTCGCGTGTCTTTCTCTTCCCGTGCCCGGTCGTTATAATCCGCCTCCATTGATTGGCCAGGGAGGACGGCGAGCATGGTGCACGAGCAGCAACTTCAGACCTATGTGAACGGAGTGCGGTCGCGGTTTGAGGACATGTTGGGGCAGATGGTGGAGGTGCCGTCGATCAGCATGGATCCCTCCCGCGCGGGCGATATGCGGCGCATGGCGGATCTTGCCGTCCAGTATATGACCGA
>DATIFQ010000416.1:0-6254 GCA_035455185.1 Bryobacteraceae bacterium | reverse complement strand
CGTCTTTCAACTGGTCATCCGCCAGGGCTGATCAAGGCGGAAGGTCAGCAGCGTTTCAGCCGGCACTTTCACTTCATCGCCTCTCGTGAGCACCTGTGCAGCCGCGCCTCCGGCCGCTCCCACGACGGCGCCGATCGCCGCACCTTTTCCGCCCCCCGCGACCGCGCCAAGGAGCGTGCCAAGAACAGCGCCGCCTCCGACCATCTCCGCGGTTCTGCGGTTTGCCCCCAGGCCTTCCCCGCCCCGTTGTTCATGCGTGTCGGTAGCGATGCTGTAGGTTTTGCCGTTTACAGTAATCGAGCGGACACCCAGAGCCAGTGACGCCGTACCCGTTGTACCGCCACTGGATGTCTGCAACACAATCAACTCGGCGGGCGAGCCTTTAGGCACCAAAACCTGCCCGGACTGATTCTCCACCGTCTCCGCCACTTGGGCGGAGTACGTCTTGCCCGCTTGCTGAGTCTTGATCTCGTCGTTGGTTCGGATCACCAGCGTGGTGCCGGCGGGGATCACGCCCGGCTCGGTAACTTGTGCGCGTACCGGTCCGGACGGCACGTTCGCTGTGGTCGTCTTGTTATTTCGGATACTACAACTTGCACCGACGAGGAAAAGCGCCGACGCAACTGCGATGACGAGGGACTTTCTCATTTGCCCCATCTCCTTTCTCGTCTCCCTTGTGACGGAACATTGGTATCCGTCATGTACAGGAGGCGTCCCAGTCACCAGCGAGTTCTGCAAACACCGTGCCAGCCTTCGCGTACCTGAAATCAGCGACTTAGGAAAACGCGACCGGTAATCTTTACACAGTGGCTGCGGTCGGTGCTTCAATAGGGAGAACTCATCATGGAACTCACACGCAGGCAAATCATGAAGGCGGGGCTGGCCGCTCCGGCGACGTTTGCGAGGCAGTATTCTCAACCAGTCGCCGCGCTCAGCTCTCGCAAAATTCGAATCACTGGCGTCGAGACATTCGCCGTAAGGAACCCGCCACCATCGAAAGGCGGTTCCGCGTGGGTTTTCCTTAAGCTGCTTACCGATTCCGGAGTTGTGGGATACGGCGAAGTAGACTTGCTAGGAATCTCTTTCCGGCCGCCGGCGGTCGAGATCCTCATCAACGACATTGTCGGGGCGGCGGTGGCCGGCGCGAACCCCTATCAGGTGGAACGGTTGTACGACAAACTCTACAACCTGAACTACAGTCACTACCCCGAGTTCACGAAGATGGGCGTCATCAGCGCCATCGAGATGGCGTGCTGGGACATCATCGGAAAGGACACTGGCCGGCCTGTCTACGACCTCCTCGGGGGGGCGGTGCGGGAGCGCATCCGGACTTACACCTACCTCTACGCGGGGAAGTCCGACAAAGGCAGGCGGACGACATGGCTTGATCCCGCGTACTGCGCCGAGCGAGCGGCAGCGTACGTTGCGCAGGGATTCAACGCGGTGAAACTGGATCCGATACAGCAGCACAGGCAGGTCTACGAAGACTACCAGCAGGTGATGCCGGTGCAGGAATCACTCGAGGCGCTGGTGACCGCCGAGGCTTCCATCAAGGCTATTCGCGAAGCCGTCGGCAACAAGTGTGACGTTCTCATCGGCACGCATGGGCAGATGACGGCGGCGGGGGCGATCCGGCTGGCGAAACGCCTGGAGCCGTTCGACCCGATGTGGTTCGAGGAGCCGGTGCCGCCGGAGAACATGACCGAGATGGCAAAGGTGGCGCGTGCAACCAGCATCCCGATCTGCACGGGCGAGCGACTGACGACGAAGTACGATTTCGCTCGCCTGATCGAATGCCAGGCGGCGGCGATTTTCAACTATGACGTCGGGCACGTCGGCGGAATTCTGGAAGCGAAGAAGATCGCTGGCATGGCTGAAGCGTACTACCTGCATATCACGCCGCACGTCTGGGACGGACCGATCGTCGCCGCGGCGTCGATTCAAATCGCGGCCTGCTGCCCGAACTTTCTGATCATCGAGAGCATCGAGGACATGGGCGGCATCCACGCGGAATTGCTGAAGGAGCCGATCGAGTGGAAGAGCGGCTACATCATCCCTTCGACACGACCCGGCATCGGCTATGAGCTGAACGAGGCCATGGCGCGAAAGTACAAATGGAGCTGATTGCGACAATGAATGAAGAGGTCGCCAGGCGAGAGTAGGGGAGCCCGCCCAGCGGCAGGCTCCCCATCACAACAAACGGCTAGAACTGGAGCCGAAGGCCCATGCGGAAGTTGCGTGAGCCTGCCCGGTCCCCAACCGATCCGCTCGTCACGCCACCGTCGCTGGTGATTTCGCCCACAGAGGAGTCGGTGATGTCCGTGCTGGGATTTACCCAGTTCGGGTGGTTGAAGAAGTTGGTGGCGGTCATCTCCCAGCGCAGTCTTGCTCTCTCGTAGAGACCGAATTCCTTTGCGAATCCGACACTCCAGACGTTCACGCCGGGACCTATGATCACGCCCTTGCCGGATGTGCCAAAGGAGCCGGCCTGGGGCGGAGCGAATGCGCCTGTGTCAAACCACTTTTCGATCGTCCGCTGCCCGCTGGAAAAATTGGGATTCCGCAGAACGTCGGGGCGGAGGGTGACCGATGCCGGCGTGTCCGAGTCGGTGAAGGAGATGCCGACTGGGTCGTCTCCTGACCAAAACGGCGTCAGGAACTGGCCGGTTTGCGCGGTGTAGATGCCGCTAAGCTCCCAACCACCAATGAGCAGGTCGCCGAGCCTCGAAACGTTGGAACCGAAATGGCGGCCCTTGCCGAAGGGGAGTTGGTAGATGAAGTTGGTGCTGAAGCGATGGGTCGGGATCTCCTGAGCAGGGCCGATCTCGCGCTTGCGGTTCCTCGGGTCCTCGGAGATGAACTTTTCGCCGCCGAAATCCCAGTTGTAATCCAGATCGTAGCGATCCCGCGCCCAGGTCCACGAACCCTGGAAGTAAAGCCCGCCGGCCAGGTGGCGCAACGCCTCCGCGGTGAGCCCATTGTACTGGTGGCCGGCACCATTAGTGACATACCAGATCTCGGGATAGTTCTGGAACGCCCTTCCCTTGGAGATGAACGGCTGGTCGTTGGCCACCGGGGCATTGTAGTTATACTGCCACGGTCCCTTTCGCATTGCCGTCCCAATGTAAGAGAGACGGAACCCGGTGTTCCACTGCTGCCGCTCGATGGTGAAGTTGTACTGGAGCGAGTATGGAGTCCTGTAGTCGGGGTTCTCGGCGGCAGAGAGGCTAACCTCGGACGGGCCTCCGGTGCCGGTTGACGGGAACACCCGCGGGAAGATCACCTGAGGGTTGTCCTTCGGGTTGTTGTAAGACGGCTCCGCCAGAAGGAAGGGTACGTCGCCGAAGTTCAGCACGTAGACGAACGGCACGACGTTGTAGAACATTCCGAAGCCGGCTCGGAAGACCGTGTCGTTGCCCCACGGACGGTACGCGAGTCCGATGCGGGGCGCGATGTTGTTCTTGTCCTGGCGGACCAGCGTCTGCGGCTCCCAGCCGACTGAACTGGCTTCCGCGACGCCGACGTAGTCCTTCGGGAAGATTGCGCTCACCTTGGAAAGAGCGCCGTCCGGGACGATGAGCTTGCCGGACTTAATGTCGAACAGCGACATCAGGCCGTTGTTCTCCCGCCAATTCAGGTGCAGCTCATACCGCACGCCCACGTTAACGGTGAGCTTCGGGCTGAGCTTGAAATCGTCAGTGGCGAAGAAGTCGTAGGACCAGCGATTCCTGGCGACCTCCACTGGCGGGAATGCGCGGGATGCCGTCGTCGGCAAGCCGAGCAGAAAGTCTGCATATGGCTGGCCCGTGAAGCGATCGGTGAACCGCACGTTTCCGAAGAGGTTCCCACTGGCGCCGAAGTCGTCGTATTCGGCGCGCAACAGGTAGAAACCGAACTTCAGATTGTGACGACCCTTAAACCAGCTCACATGGTCCTGAATCTCCTCGGTGTGCGTGCGGTAGCCCTTCTTCCGCCACGGGTACTGATACAGCCCGGTCATGCCGTTGTTGAACGTGATGTTGAGAATTCCGTTGATGTCCGGCAGATCAGGAGCAAGGCCGACTAATCCCAATTCCTTGACCAGGTCTACGCCGTGCTGTGTGGAACCTTTGCCAAAGTCGTAGTTGATAGGATTGTTGTTCAAGCCGAACCCCCACCGGAATTCGTTGAGCAGGGTCGGACGGAACGAATGGGTCCACGAGGTGGTCGCGGCGCGATCGTCACGCTGCTGCCAGCGCAGGCCGATGGTCGGAAGGTTGCCTTCCCAGGGACGGTTGTACAGACGGGACCAAGTGTATCTTCCAAAGATTTGATCGCCATCACGGACCTTGTGGTCAATGCGAGTGGTCCAGTAGGTGGAGGGATCGTAAGCCCGCACCCTCAGTTCCCGGTAGTTCTGGCTGTGGAGATTCACCAGATCGCCGTAGTTCGGCAGCGGAAAGAACTTATCCTGGATCTTCTTCGAGACTGAATTGATTCGATCCTCGGGAATCTTGTTCCCCTCGAACGGCTGTCCCGTGGTCGGGTCGATGATCGGAGTCGACAGGTTCGAGAAGTCTCCGTTTCTCCAGGCGCTCGGCGCAACCATGGGGTTCAGAACCTGTGAAACCGCGCTTCCGCGCGCCGTTTCATACGAAAAGTAAAAGAAGGTCCTGTTCCGTCCATCGTAGATCTTGGGAAGCCAGACCGGACCACCGGCGGCGCCTCCAGGCGCGTGGCGGATTCCGGTACCGCGGGAGCTACAAAAGAAGCACTTAGCACGGAACCATGGCGTGGAGTAGTAGTCGAACAGTGCACCGTGAAGGTCGTTCGTGCCCGACTTGGAGATGATCGTGACTTGGCCGACGGAGCCGAATTCCGCTGAGTTGTTCGACAGATCGATCTTCACTTCCTGGAAGGATTCGATGTAGTTGGCCAGCGGGCCGGTCTGCGTGTTGTCCACGCCGTCCGAGAACGTGGTCCCGTCGATGGACCAGTTGTTCTCGTTCACTCGGCTGCCGGCGAATCGTGTCACGCTGCTGCCGTCCTGTCCCTGAAGGCCGGGCGCGAGGTTGAGGTACGCCCACAGCCCCCGCGAATTCGTGGGAAGCGTGTTGAGCTCCAGCGTGGTTTTTGTGCTGGTGATGCGAGCCGTTTCCGTCTCGATGAGCGTTGCCCCGCCTTTGACCTCGACGGCCGTTTCCACGGCGCCGACCTCAAGACGAATGTCGACGCGGCGCACATCGCGGGACACAAGGGCAACGCTGTCAACGACAAAGCTCATGAAGCCCGCAGCCTCACCTCGCACAGAATACGTCCCTTCCTTGAGCTGGGCGATGGTGTAGTTGCCGGCTTCGTTTGATTGGGTTGTGGCTTTGATATTGGTAGCCACGTTCGTTGCCGTCACAGTGGCGCCTGGCACGACCGCGCCCGTGGCGTCCGTTACTGTGCCGGTGATAGTGGCAAACGTGGTCTGCGAGTGTGCTGTTGCAGAAAACGCGAACAGCATGATCACCACGAAGATCAGCACTTTCGTTTGAGACATCGCATAGCCTCCTATGATGCCGCTCCGGAACGTCAGAACTGTCTACACAACGCTGTCTTGGCCGCCGACGAAACGGCAACCGCAACGAACCGGATAAAGATCACCCGATACCCTGAAGCCGAATTACGGCCCAATTATAAGAGCGACGGCATCCAGAGTCAAGGTTTTTGATGCCTTCATTAACGTTTACAAATCAGCAACTTACAAGGGACTCCCTTGCCGCTTCGGGGTGCGTACTTCCGGTCGTAAGGATTCCGGTGTTGCCAGACGCACGGTTTCTGATTGAGGAGCACCCGCGGTTGCAGGCGCGGTGCGAAGCTATAGGGGAAAGCCATGAACGATTGGTCTCCTTCATCCTGGAAGTCGAAACCCGCCGACCAGCAGCCGTCCTACCCTTGCCAAGACGACGTAGACCGTGTGGTCGAAGAGATCTCGAAGCTCCCGCCGCTGGTAACCTCGTGGGAAGTCGGCCTCCTCAAGTCCCACCTGGGGCAGGCAGCGCGGGGCGAGAGGTTTCTGCTTCAGGCCGGCGATTGCGCCGAACGATTCGATTTGTGTACGTCGGGCCCGATCGCAAACAAGTTAAAGATTCTGCTCCAGATGAGCCTGATCCTGATCCATGGGAGCGACCGGCCGGTGATCCGCGTCGGCCGCTTCGCGGGTCAGTACGCCAAACCACGGACCGACTACACGGAAACGCGCGATGGCCGCACGCTGCCGAGCTACCGGG
>DATIFQ010000415.1:0-40744 GCA_035455185.1 Bryobacteraceae bacterium | reverse complement strand
CGAGTCTTACAACGACGAAGCCTACGAGAAGATGATCTCGTACGGGCGGCTGCTCCAAAGCGCGATGGGCCGCGACTGGTTCAAGTACCGAATCGACGGCGGCTATTCCTGGGAGGCGATGGAGAAACTTCAGGAAGTGGTCACCCTGTGGGTTTGCCACACCGTCTCGTGGGATGCGGAAAAGATGGAGCATTTCCGCAAGCGCGGCGTCGAGAGCTGGTTTTACGGCCCGATGATCTATGAGCAACGCAAGAATTCCGGCTGCGGCTCCAACACGTTCACCGATCTCGACCTGCTCGTCAACCGCGCCATCGGCTGGATCGGCTGGAAGTACCGCTCCGGTTGGGTGGAGTGGGAGTTCGATTGGAACGCCTCCGCCGCCTGGTACGAAGCGGAAAACTTCAAGGAACCGCAGCGTACTTACAACGGCTCGGGTCAGTTGATCTACCGCGGGCAGGTCATGGGGTACCAGCAACCGATTCCGAGCATCCGGCTCAAGGCTCAACGCCGCGGGCTTCAGGACCACGAGTATTTCTGGCTACTTTCGGAGACAACCGGCGGCAAGGACGCCGCCGACGCCATCGTAAACCGGATTGTCTATAAGCGGCCGTTCGGCGAGGCAGCCCTCCTCGACACCGAAATCTGGAAGAACAACCCCGACGAGTGGGAGAAAGCCCGGATCGAGGCCGGCGAGGCAATCGCGAAACGCTAGCGGCGTTACTTCAGCGCGGCCAGCAACCCGGGTTCCTCCCGGAGCCGGGTGATCTCCGCCGGCGTAAGCGGCCGGTCGAAGAGCGCCAGTTCGTCGAGCAGCCCAATATAGCTGACGGCCACGTAGATGCCCGTCTTGTCGAGATCCCAACCCATGGCGATCTCGCGGTCTTTCAACTCTCCGATCAGTTTGCCGTCCACGTAGAGCGCAGTGCGTGCGTCGGCACGGCCGGTGTCGAAGTTCTCCCAGACAAGGACGACATGGCGCCACTGGTCCTCCGTGAATCCCTCGGTGGACATCCGAATGAGCGGCGCCTGCGGGTCGTTCTCCGAAACCGCTTTTTCGCCCTCGGGAACGGCGGGAAAGGACCCCATCCGCATGTCCTTGGGCTTGGCATCATTGAAGTCGAGCCAGAGACCGCCGTTGCTCGCGCCCTTCTGCGTGATCTGCAGAGGGTCGCAAAACGACGTCTTTAGCATCGTATTTGGGTCGGTTTTGAGCCAAAATGACACACTTCCGGACCACCCGGCCTCGCGGAACGCGATGTTGCCGCGAGCTGGAAAGAATATCCGTCCGTTTCGCGGGAGGATGTCCATCGGCTCTAGCGCTCCGCCGCGGATACCCTTGTTCTGGGCGATCCGAAAGACGTTCGCGTTGAATCCCGGCTCGAACACGAATTGCCCCTTCGCGGTCGGGTGGTTGAAGCGGGTAGACGGCTTCAACGAACCGCCGCCGAAGTCGCCTTTGACCTCCGAATCGAAGGAAGCATAGAACGTCGCCGCGCTTCGAATCGCATCGTCGGCGGCCTGAAGTCGAGAGCCAATTGGATCTATGACGGACATCGTGAGCGCCACCAGTAGCTGAGATCGCTTCGTCGAGAACATGACTGCCTTCGAAGGTGCCATGATAGCGCAGCCTCGCGTCCGGATGATCGCAACTATACTGTCCGTATGAGACAGGCGCATCTGGTTCTGATCGTGCTCGCCTCGGCCGCCGTTTCGTGGGCCCAGGCAAAGAAGACCGTCTTCATGGTCACCGACGCCGAGGGCGTCGCCGGCATCTGCCGCCAGGAGCAGACCGATCCGACCGATACGGAGTTGCGACAGTTGCTCACGGGCGAGATCAACGCCGCGGTCGAAGGTTTTCTTGCGGGCGGCGCCGATGAAGTCATCGTGTGGGACGCTCATGACGGAAGCCGGACGCTCTCCGCGCTCACGATTCACCCGAAGGCGAAGCTCATTATCGGCAGCCTCGGCCCGACCGGACTGCTCGAGCGGCGTTACTCCGCCCTGGTCTTCCTCGGTCAGCACAGCATGGCAAATGTGCGAGCGGGCATCATGGCGCACAGCTACAGCTCGCTTGGCATCCAGAACATGCGGATGAACGGCAAGCCGGTGGGCGAAGTCGAGACCCGCGTCGCGCTGGCAGGCTGGTTCGGCGTGCCGACGATCCTGATCACGGGAGACCGCGCCGCCATCGAGGAACTGCGCGCCATCGTGCCCGACGCTGAGGTTGCGGAAGTGAAAGAAGGCCTCGCCCGTTACAGTTGCATCTCGATGTCCGCACCGGCCGCCCGCGATCTGATCCGCGAGAAGGCCCGGCTGTCCATGCAGAAAATCGGCAAGGTCAAACCGTACAAGATCGACGGGCCGGTCACGATCGAGATCGAATATACAACGCGGAATTCCCTACCGATCGACGCGAATGTCAGGCCCGGCGCCGAGGTCGTCGACGACCGGACGATCCGTTATCATGGCAAGGATTTCATGGAAGCGTGGATACGCTCACGGATGTATTGAGGAATGAACATGCACAAATATCTGTTCCCCTTTCTTGTAGTACTGATCGCTGCCCCCGCTCTCGCGCAGCAGACTGTCATCGTCCGTCCCACGGAGATCGACGATGTGCTACTGAACCCCGGCATCGGGTTCACAACCTTCCAGCGCTTCAATGGTGACGAGCTGAACCAGGGCCTCAAATGGACCGAGGGTTACCCGATCGCCTACCAGGAGTACAAGGGTTCCCTCGAAAACAAGAATCATCCGGCGACCACGATCGCCTACTTCCGCATCTACTGGAAGTTCGTCGAGCCGGAGCAGGGAAAGTTCAACTGGCAGATGCTCGACACGGCCCTGAAGACGGCGCATTCGCGCAAACAGACGCTCTGGCTCCGCATCGCGCCGTACGGCACTACCGAGGACAACGACGTGCCCGACTGGTACCGCAAGATGATGGGCGACGAAGCGAGCCGGGGAATGATCAAGAAGTGGCGCACCGATCCGGAAGATCCGCGCTATGCCAAGCATTTCGGCGCCATGGTCCGGGCCGTCGCCGCGCGCTATGACGGCCACCCTGACCTCGAGGCCGTCGATCTGTCGATCGTCGGCGCGTGGGGCGAGGGAGCGGGTTCCGCCGAACTCACGCAGCCGACCCGCGAGGCCCTCGTTGATGCCTACCTCGAAGGGTTCCAGAAAACCCCGCTGGTCATGCTGCTCACCGACGAAAAGACGAACAAGTACGGCATCTCGAAGCGGGACGTCGGCTGGCGTGTGGATTGCCTCGGTGACATGGGCGGTTTTAACAATCCGAACTGGTCCCACATGAACGACTACTACCCGGAAGGGATCATCAATTTCGGCATGCAGGACGCCTGGAAGAAGGCCCCGGTCAGCTTCGAGGTTTGCTGGGTGATGCAGCACTGGCTGAACAAAGGATGGGACGTCGACTACATCATCGATCAGTCGCTGAAGTGGCACATCAGTACGTTCAACGGGAAGTCTTCCGCGGTTCCGGAGAAGTGGAAGCCGAACGTGGACCGTTGGCTCAAGAAGATGGGCTACCGTTTCGTTCTGCGGAAGTTCACTTACCCCGGCGTCGTGTCCCAGAATGCCAAGGTGCCGTTCACCTCGTGGTGGGAAAACAAAGGAGTGGCTCCGTCCTACACGCAGTGGCCGCTGGCGATCCGGATGAAGAACGCTCAGCACACCATGGTGTGGCGCACCGAGGCGGATATCCGAAACTGGCTGCCCGGCGACAATCTCTATGACAGCGCCTTCTTCCTTCCCGCGGAGATGCCGGTGGGAGAATACGATCTCGGCATCGCTCTCATCGATCCGGTCAGCGGCCAGGCGAAGGTGAAGCTGGCCATCGCCGGCATCGGTGAGGACGGCTGGTACAACCTCGGCAAGATCACCGTGAAGGAGTAGTCTCATGCTTCCACGGGTCATCCCATTTCTGGTGCTTCTGCTGGCCATGGCCGCTCCCGCGCAGCAGAAGTCCGCGTTTCGCTGGCCGGACGGAAAACGGGCGGCTGTCAGTCTTTCGTTCGACGACGCCCGCCTGAGCCAGATCGATGTTGGTATGCCGCTGTTCGACAGAATCGGCGTGAAGGCGACGTTCTACGTTTCACCCGGCAACCTGGAGAAACGGATTGAGGGCTGGAAGAAAGCAGTGGCTGCGGGGCATGAGATCGCGAATCATTCCCGATCCCATCCCTGCACGGGCAACTACGGCTTCTCGAAGAGGAACGCGCTCGAAGGCTACACGCTCGAACGCATGGAAGAGGAACTGGACGGCGCGAATACGATCATTCAAAGCCTCCTTGGCGTCAAGCCCGTCAGCTTTGGCTATCCCTGCGGGCTGAAATTCGTGGGCCGCGGCCTGGAGACGAAAAGCTACGTGCCGCTGGTGGCGCGAGGGTTCCTCTCCGGGCGCGGGTATCGCGACGAGGCGGCGAACGACCCTGAGATCTGCGACATGGCGCAGTTGATGGGGACGGGCATCGACGAGCTGACCTTCGACGGGATGGTGAAACACGCCTCGACCGCACTCAAAGAGGGCCGCTGGGTGATCTTTGCCGGGCACGAAATCGGCAAGACCGCCTTTCAGACGACCGATGCCGCGGCACTCGAACAATTCTGCCGCTACGCCAAAGACCCGGCCAACGGCATCTGGCTGGACACCGTCGAATCCATCGGGCGATACGTCGTGAAGCAGAGGTCCGGTGGAGGCGCCGGAGGTAAGTAGAGGGAAACACCCTGCCATGAGCCGTCAGCTACGGGAGACGATTCTTCGCGTGGCCGGCCGGCGGCGGGCGGGTTTGACCGGAGCTTCCCGGGCGGCCCACCGGGCAAGGCGGTAGGTACGTTTGTAGTCGGCGCTCAGGTTGGCGATTGTCACACCGAGCGCGCCACCTGCATCGCATGTGTAGACTTCCTCGATCGACTGGTTGCGGGCGGCCTCGGTGTGTTCCACCGGAACCGAGTCCAGATCCCGACGCTGCTCCAGAACCGGGTCGAAGGGGAAGCGGATCTCATCCCAGAGAGTGATGTCGCCCGCAGGCTCGCCGGATTCTCCTATGCGGCTGCACTCGAGGTAACGGAAGTGGCCGATGTTGTGAACAGGCGAGTAACGCCGGTTGACTTCGAGCGCCCATTCGCCGGGACCAGGAAGCAGTTCACCTTTCTGAAAGAGCGGGTCGAACCACACCGTCGAGCCGCCTTGGGCCTCCCTCCAAACACCGAAGTAGCGCGTGAATCGGTCGCGTAGCGTGTAGCCGGACTGCACGTCTGCCTGAATCGCCAGGCCGATCGCGGTGGCGGAACGGGCATGCTGCGAGCGGCGTACGCGGCGATCAAAGCGCTCCCGAAGTTCGCGTGCCACCAGTGGTAACTCGCTACCGCCGCCGGTGACGTAGACCGCCTCGAGGCGGTATTGTTCGACTGCAGGCCGTGGATCATTGGTGCCGAGCCCGTGCGACGCGAGCAGGTTCTCCACGGTGTTCATCGTCTCCTGGACCAGCGGCCTGCACGCTTCATAAAACTCGGCGGCGGGCACGGCGACCTCGCCCCAGCCCGCGCGGACGCTGTCGAGATCTACGGCGATCCGCCGCGAGTTTGGGTGGATCGACTCCTTCTTCAGCCGGCATTCTTCGTGCAGGCGAAACAGTTCATCCTGCCGCAGACTATCGCGATCGGCCTCGCTCAACCCGGCCCTCTCGAACACTAGTTCGGCGAGGATCTCATCAAAATCGTCGCCGCCCAGCGTCTCGATCCCGTCCGAAGCGAGGACAGAGTGTGTCTGCTCATCCATCTCGACCAGCGAAGCGTCGAACGTGCCGCCGCCCAGGTCGTACACGAGCACGCAACCACGCTCGCGCACCTGGTCGCTGAGCCGCTGCTTGTGGCCGAATTCGATGCTGGCCGCGGACGGTTCGTTCAGAACTCCGATGACGGAGAAGCCGGCCAGGCGGAACGCCTCGGCGGTGAGAAAACGCTGATTGCTGTTGGAATTCGCCGGGACACCGAGCATCACCTCCAGCGGTTCGCCGCGGTCGAGTCGGAGATTGGAGCGTTCGCGAAGCTCGTCACGCAGGGTGGAAGTGAGACCCCCGAGCAACCGGTTCATGTGGATCAGCCGGTCGCCAATCTGCACGGGTGTATTGAGACCGGTTCTTCCGAGCAGGCGCTTCAGGGAGCGGACGACGGTCCATCCGTCGCCGGTCTGGGACATATGGGCCGCCCAACCGTAGCAGATCTCGGACCCTCGGACCGCAACCAGCGGCGGAAACCAGTCGCGCGTCTCGCCGTCGGGGCACTCGAAGGAGACCACTGGGTAGTTGCCACGGTCCGCGGCGGCCACCGCAATGCGCGTCGTGCCGAAGTCGATTCCCAGGCGCATGGTTCCTGCGTTCCTACAGCCCGCGGGAGATGCGGGAGACCTTCAAAGTAACATAGACAAGAAGGGCTATTGGAGTTTGGGAACAAGAGCAAATCCGGAGGACACACATGCAGACAACACGCCCCCTGGCTTTGATTACGGGCGCTTCCAGTGGACTCGGCGCCTGCTTCGCCAAGCGGCTGGCCTCGCGGGGATATGACCTGGCGCTGGTGGCGCGCCGCAAACACAAACTCGATGAATTGGCGGCAGAACTTCGAGGCGGGAGCGGCGTCAATGTCCACACGCTCGGAGCCGACCTGACGAAAGACAGCGAACGCCAGTCTGTCGAGGAGTACATCGCAGGGTCGGAGAGCCTCGCATTGCTGACGAACAACGCTGGTTTTGGCACACTCGGGCGCTTCCACGAGGCCGGCGTCGAAAGCCAGGACCAGATGTATCGCCTGCACGTGTTGGCCACTGCTAGGTTGACGCACGCGGCGCTTCCGGGCATGATTACCAGGGGACGGGGCGCCGTGATCAACGTCTCGTCGGTAGCGGCATTCTGGCAGACGCCGTTCAACGTCAGCTATTGCTCCACAAAGGCCTGGATCAATGCGTTCACCGAATCGTTGTACCTGGAACTGAAGGCGGCGGGGTCGCCGGTTCGGGTCCAGGCGTTGTGTCCGGGGTTCACATACACGGAATTCCACGACGTGATGGGCGTGGACCGGAAGCGGATTCCGGACGGCTTCTGGATGTCCGCCGATGAAGTGGTTGACGCATCGCTCCGCGGACTGGACCAAGGTCACCTGTTCGTTGTGCCCGGATGGCGGTACCGTGTGATTGTGTTTCTGTCGAAAGTACTGCCGCGGCCGCTGCGCCATGCCGCCATCGCCGGATACGCGAAGAAGACCGGGCGCGGCCACGCGTCCGCCAGTGCGAGCCAGTCATGAACGGCAAGACACCGGTTGCGTTGACGATCGCCGGTTCCGACCCCAGCGGGGGCGCCGGAATTCAGGCGGACTTGAAGACTTTCCACCAGTTCGGCGTTTACGGCGAAGCAGCGATCACTCTTCTGACGGTTCAAAATACGATGCGTGTGGACCGCGTCGAGTGCATGCCGGCGGAACTGGTGCTTCAGCAGATCCGTGCTGTGGTTGAGGATATCCGGCCTGGAGCGGCTAAGACGGGCGCGCTGGGAAACCGGGAGATTGTCGAAGCGGTCGCCGGGGCTGCCGCCGGCTTCGATTTCCCGTTGGTGGTGGATCCGGTGATGATCAGCAAGCACGGCGCGCCTCTGATTGCCAAAGAAGCGTGGTGGGCGCTCCGGAAACTGCTGCTTCCGAAAGCCTTCCTACTGACTCCGAACTTGCACGAGGCGGCTGCTTTGGCGGGTATCGAGGTGGCGGACATCACCGGCATGCGCGGGGCAGCCGAACGGCTGTGCGGTCTCGGAGTGAAGGCTGTCTTGGTAAAGGGCGGGCATCTGTCTGGGAGCGCCACAGATGTCCTGCTCTTCGAAGGGAAGTGGTACGAGTTCCCCGGCGAACAGATTCCAACCCGCCACACCCACGGTACGGGGTGTACGTATTCGGCGGCAATCGCCGCCACTCTCGCCCGCGGGTCCGGCCTTGTGGAGGCGGTTCAACTGGCCAAGCAGTTCATCACCGAAGCCATCCGCACGAACCCAGGGCTGGGCAGCGGCTCAGGACCGGTGAACCACCACGCACTGTCAACGGGGATTCACAGACTTCCAGTTCGTTGATCCGGAGCCTCTTCAGTCGGCGGAACGGCTCAGATCACTGGGGACGTCGAGGAAAGCTGGAAAGGCGCTCCGGAGAGAAGACTCCCTCTGCCAGCGGTCGTATTCGTCGAGACGCTCCTGGCGGCTGGCCCGGATGTGAGCGGACAGGATGTGCATGGCACGCTCGGCGTCCCGGTCGGCGACGGCGTCAAGAATCTCCATGTGCTGGCGGCAGATGTTCTCGATCTGCGCTGCGTCGTGCCCGCTGCGATGGATCGAGAAGATGCGGATGAGCAGCCGCGTTTCGTTGAGCACCTTCAGCATCCGAGCATTGCCCCCCAGGCGCACAAGCAGGGAATGGTAGCCGAGGTCGCAGGCGACCAGGTGGCGCATCTCGTCAAAATCAAGCACGTTCCGGTCGGAGCGCTCCAGACCCTCTTTGAGAAGGAGAACCTGTTTGACAATCCGGCGCATGGGATCGAGCTCATCGGGTCCCACATGGATACGAGCAGCCTTGCCGATAGCGTAGACTTCAAGGGCCTCACGCAATTCGTAAAGCTCCACGATATCCTGCCGTTTCAACTCTACAACGACGGCTCCGCGGTTCGGGGTTTGTTCGAGCAATCCCTCGGCGACGAGCTGGCTGAGGGCCTCCCGCACCGGCGTGCGGCTGCTGCCGAGGTTTCGGGCCAAGGACACTTCCGACAGGGTGCTGCCGGCCTTCAGTTCGCCCGAGGCGATCTTCGCCAGAATGTGGCGATACGCTTCCTCTCGCCGTGACCGCGAGCTGTGCATCGGATCTGGGACATTCTTCCGCATAGAGTTATTCCGTGTTAAGAATTAACACAAAAATATATAATCGTTAATGAATACAATTGTCGACAGGCTGCACACACCAGTGTATAATTCTTTCTGGAGCGAATCAAGCTCTATGGTGGGGAGTCGGCATGTTATCTGAAAAGGACCTGTCGTTACGCCCACGCGTTGCCGTGTCACTCACTTCTCGTTCTGCTCGGGCGAACACCGACACTCGAACTAAAACACCTTCTAGGGGTCATCTATGAAGACCAGGGTACTCACAACATTTCTGTTAGTTTTCGTGTGCTTCTCCGCTGCCAATGCCCAGGAAGTTCGGGCCAGCCTTACCGGAATCGTCAGCGACCCGAGCGGCGCTCCGGTAGCGGGCGCGACCATCACCGTAGTAAATCTTTCCACGAACATCACCGTCAGCGCCCAAACAAATCCGACGGGCAACTACACGGTGCCCTTCCTCGCGCCGGGAACGTATCGAATGACGGTGCAGCAACAGGGGTTCCGTCGCTTCGTTCGCGAGAATATCGTGCTCGAAGCGCAGGCCCGGGTACGCATAGACGCGAGCCTCGAACTTGGCGAACTCTCGCAGAGCGTGACCGTCAGCGAATCCGTCTCCCTGCTCCAGACCGAGTCCGCGACACGCGCGCAGGTCATCTCGAATGACTTGCTCGCAAACGTTCCGACCCAGGGACGCAATCCGTTCCAGATAGCATGGACGGCGCCCGGCGTCATCAAGACTGGAAGTTGGCGCTATCTGCGGTCGTTCGACATCGGCGGCACTTCGGGGCTATCTATCAACGGCGGCCGGAACAAGGAAAACGAAGTTCTGCTGGACGGAATCAGCAATGTTCAGTCCAACCGCACCGTGATCCATGTGCCTACGATAGAAACGGTCCAGGAGTTTAAGGTTCTGACCAACACGTACGACTCCCAATACGGGCGCACTGGCGGCGGCATCGTGACGATCGTCACGAAAGGCGGCGGCAACGAATTCCACGGTACTGCCTTCGAGTATTTCCAGGCCGAGGAATTGAACGCCAACCAAGCGGAGCTGAATCGCACGGGTACGCGCAAGCCGCCGATGAACATCAACACGTTCGGCATCGAAGGGAGCGGGCCTGTCTATGTGCCAAAGGTATTGGACGGGCGGAACCGGCTGTTCTGGCTGGTGTCGTACGAAGGTATGCGACAGCGTTCCGCCGACCCTGGCGTCAAGAATTTTCCGGCAACAGAGTGGCGCGGCGGTGACTTCTCCTCTCGGCTTAATGCGCAGGGCGCGCAAGTGCTGATCTACGATCCTCTAACTACCAATGCGCAGGGGGAAAGAACTCCGTTCCAGAACAACGTAATCCCATCGGACCGGATTAGCAAGGTTGCTACAGAGGTCCTGAAATACTACCCAGCACCGAACGCGGTGGGGGACGGACCAGCGCGCATCAACAACTACGTGTATCCATCGCGGTGGGTGGCCAACATGGACCAATGGATCGGCCGCCTCGATCTCGTGGTGAACTCCAAGAACACGGTCTATTTCCGGTACGGCCAAAACCCGTTTTCGGAGTATCGCGCTCTGGTGTTCGTGAAGGATGTGAACGAGGACAACCCCGCTGAGCCGACCGGCAACGCGCCTCTGATCCGCAATGGGCGCAACTGGACGTGGGACTGGACATCCACGATCTCACCGACGATGACCTTCAACCTCCGTGCCGGACTGGCGCGATGGGAGGAGACGACGGGCAACTCATACGGCGTGAACTACAACCCGACAACTCTCGGGATGGATGCGGCACTGGTCGGGCAGTTCTCCAAGCTTCAATTCCCGCGGTTTGATCTTGGAAGCTACCAGGCAGTAGGGACCGACCGGCTGATCAACTACGCGGCCAACGACGCCTATACCGTTCAGCCGAACCTGAACCTTGTCGTCGGCCGCCATTTCCTGAAGTTCGGCGCGGAAGGGCGACGTTACAACGATAACAACCCGAATCCGGGTCTCGCCAGCGGCGCTTACAGTTTCGGGAAGAACTGGACGCAGAAGAACGCCAACCGGGCTGACGCGACCTCCGGCGACGAACTGGCGACGTTCCTGCTCGGCTATCCGACGAGCGCCTACGTGGACCGCAATATCGACCCGTCGTACCGGAACCACTACTGGGCAGCGTTCTTGAACGACGACTGGAAGGTGACGCCCAAGCTGACAGTAAACGTCGGTCTGCGGTGGGACTACGAGCAGCCGAGAATCGAGCGCTACGACCGCATGCTTCGCGGGCTCGATTTCAACGCGGCCAGCCCGATCGCATCGCAAGTACAGGGATTGAACTTGAAGGGTGCGGTGCTGTTTGCAGGCGAGAACGGCCAGCCCAGGACGGCGTTCAATGCGGACAAGAACAACTTCCAACCACGCATCGGCGCCTCCTACCGTATTCGCGAGAAGTGGGTGATTCGAGGCGGTTACGGGCTTTACTATCTCGGCCAGGGCGAAGCAGGCTCGGTGCAGGGTTTCAGCCGTCGGACGACCGCCGTCGTCAGTACCGACGGCAACTTAACGCCGGCTGTAAAGATGACGAATCCGTTCGCCCTCCAGCCGGGAGGGAAACTGCTCGACCCGATTGGTTCCTCCCTGGGTGAAGCCAGTTTCCTTGGCGAGGGCGTGACCGCAAATTACCTCGATCGGGTGCTTCCATACTCGCACCAGTACTCGTTCGACATCCAGCGGGAACTGCCGGGCAACCTGCTCGTTGAAGCCGGCTACTCGGGCAACATTACCCGTAAGCTGCCGTTGAACGTCGGGCTGAACTACGTTCCGGCCAACGAACTGGGCCGGCGCACGGCAGACGGCAAGATCGACACCGCATACTACACTGGTCGGGTCCCGAACCCGATGGCCGGGCTGATTGAGAACAACGCGTCGCTGAATGGGGCGACCATCTCGCGGCAGTTCCTGATGTACGCCTTTCCGCAGTTCTCAGGCGTAACCCTCCAGAGCGTGCCGATCGGACAGCAGCGTTACGACGCCTTCTTGTTAAAGGCTACGAAGCGGATGGCGCACGGGCTCACGTTCCTGACGAGCTACACGATCTCCAAGACGCTGGAGCAAGTGAGCCTCCAAAACGCGCAGGACTTCGTCTTTGCGGATCCCGAGGCGACAAAGCTGGAGAAGTTGCTGGCGAACGAACTGGACACACCGCAGCGTTTCACCGTGGCCGGCGTGTGGGATTTCCCGTTCGGCAAGGGACGGCCATTCGGCGGCGGCTGGCCGTCTCCGATCCGGTACGCTCTCGGCGACTGGCAGATGAACTGGGACATCCAGTACATGGTCGGCTGGCCGGTCGGTTATCCAAACGCAGCCCAGGTGCAGCCGGGCAGCGCGAACCTCAGCGGCGATCAGCGGACATTCGCTCAATGGTTCAACACGTCACTCTGGAACGATCCCGCCACTGGTAAGCGTGTGGCCGCGCAGGAAGCCTATACACTGCGCACGTTCCCAGCGAGGTTCCCAGACGTCCGCGTACCGGCGTACAACAACTGGGATTTGTCCCTTTCGAAATACTTCCCCATCTATGAGCGCGTCCGGGCGCAGTTCCGCTTCGAGATGGTGAATGCGTTCAACCACCCGTGGTACATGAGTCTGGCCTCGGGCTACAACAACGTGACGAGTGCGGCCTTCGGTCAGCTTGACCCGACGCAGCGCAACCTGCCGAGGTTCATCAAGCTGGCGCTGCACATGCACTGGTAAGACGCCAGGGGCACGCTGGGTGCGTGCCCCTCCTTCAATACTTGGGCACGCTTGGGTCGACCTTGTCGCTCCAGGCGAGGATTCCTCCCACCATGTTCTTCACTTTTCGGAAACCCGCCTGACCAAGGAAGTCGATTGCCTTGCCGCTTCGGACGCCGCTGCGGCAGTATGCGACAATCTCTTCGCTTGAATCCAATTCGTGAATGCGTTTCGGAAGCTCGCCAAGGGGGATCAGCTTCGCTGCGGGAATGCGGCAGATCTGATACTCGTGCGGCTCGCGGACGTCGAGAAGCAGGAAGCGATCGCCACGGTCGAGTTTCGCCTTGACTTGCACCGGATCGATCTGCCACTCCGAAAGGCCCTGTGACGGAACGGGCTCCTGCTCCTGACGGGGAACGCCGCAGAACTGATGGTAGTCGATCAGCTTCGTGATGGTCGGGTGGTCGCCGCAAGCAGGGCACTCGGGGTTTCGGCGGAGCTTCAACTCGCGAAAACGCATGGCGAGAGCGTCATAGAGCAACAGGCGGCCGACCAGTGGCTCGCCTTTTCCGAGGATCAGCTTCACCGTTTCGGTCGCCTGCACCAATCCGATCAGTCCCGGCAAGATGCCCAAGACGCCGCCCTCTGCGCAACTCGGAACCAGACCAGGAGGTGGAGGTTCCGGATAGAGGCAGCGGTAGCAGGGCCCGTCCTCGTACGCGAAGACGGTTGCCTGGCCTTCAAACCGGAATATCGAACCGTAGACGTTCGGTTTTCCGAGCAGCACGCAGGCGTCGTTAACGAGGTAGCGGGTTGGGAAGTTGTCGGTGCCGTCGACGACGATGTCGTAGTCCTTGATGATGTCGAGCGCGTTTTCGCTCGAGAGAGCAACTTCATGCCGGCCGATGCTGACATATGGGTTGATCTCGGTCATCTTCGCGGCAGCCGAGTCGAGCTTCTTGCGGCCGACGTCACTGGTTCCGTGGATGACTTGGCGCTGAAGGTTGGTGAAGTCCACCACGTCGAAGTCGACGAGGCCGATCCGGCCGACGCCGGCGGCGGCAAGGTAAAGAGCGAGAGGACTGCCGAGTCCGCCAGTGCCAACCAGGAGCACACTGGCGCTCTTGAGCCTGAGCTGGCCGTCCATGCCGACTTCCGGCATGATCAGGTGCCGGCTGTACCGGAGCACCTCTTCCTTGGAAAGGGTGGCGGGCGGCGCGGGCGTCTCGACGGCGACGCCGCCAGCAATGCTCGGGACGATGGAGATTGTGTCGCCGTCCGAAACCGGGGTCTTGTCCTTCTGAAGGTACCTGATGTCCTCGTCGTTGATGTAGACGTTGACGAAGCTGCGCAACTTCCCTTCGTCACTGTAAAGGTGGCGGCGCAACTCTTCGTGCTCGCCCGTCAGCGTCGCGAGCACTTCGCCGACGGTGGCGCCGGTCACCTCGACGGCATCCAGCTTACCGACGTACTGCCGGAGTGGGGTTGGTATGAGAATCTTGGCCATTCTTCGTTCCTTACACAGGGTGAGTCAGTTCTTCCTTGTCGGCGCCGGTCTGGTCTGCGTTCGGCAGCCAGCAGTTGGCGTGGTCGAAGCCGCCGCCGCGCACCGAGAGGACGACAAACGAATACCAGGGGCAGGAATTCTTCAGATCCGTCTCGGAGAAATAGGCGTCGCAGTCGGGATGGGAGTGGTAGATGCCGATGAGATCCATCCCTTCCTGCCGGGCGCGCTCTTCAGCCCCGAGGAGATCCTCCGGACGCAACTCGTAGCGGCTCCGCTTAGGACCCTGCGATACGTTCTCCATAGGCAAGGCCATTCGAACGGTTTTGTCGCCGTCCACTGCGCCGAGCATGGCGCCACAGCATTCGTCGGGATACGCCTCGCGCGCGTGGGAAAGCATCACTTCCCACGGCTGGCTTTCAATGCGGATCATTCCAGAATTCTTCACTCAGATATTTCGCAGCGCCGTCGCAGAGAATGGTGACGATAATCCCGGGCTCGCCGGCTTCAACCAGTTGGCGCCCGATCGTCCGCGCCGCAACCACATTCGCACCTGACGAGATCCCCACCAGAAGCCCTTCTTCACGCGCCAACCTCCGGCACATAGCATATGCGTCCTCGGTTTCGAGCCAGAGATTGCCATCCGCGAGTGAAGGATCATAGATGCGGGGCACGATCGCCGTCGGCATGTGCTTCAACCCTTCCATACCATGAAAACCTGAGGACGGCTGAGCGGAGTAGCACTTCACGCTGGGTATGTCCCGCTTCAATCGCCGGGTTGTACCGACAAAGGTTCCGCTGGTGCCCATGCAGGCGACGAAGTGCGTCAACCGGCCCTCGGACTGGTTCATGATTTCGACAGCCGTACCTTCGAAATGCGCCTTCCAGTTGGCTGGGTTGCTGTATTGGTCGGGGTAGAAGTAAGCGTCGGGGTCGGCTTCGTAAATCTCCCGGCACCTTCGGATCGCGCCGTCAGAGCCCTCTGCGGGGTCCGTGTAGACGATTTCCGCTCCATAGGCGCCGAGCATCCGTTTCCGCTCGTCGGAAGCGTTCCGGGGCAGACAGAGTTTTACTCGGTAGCCCCTGGCGGCGGCGATCATGGCATAGGCTATGCCGGTGTTGCCGCTGGTCGCGTCGAGGATAATCCGATCCGGGGTGAGGCGGCCGGTTCGCTCGCCGTCGAGGATCATGTTCAGCCCCGCGCGGTCTTTGACCGACCCTCCGGGATTAAAGAACTCGGCTTTCGCCCAGATCTCTACTCCCGGAAGGTCGCTCGTGATCCGTTCCAGCTTAACCAACGGGGTGTCGCCGATGTGTGAGAGGACAGACTTCGGGCTGGTGCGAGCCAACCTCGGAATCGCTTGAGCCGGAAGCATATAACACCCAGTGAACGAAAATCGCCTCCCTCTATTGTATGGAATCCCCCAAATCCCAGTCAAGTATGGGGGATTAGCCAACGAGGGCGAACCCAAGCCCTCACTGGATTAGAGCGGGATGCTAAGCGGGGGGTCGCAGGATTCTGCATGGGGAATGACCCGGTGGCGAAAAAAGGGTCGAGAGCGAGCGGTCCAAATCCGTTCCAGGAACGAAGAACTTTTAGCGTGCTGCGAGCAGGGCGCGGAGGTGTCGAGCCCTCTCGGGAGAACGGAGCTGCCGCAAGGCCTTCGCTTCGATTTGACGAATGCGCTCACGGGTTACGTCGAACTCCTGGCCGATCTCCTCTAGGGTGTGCTCCCGTTCGCAGCCGATACCAAAGCGGAGCCGGATCACCTTCTCCTCCTTTGGGGAGAGGGTCTTCAGGATGTTGGCGGTCTCGTCGCGTACGTTCGTCTCGATCACCGTATCGACCGGAGAACCGATCCAGCGGTCTTCGATCAGGTCGCCAAGGGCGGACTCGCCGTCCCGGCCGACCGGAGTCTCGAGGGACACCGGGTCGCGCGAGATAGTCTTTAGCTTTTGGACCTTCTCCACCGGGATGTCCATCCGGCGGCTGATTTCGTCGTTCGTGGGCGCGCGACCAAGCTCCTTCTCGAGCTCGCGATTGGCGCGCAGGAACTTGTTCATGCTCTCGTTCATGTGCACCGGGATGCGAATCGTCCGGGACTGGTCGGCGATAGCTCGAGTAATGGCCTGACGGATCCACCACGTAGCGTATGTAGAGAACTTGTAGCCGCGGCGGTATTCGAACTTGTCGGCGGCGCGCATCAGGCCGATATTGCCTTCCTGGATGAGGTCCAGAAGGTGCAGTCCGCGGTTGACGTACTTCTTGGCCACTGACACCACCAACCGCAAGTTGGCTTCCACTAGGTCCTTCTTCGCGCGCTCCGCCTCGAGTTCTCCGTGGCGGATTACCTGCAACGTGTGTCGCAGATCGACGAGCGGAACGCCGGCGGCCGCCTCCCGCTTCCGAATTTCCCGCTTCAGTTCGCGCGCCCGAGCCTGTGTCGTTGGCCCATTACGGCCTTCCAGTCTGCGCAGTTCGGAATCGAGGTGAACCAACTCATCGGAGACCCGTTCGATATCCCGGGCAAAATACTTCCACCGCGAGAGATGGAACGGGATGCTGCGAATGGCTTGGGAAGTCTCGATTTTGCAGCGACTCAACTTCCCGTTCCACCGGCGGACCAGTTTCTTATTCGATACGGCTATGGAGGCGACCTTGTCGGCCAACTGCTGCTGTTTCTTGTGTAGCGCGGTCACCTGCGAGAAAAGCTGAAGAACCTCGCTTCGCCGCTTGCTCTCAGCCAGCGTGCCTTCTTCGACATCACCAAGGTCAACCCAGTTATCCAACTCCTCGGGTGCCCGCTTCATGTTGTCGGCGAGTTCAACGACGATCCGCTGAACGAGTGCCGAACGGCTGATTGCCTTTTGCATCCGGAGCTTACCGCGCTCCATCCGGCGGGCGAGATCCACCTCGCCCTCTCGGGTCAGAAGCGGCACCGCACCCATCTCCCGAAGGTAGACTCGGACCGGATCGTCAGTGTAGATCGATTCCTCGACATGCTGTGTAGCATGGAAGTCGTCTACGTCGTGCGTTTCCTCGGGGTCGAAAAACTTCGCCTCTTCCTCGAAAGGAAGGTTGAGGGGTTCGCGGCTGTCTGTCAGGTAATGCTCTTCGAACTGATCCACTTGGGACTCACCTCCCCGCGCAGGAACACACTACAAGTCAAAAGGGATCGCAACTGCTTCCGGTGCCTTGGGCTCTCCGGCACGTTCGGATTCTTGCAGGATATGCCCTCCTGGCGGGCATCCGCTCGATTATAGCACCGATCCCGCGCAAAGTTAAGTTCTCATTTCGTTAGATGTTAGAAAACGGTACTGGTTACATTCGGATTCCGAGGCGCGCGGTGGAGACGGCGCCGGCAGGGAAGCTTCCGGCCACAAATCAGGAGCGTTTTTGGCGCATTAAGTTCTTCAATTCATTGAGGAAAGCTTCAACATCCTGGAAATCGCGGTACACCGAAGCGAAGCGAACGTAAGCGATCTTGTCCAAAGCGCTCAGGCGCTCGATGATCATTTCTCCTATTTCTGTAGTTGATATCTCACGATCAGGGTTGTCGGCTAGTCTGGCTTCCACGCTGTCCACAACCTCGGCGAGCCGGGCCATGGACACGGGCCTCTTCTCGCAAGCTTTTAAGAGCCCGGACAGCACTTTCTGGCGGTCGAACTTCTCACGCCTGCCGTCTTTCTTCACGACCATGTACGGAATTTCATCGATTCGCTCGTAGGTGGTGAAACGGCGGTCGCATTCGAGACACTGGCGACGGCGGCGGATCACGTCTCCCTCCTTGCTTTCCCGGGAGTCAATTACGCGGTCTTGCCGGTGTCCGCAAAATGGGCAGATCATATCGACGCTCGGTCCTCCATCTCTCTCAGTTTCTGCCAGTTAATACCTTCGTGGAAGAGCATAATGACTCCCACGGGAACAATTACTACAAATGTAATAATCCAGAGCATCAAAGCCATGCCGGTTGCCACTTCAAGGGAAGCACCGAACAACTCCGTCAGAACCACGATGGCAACAAGTTGCATGCCACCACCTATTCCGGGAAGCTGAACGATGCTACCGAACGACACAAATCCAAGAAAAATCATGATATCCGCAATATGGAGCGATGCCAGGTCTGGAAACGCGCGGAACAGGCTCACGTAACAGGCGGCGATCAAGAGCCACTCGAGGGAAGTGTATAGCAGTATCGAGAGCAGCAAACCGGGATTCCGTGTCGACTCGACGCCGCGGACGAACGCCGCAACCAACTCCACCAGCTTACTGTGCCACCTTGCGGGCAGCGCGGAAAGGGCACTCAACAGACGCTGCTGCATCGACTCGGCATATCTGCCCAAGAGAAAAAGCACAACGAGGCACAAGAGCCCAAGGAGGGCGGCGATCCAACCACCCGCTTTCATAACCCACGCAAATGTGGGGCTTGTGTGCACTCCGGGTCCTCCGATCTGTGCCAAGGCGAGTCCGAAGATCAGCAGGGCGGCAAGCAGGTCAAAGATTCGCTCCAAGAGCCATGCCGCCGCCTGCGAGGAAAACGGAGTTTTCTCCTTTAGGGACACGAGATAGGGGCGTACAAACTCACCCGGGCGTCCAAAAATGACGATCGCAGTGAACCCGATCGCAGTGGCCGAGAAGAGTCCTCTCATGTTGGGTCGCGGGCAAACGGGACGTATAAGAACGGCCCATCGCAGCACCCGGCCGTAGTAGGTTGCCAGGCCCACCAGACAAGCGATGGCTAGCCAGAGCCAATCGAGGCTCTGGAGTGTCGAAGCAAACAGGCGCCAATCAAAACCCTCTCGCCGCCAGCGGAATAGGAAAAGGAGGATGGCAGCGGCGAGCAGAGCCGCGAGGCTTAGAATCCATCGAACATTGGGCTTTCTTTGAATACTTCCTCCCGGCACTTCTCATCCCCGGATGCTGGGGATAGAATAGGAAACGGCTTGCCGCCCCATGGGTTTGTGCGAACTTATCATCATAGAACCTCGTTACTTCTACTGGAAGCCTGAAACGAAGGCAGCCGGCAGAAAAAGCTTCGAGGCCGGCGGCTTTCGCGGATGGGCTACGCGAGGTAGGTTATGGCAGCCGTTGCTCATGCCGCACAAATCCCGGGGACTTGGACGACCGATCCCGTGCTTGTCGGCTGGGCCTCCGCGAGCGCGCATGGCTGCCAGAGAGTAGCGGGAAACGGCTTGGACCTCGACACCAGTGTGGTAGAGCGCTGTCTCGATGGAGAAGAGTCCGCATGGGAAGAACTAACGAAGTCTCACACCCGGCGCGTTTACTCCCTGTGCTACCGATTCACAGGCAACTCTTCTCAGGCGCAGGACTTGACGCAGGAAGTTTTCCTGCGGGTCTTCCGAACACTGAAGAGTTTCCGGTCCGGCGAGGGTTCGTTCACCACCTGGCTGACGAGGCTGACGCGGAATCTCCTGATTGATCATTACCGCAGGACCCGGTCCGACCGGGCTACGGATTCGATTGAGGAGCAACTTCCGATGCTCGAGGAACGGACCGCTCTTTCCGCCCGCACCGACGGCTTGCTCGCCGGGCGGGAGGCCAGCGAGGTTTTGCAGGCGGCTCTCCAGAAACTCTCTCCGGAGTTGCGGGAGACGGTCATCCTGCGTGACCTGGAGGAGATGGAGTACCGCGAAATCGCACAGACGCTGAGCGTACCTGAAGGCACTGTGAAGTCGCGGTTGAACCGTGGGCGAGCGGAATTGGCGCGCGTCCTGCGCAGACAGAGGGTAGCGATATGAACTGCGCGGAACTGGATCTCCTGCTCTGTGACTACATCGACGGCACCCTCGAAGCCGCGCGGAAGGCCGCGGTGGAGGAGCACCTGGCCCGCTGCGCGGCCTGCGCCGAACTGGCGAAGGATGCGGCGGCGGCGTTGGCCTTTGTCGAGCGGGTGCCGGCGGTGGAACCTCCGCCAGAACTTATCACGCGGATCCTGTTCGATATTTCCGCCGAACGTGAGAAAGTCGGCAACCGGCGCAGCAGTCTGCGATCGATGCTTGCCCGGTTGGCGGAACCGGTGCTTCAGCCGCGTTTCGCCATGGGGATGGCCATGACGATTCTGTCGTTCTCCATGCTCGGACGATTCGCCGGCATCAATGTTCGACAGTTGCAGGCTTCCGACCTCGAACCAGCGAAGGTGTGGGCGGCGGTCGACGACCGCGTGCACCGTGGATGGGCCCGGGCAGTGAAGTTCTATGAGAGCCTCCGTCTCGTCTACGAAGTCCGCTCCCGTCTGCGGGAGTTGACCGAAGCGGAGATGGAACCGGCGAATGAAGGAGCGCCCGCAGAGGCGCAGCAAAGCCCGGAGCCCGGCCCGAACCAAACATCGCAGCAACCGAGTAAAGGGCAATGAAGAAGACGGGGAGGATTATATGAACTGCCAGATGCACCCTGATCGGCCGGCAACGGCGTACTGCCGGACCTGTGGAAAGCCCCTGTGCCAGGAATGCGGGCGGCTCGCGCACGGAACGGTCTTTTGTGAGGAACACGTTCCGGTGCAAGCGCCCCCGCAAGTGAAACCGGCGGCCAGTCAACCCGGGACCGGATCACCCGGCCTGGCGTTTGTCCTCGGGCTGATCCCGGGGGTGGGCGCCATCTACAACGGCCAGTACGTAAAGGGCCTGATCCATGTCGTCATTCTTGGGACGCTCATCAGTATTGTAAGTTCGGGAGGGGCCGGTGGGTTTGAGCCATTGTTTGGTTTCCTGATCGCCTGCTGGTTCTTCTACATGGCGTTTGAGGCGTATCACACGGCGAACAAGCGCCTCCGGGGGGAAGTGGTAGACGAATTCTCCAGCCTCTTTCCTTTGAAGCCCCGCTCCGGCGGCTTCCCCGCCGGACCTGTGCTCATCATTGCGATCGGGGTGCTGTTCCTGCTGAACACGCTGGATATCGTTCAGATCGGCCAGATACTGCGGTGGTGGCCGGTCTTCCTGATCGCCCTTGGGGCGTACATGCTGTACAACCGGATGGCCGGGAATTCGACGGTTCCAGCGAGCCGCGAGGAGGCGCCCCATGAACAGTAACGAGCCCGCATTATTCCGCGCGATACGCGGTCCGATTTTACTGATTGCTCTCGGCGCGCTATTTCTGGTGGACCAGTTCACCCAGTACGGGTTTTGGCAGACGTGGCCGGTGCTGGTGATCCTTGTCGGGACCTTGAAACTGGCGGAACACCTGTCAGCACGCAAGCCTCGCGACTTCGAGACCCCGGAGGGTGCGTCATGAAACCGAGGTCATTGATCGGTCCACTGCTGCTGATCCTGATCGGCGCGCTGTTCCTGCTGCATAATATTCGGCCCGACCTGGTTTCGTTCGAGGCGCCGGCGCGCTACTGGCCTTATATATTGATCGTTTGGGGTGCGATCCGCCTGTTCGAGATCGTGGCGTGGTGGATGATGAACAAGCCGGTCCCCAGGAGTGGTGTTTCAGGCGGCGAATGGGCGCTGGTCATTCTCATCTGCCTGGTCGGAGCGGGGCTCTCGGCGGCGCATCGCTTTGGACCAAGACTCCCACCGATGATCTTCCGAGGCCAGAGCGTCGAACTCTTTGGCGAAGCGTACGACTTCCCGATGGCCGAGTCGAAGACAGTTTCCGGCGTAAAGCGCTTGATCATCGAAAACCTCCGGGGCAACACGCGGATTGTGGGCGCCGACGTGGCAGAAATCAAGGCAACGGGACGCAAGACGATCCGCGCGTATGACAAGGCGGCGGCCGACGAGGCGAACCGCCAGACGCCGCTCGAGATCGTCGTCCGCGGCGAAGAAGTCGTGGTCCGGTCGAATCAGGAGAAGATGTCCGGAGAGCGGGTGGTGTCGTCGGATCTGGAACTGACCGTTCCGCACAGCATCAACATTCGGGCGACCGGCCACTACGGCGATTTTGACGTAATGAACATCAACGGCAGCGTCGAGATCGAGAGCGGCAACGCTGGAGTAAGACTTCAGGACATCACGGGCAAAGTCCGCGTCGACCTGCGGCGCAGCGACATCATTCGCGTCATCAACATGAAGGGTGAGGTCGACATTCTCGGCAGAGGCAGGGACGTGGAACTGGAAAGGATCGACGGCAAGGTTGTGATCAACGGCTACTATTCGGGTGACCTCACCTGCAGGGACCTTAAGAAGTCCTTTGATCTACAGAGCGGAGGGACGGAACTCAGTTTCGAGAGATTGCCGGGTCAGTTGCACATGAACCTTGGCGATTTCTCCGCTGCTAACGTTGTCGGGCCGTTTCGGCTCGTGGCGAAGAACCGCGATGTGCGGCTCGACGACTTCACCGAGGCGGTTGCGCTGACGATCGACCGCGGCGACGTAGAGCTCCGGCCAAATCGTGGTCCGATCGCGGGAATTGAAGTTTCGACCCGTTCGGGCAACGTGGAACTGGCTCTTCCGGGTTCGGCGAAGTTCGACCTGGCTGCGACGGCGAAGATGGGCGAAGTGACCAACGAGTATGGCGAACCGCTCGACGTGACGACCGAGGGACGAGGGTCGATGATTAAGGGCGCGGTCGGCGGCGGGCCGAAGATCACAATCGAGACGGACCGGGGTTCAATCACCGTACGAAAGGAATAAAATCCAACGCCGGGGCGCGGAGTGCCTCAGATTCAGAGCACTCCGCGCTTTTTCTGTTTCTTGGGCACGCCGGCGAGCGCGAGACGGATGTCCATCACGTTCGTGTTCGTCGGGCCCGTCTTCACCAAGTCGCCCAAGGGCTCAAAGAAATGGTAGGAATTGTTCTCCGATAGAAACCGGGCGGCGTCAAGACCGAGTTCGTTCGCCCGCGCGATGGTGTGGCCGTCCGCGATTGCGCCGGCGGCGTCGGTGGGACCGTCCGTGCCGTCGGTCCCGCCGCTCAGCACGACGACATCCCTCAATCCGGCGAGATCGAGGGCAGCCGCGAGGACAAACTCCTGGTTGCGGCCTCCAAGTCCGTCACCTCGCAGAGTAACCGTCGTCTCACCTCCCGTGATCAAGCAGGCAGGCGGCTTCACGGGGCGTCCGGTCGCGTTGATTTCCTTGAGGATCGCGGCATGCATGCGGGCGATCTCGCGAGTCTCCCCCTCAACGAATGTGGACAGCACCAGGGGACGAAAGCCAAGTTCGCGGGCACGCCGTTGGGCGGCCTCTACCGCGAGCATATTACTGCCAACGACGACGTTCTGAACTCTCTGGAATGTCGAGTCGCCTGGTTTCGGTGTGTCGGGAACCTCCCCGCGCAATCCCTCTTCGATGCGGTTTCGCACGGCCGCCGGGACATCCCGCTCGATGCCGTACTTGCGCAGAACCGACAGGGCGGTCCTAAACGTCGACTCATCCGGTGCGGTGGGACCAGAGCCGATGACGTCGAGGTCGTCTCCGATAACGTCGGAAAGCAAGAGTGACAAGACGGTCGCCGGCTGCGCCAGCCGGGCAAGTTGGCCCCCCTTAAGTAGGGAGATATGCTTGCGAACCGCGTTGATCTCGTGAATATTCGCGCCACAGGCGAGCAGGAGCCGCGTCGTCTCCTGCTTTTCCTCGAGGGTAACCGGAGGAGCCGGGAGAGGGAGCAGTGCGGAAGCGCCCCCGGAGATCAGGCAGATCACGAGGTCACCTTCCCCGGCGCTCTTCACCATGTCCGCAATGTGCGCGGCACCTTCCTCGCCGGCGGGATCGGGCACGGGGTGTCCGCACTCGTTCAGCCCAATACGCCTGAGTTTCGCAAGGTGCCCGTACTTCACGTTAATGCAACCGGACTGGACGCGGCGCCCAAGAAGGCGCTCGACAGCCAGGGCCATAGCGGCGCTCGCCTTGCCGGCCCCCACTACCAGGATTCGCCGGTATGACTTCAACCGGTAGCGGCGGCCCGCAGTAATGAGCACATCACGGTCCAGTCTCAGGTGACGGAGAACAGCCTGGACCGGATCGGAGGCAGCAAGGGCGGCTCGAAAGATGGAAAGAGCGTTACGGCGCAGCGTGGTTTCGGACATTGGGGACATCTCAGAATATGGGCAGCTTGAGGATCGCGTCGACGCTGGGTTCGGGATCGTCGCCGGTTACTTTGACGCAGTAGTCCGCACGGGCATAGCTTTCGCGCCGGGCGTAGTACAAAACTTCGAACTTGACCGGATCGCGGGCGAGGGGACGGTGCGCGGATGACTCGACGCGCCGGCGAATCAGCGAAAGCGGGCAGTCAAGCCACACTGTCACGCCGTTGTCTTCCACGAGGTCGAAATTTACCGACCGTGCGAACGCGCCGCCTCCGAGCGCGACAACCAGTGGGTGACCAGCCTGGATCATGTGGACGCGCCGGCGCAAGGCTTCGGTTTCCAGCCTGCGGAATTCCTCCTCGCCGCGCGTGTCGAAGATGTCAAGGATTGACGCCCGTTCCTGACTCTCGATATCGGCGTCAACGTCCACGAACCCCCAACCGAGACGTGCCGCGAGGCAGGAACCGATCATGCTTTTCCCGCAAGCCATGAAACCGACGAGGTAGATGCCGGGTGCGCGCTTTAGCTTGAGGATCATCCACTCCGCTCCAGCCCCGGGGACTCGACCCATTGGGCGTACGGCAGCCATAATGGTAGCATGCAGGGGGAATTGTTGCCGCTCTTTCCATTGAATGTAGTGCTGTTTCCCCGAACCTCCTTGCCCCTGCACATTTTCGAGGATCGATACAAGGAAATGATCAGCGACACCCTGGAGGAACATACGGAATTCGGCGTGGTTCTCGCGCGGGAGCAGGGCATTGTCAATGTCGGGTGCACCGCCACCGTGGAGACGGTCTACAAACGGTATTCGGACGGCAGGATGGATATCGGTACCGTCGGGCGGAGGCGCTTTGAACTGCTTCTTCTGAACGAGGAAAAGAGCTACTTGCGCGGGCCGGTTCAGTTTTTTGATGACGCGGAGGAGGACCCCGCACCTCTCCCGCTGAAGCAGAAGGCCTTTGACGCCTTTGAGGCACTGCGTTCACTGGAGCAATCTGGGCCGGCTCTAAAGCCCGATCTGGGTGATCCACAGCTCAGCTTCCAACTCGCCCAGATAGTCGCAGACCTCGACTTCCGGCAAACTCTCCTCGGATTGCGATCGGAGAATGAGAGACTGCGCCGGATCGTGGATTTTCTCGAAGAGTTCATTCCCCGGCAGCGGTACGTCGGACGCATGAAGTCCGTGGCTCCGAGCAACGGCAAGGGGCAGCAGCCCGGAAGCCTCTTGGAACCATGACCCCGCAACATCTGATCGTCGACGCCGACGACACACTCTGGGAGAATAACGTTTTCTTCGAGCGGGCGTTCGAACAGTTCGTTGAGTTCCTGGACCACTCGACACTCGACGCAATCGGGGTTCGGGCGGTGCTGGACGAAATCGAACTGGTGAACAACAAGATTCACGGCTACGGTTCGGCAAATTTCGCGCGCAATCTTCGCCAATGCTATCTGCGTCTGGCCGAGAGGCATATCCGTGAGGAAGATCTGGACCGCGTGATGATGTTCGGGGAGAAGCTGATTCATCACCCGATGGAGGTGATCCCTGGGGTGCACGAGACGCTCAAGTACCTCGCTCGGCGCCACGATCTGACGCTGTTCACAAAGGGTCACGCGGACGAGCAGAAACTCAAGCTGGATCGCTCCGGACTCGGACCGTACTTTGCGCACACAGCGATCGTGAAGGAGAAGGATGCGGACGCATACCGGGAACTGGTGAAGCGGCGCGGTCTCGATCCCGCACGCACGTGGATGATAGGGAACTCGCCGAAATCCGACATTAACCCCGCACTGGGCGCGGGACTAGGAGCGGTGTTTATACCCCACGCGCACACCTGGACGCTCGAGCGGCAGGAGATTCCGGCTGGCAACGGCCGGCTCCTGATCCTGCAGAGCTTCTCGGAACTGAAGGATTGCTTCTAACAGGAGTGCTGAAAAAGTCCGAACATCGCTCATGCTCTTAAGGAGCCGCGGCCGTCCGGGAGCGGCAGCCCAGCGAAAATCGTAATGAATCGTACCGGTACGACGATAACCAGTGTGACTTTTTCGCTATTTCCTGAAAGTGGGCAACCGAGTTAGAATGTCCAGTGCTGGCGCCCTGCGTGCCGAGCGTGCACGAGGCGCCGGAAGGGAGCCTATGCCATACGTATCGGGGAAGTTCAGAACCCCGGCTCCCCCCGTCATGGGGAAAGGACCTCTTGACGAGGCCTTGCCGGACGTCAAGTATCTCAAACCCTCGCTCCTTTGGAGAATAGCCAGCCACATCCCCCTGGCTGCCGCAGTCTTGATCATCCTTTTCCTCACCGCCGACCACCTCGGATTGCTGCCAGCCTGGATGCGGTTCTGAGCGCCGAGCGCTCCGTCAGGTAACGGTCGGCCCGCGTGAGGAGTGGTACTAGGACGGGCGCGTGGTTCGTCTTGGTACCACGGGGCGTTAGTCCTGGGGTAGTGCTATTTACAGACCAACCCCTGACAGACGACCATTAGTTGGTCCCCCAAGAAGAGAGCCAGGATACAAGGCTGTGATGTGAGGGCAGCGATGAGGGATCGGTTCGCATTCTGGCTTGAGAATCTGCGCGCCGCCGGAGCTTCGACGAAACCCGCAGGGAACGAAACGATGCCGCGCGGTGGCGCGACTCCATCACAACTTCCATTGCGCCGGGACCTGCGGCCGTCGGCTATCTGGTTGATCTCCACACGGCTGCCTGTCTTGGGGTTCTTCGTACTGATGTTCGTGGTCTTCACCAGTGTGTTTCCGCCAGCCAGGAAATGGATCGGCCTATGGCTCGGGGACTCGGGTGGCGGCACGTATCAGGCGGCGAGCGTACCGCGACCCACCGCCGGTGGTAACTCTGTCCCCGGCAAGGCGATTTTCGGAGGATCGTCCCCGGCGGGCCGTCTCAGGGTAGGCGCGAGCCGCACGGAAGTGATCAAGGTCCTCGGCAAGCCCGACGAAGAGCGAGGCGACGTTTGGGTTTACGGCGGCGCGAGGATCTACTTCAAGGGCGATCGCGTAACATCCTGGTCGCCGCCCGGCCGAACACAAGGCAAGCGCCCCCACAACCGGAGAGCGGACTCAAAGCGGGACCAGTCGCTCAATCCCCGGGAGCCTCGATTGACGGAAGGGCCGGTCAGCGTCCCCACCATTGAAGAGGAGACTCTTGGCGGGACGGGCGACATGCAGCAGACCGTCCGGAGGCCGTAGTTCCTACTTCAGAAACTTCGCGGACTTGTCGGCGAAGTCCAGGATCACCGCCGGGTAAACGCCCAGCAGCAGCGTGCCCAACGCAGAACCCCAGAGAGCAATGCTGAGACCCGTACCGGGCGCAGGCAGCGTGTCCGTCGACTCGCCGGGCTCGTGCATGTACATCACGACGATGATCCGCAGATAGTAGTAGGCGGCAACGGCGCTATTCAACAAACCGAGCACGGTCAGCCAGACCAAGCCCCCGTCGAGGGCAGCCTTGAAAACATAAAACTTTCCGAAGAAGCCGCCGGTGAGGGGGACGCCGATCAACGAGAGCAGAAAAATCGAGAACAGCGCGGCGGTGACGGGTTGGCGCACCCCAAGACCGGCAAGGTCCTGCACGTCGACGTAACGCTCACCCTTGCGGGAGAAGTGGGTCACGACGGTGAAGGCGCCGATGTTCATCAGTGCGTAAGAGGCGAGGTAGAACATCGCGGCCGCGGTACCCAACTGAGAGTGCGCCGTAACGGCAACCAGAACATAGCCGGCGTGAGCGATCGAACTGTAGGCGAGCAGCCGCTTGATGTTGGACTGCGTCAATGCGGCGAAGTTGCCGATGATCATCGTAAACAGAGCCGAGAGCCATACAAAGGGCTCCCAACGCGCGCTGATCGGATCGAAGGCCGTGATGAAAACCCGAAGCAGGATGGCGAAGGCGGCGGCCTTGGGACCCGCGGAGAGGAACGCGGCGACAGGCGCCGGCGCTCCCTGATAGACGTCGGGAGCCCAGATCTGAAACGGCCATGCCGAAATCTTGAACGCGAAGCCGACGAACATCAGCGCGGCGGCGGCGGCGACAAGGAGCTCGGACCTGATCGACTCAAGTCCGGTGAGCGCGGCCCGAATTTCAGGCAGGCTGGTCGTGCCCGTTAATCCGTAGGTCCACGCGACGCCGTAAAGCAGGAACGCCGTGGCGAAGGAGCCGAGCAGGAAATACTTGAGCGCCGACTCATTGGCGCGGCGGTCGTCGCGAAGGTAGCCGGCGAGGATGTAGCTGGCGATCGACGAGATCTCGAGACCGACGAACATGATGATCAGTTCGTTCGAAGCCGCCATCACGCACTGCCCGACCACCGAGAACAGAAGCAGTGCGTAGTACTCGCCCGGCTCAACGCCTTCGCGGCGGAGGTAGTGACTGGAGGAAAGCAACGTAAGGACGCCAACGCCAATGACAAGCAGTCGAAAAAACGTCGCGAAGCCGTCGACCATCAACATCCCCTGAAATGCGGGGCCCGGGTTCGACTGTGCCGCAATCGCCGCAACGGCCGACGCCAGCAGGCCGGCGAGCGCGAAGGAACCGAGCCGCGAAGCACCTCTGTTCCGGGAGAACGGCGTCAGAACCATGATCACCGTGCCGGCGAGGGTGAGAATGATCTCGGGAAGGACCCGGCAAAGTTCGGCGGCCGATGGGACAAAATCAGTGGGCATGGTCGGCCTCCGTGCGAGTCTCAGTTCCGAGCAGGGCTGAAACCGACACCTCCGTCGAAGGAGCCGATCGGACGTGAAACTCTACGTTATGCTGCGTCTGCTCGAGGATTTGCGCATTCGCGGAGCTGATTGCGGGCAGAAAGGTGCGGGTAGCCGTTCCCATCCAGACCATCAAAATCAGTAGCGGCGCTATGGCCACCCATTCGCGCGGGGTCAGATCCCGGAGATGGGACCGGACAGTTTCGCTGGCCTCGCCGAAGAAGGCGCGCTGGTAAAGCCAGAGCATGTAACAGGCCGAAAGGATTACCCCGATCGCGGCGTAGACAGCCCACTTGAAGTTCGCCTGCGCGGCACCCTGAAGGACGAGGAATTCGCCGACGAAATTGTTGAGCATCGGCAATCCGATGCTTGCCAGAGTGGTGATCATGAAAACGGCGGCCAGTCCGGGAGCGGGAGTCGCGACCCCGCCGTAGTCGGCGATCTCGAGCGAATGCCGGCGTTCGTACATGTACCCGACCAGCATGAAGAGCGCTCCGGTCGACACGCCGTGGTTCAGCATCTGGTAGACGGCGCCATCAAGACCGAGTTGGGTGAACGAGAAAATGCCGAGCACGACGAAGCCCAGATGGCTCACGGACGAATAGGCCACAAGCTTCTTCATGTTCGGCTGGACCATCGCCACAAGGGCCCCGTAGATGATGCCGACGATCGCCAGCGTGACCACCCAGGGCGCGCTCTCCCTCGATGCCGAGGGAAACAGCGGCAGGCAAAATCGCAGCAGTCCATAGGTTCCCATCTTCAGCATCACCGAGGCGAGGATGACAGAACCAGCCGTGGGCGCCTCCACGTGCGCGTCCGGCAACCAGGTGTGGAGCGGGAACAGCGGAACCTTGATCGCGAAGGCAAGGAAAAACGCGAGGAACAACAGCAACTCCTCGGCTGGGCGCAGGGAGATCCGGCCCGCCGCCATCAACGCCGAGAGCCTGGTGAAGTCGAAGGTGTCCGAGAGTGTGTAGAGATAGATCATGGCCGCCAGCATCAACACCGACCCGGCCATGGTGTAAAGGAAGAACTTGACGGCAGCGTAAATCCGCCGTTCGTGGCCCCAGACGCCGATGAGGAAGTACATCGGCACCAGCGAGACCTCCCAGAAAACATAGAACAGGATCAGATCCAGGGAGACGAAAACGCCGATCAGTCCGAACTCCATGAGCAGCAGGAAGGCATAGAACTCCTTCACGCGCTTTTCGATGTAGCGCCAGGAAATCAGCGCGGCGATCGGAGTCAGCAGCGTGGCCAATAGGACCAGCCAGAGGCTGAGGCCGTCAATGCCGACGTGATAGCGGATGGGCGGAGATGAAATCCACGGCGAGTCCGTTACAAACTGAAAACCGGACTTCGCCGCGTCAAAGCTCACCGCCAGGCCTAGCGACAGCACGAATGAGATAAGGGAGGTCGCAAGACAGGCGATCCGAATGGCATTCTCGCGAGCCCGGGGAATGACGAGCAGCAGGAAGAACCCGGCGAGGGGAAGGAGGAGGCAGAGGTTCAAGAAGGTCATCGGACACTTCCCCCGAATACGAACGCGATGAGAGCAAGGACCGATCCGGCCAACACCCAGGCGGCGTAGCTTCGAATGTTCCCGGACTGGAAGAGCCTCAGGACACCGCCGATTCCGCGCGCTCGTGCGCCGATACCGTTTACCGCACCGTCAATCACCGCGACGTCAACTCCGCGCCAGAGCATCCGTGTCGAGCCTCCCACAACCGGACGGACGATCGTCGCGTTGTACACCTCGTCGACGTAGTACTTGTCATAGACCCATTGATACAGGCGCCCGAGGCTCGCTGCGAATGCGTCGGCGGCGCCGGGCCGCGCCACATAGAACAGCCAGGCGAGCCCAATACCTGCCAGTCCCGCGGCGACGGATATGGCCACCAGAGTGAAGTTGTGTTCCTCCGCTGCCTGGGGGAATAGAGGTTCGAGGAACCTCGGCACGTCGAAGTACCCTCCGGCGAGCGACAGAAGCGCGAGCGCCACGAGCGGCAAAGTGATCACCGCGGGCGACTCATGCGGATGGTGATGCCCTCGATAACTGCCGAAGAAGGCGAGGAACACGGCTCGGAAGACGTAAAACGCGGTCATGCCGGCCGTGATCACCCCCACCCAGTACATCCACGGAGCGTGGTGATGTGCCGCCAGGAGGATGGCGTCTTTACTGTGGAACCCCGAGAACGGCGGCACCCCGGCGATGGCGACAGCGGCGCAGAGGATTGTTAAGAAAGTGATCGGCGTGTGTTTGCGAAGGCCGCCCATGTTCCGGAGGTCCTGCTCCCCGCTGAGTGCGTGAATCACGCTCCCCGCGCCCAGAAAGAGCAGGGCCTTGAAGAACGCGTGTGTCACCAGGTGGAAGATACCGGCCGAGAAGGCGCCCGCACCCAGTCCGAGGAACATATATCCGAGCTGCGAGATAGTCGAGTAGGCGAAGACCTTCTTGATGTCGGTTTGTGCGAGACCGATCGTCGCCGAGAAGAACGCGGTCGCGAGACCCACGATTGCGACCACGTCCAGCGCGAGCGGAGCGTGCATGTAGATCGCCGCGCTGCGGGCGACCATGTAGACGCCCGCCGTGACCATTGTTGCCGCGTGAATCAGTGCGGAGACCGGCGTGGGGCCCTCCATCGCATCGGGAAGCCAGACGTAGAGGGGAATCTGGGCGGATTTGCCGGCGGCGCCGACCATCAGGAGCAGGCCGATTGCCGTCAGGACACCCAAGCCGGACTCAACCGGCATTTTCGATGCGGCCGCGAAGACCGTGCCAAAATCCAGCGAACCGAAGGTTATGAAAATCAGAAAGACGGCCAGCGAGAAGCCGAAATCACCGATGCGGTTCACGATGAACGCCTTCTTGCCGGCGTCGGAGGCGCTCTTGCGGAGGAAGTAGAAGCCGATCAGGAGGTAACTGCACAGCCCGACGCCCTCCCAGCCGACAAACATCAGCAGGAAGTTGGCTGCCATCACGAGAACCAGCATGAAGAACATGAACAGGTTCAGGTAAGCGAAAAAGCGGTAGTAGCCGCCCTCGTGGGCCATGTAGCCGGCCGAATAGATGTGGATGAGCAGGCCGACGCCGGTGACGACAAGCAGCATGACGGCGGTGAGGCGGTCGACGGCGAACTCGAAGCCGACGTTCAGCGTGCCGCTGCGAATCCAGTCAAAGTAGCGCTCGACATAGGCGGCCTCCATCGTCCCCAGAGCGGAGAGTGTCCGGAGCACCCAGAGAAATGAAAGCAGCACGGAGCCGATCGCGACGGCATCGACCAGCGCCTTCGGCATGCGGCGACCGAACAGGCCGTTCACGAGGAAACCGGCGAGCGGCAGAGCGGGGATGAGCCAGAGGTGCAGCATCGTGTTAGTACTTCATCGAGCTGACTTCGTCAATCTGCAACGTGCCGCGATTCTTAAACACCGTGAGGATAATCGCGAGACCGACAGCCGCCTCGGCGGCGGCCACCACCATGACGAAGAACGTGAAGATATGTCCGTCCACCTGCTTGAGCTGGTACGAAAAGGCGACGAAACTGAGGTTCACCGCGTTCAGCATCAACTCGATGGACATGAAAACGGTAATGATGTTTCGGCGGATCAGGAAGCCGGCCACGCCGAGTGCGAACAGGATGGCGCTCAGCGTCAGGTACCACGACAGCGGTACGGCGGTCATATTCAATCCAGCTCCTTCCGTGCAAGCACAATCGCGCCGAGGATAGCGACTAGGATGAGGACCGACGTCACTTCGAACGGCAGGAGATAACGCGTAAACAGCACCCGCCCAACCGCTTCCGGAGAGCCTCCCGTGAACCCCCCGAACCTGACCCCTTCCGACGGCGGCAACATGATGCGAATCAGGAAACTCAGCAACCCGAGCAGCACGATCAGGAGAGGGATGCCGAGATAACGGGCCGTTAGCGACCCTCCGGATTTCTGCTCGGCGCCGGCGTTCAGCAGCATGATGACGAAGACGAACAACACCATGATGGCGCCGGCGTAGACGATCACCTGAACGGCGGCGATGAATTCGCCTCCGAGCAGAAGGTATAACACCGCCAGCGAGCCCATGACGCCGACAAGGGAGATTGCACTGGCGATCGGGTGGGTCTGTACCACCAGATTGACCGCGCAGACGACTGCGATCCCGGCGAAGACCAAAAAGAGAATGACGTCCATCGCTATTTCGAGACCACCGCCACCAGTAAGCCCGTAACCAGCAGATTCAGCACGGCGACTGGGAACAGAAACTTCCACGCGAAGCGCATCAACTGGTCATACCGAAAACGTGGCAACGTGCCGCGCACCCAGATGAACGCGAAGAGCAGAAAACCGACTTTGGCTCCGAACCAGAAGACCGGAGCCAGAATTCCCTGCACCACTGGAATCAGCAGCATGGCCGCAACCAGGAAAAAGACCAGAGCCACAACCGGAAGGCTGTAGCGGTCCCGGCTGCGGGCCGGGTGCAAGCCGTGGTAGAGGGCCACGGCGCCGCCAGCGGCAAAGACTAAAGACGGGAAGTAATTGGCGCCCAACCCGGTCGGTACCGGTGGATTCCAGCCCCCCAGGAAGAGGAGCGTCGCCATACAGGTTCCCGTGATCATGTTGGAATATTCCGCCATGAAGAATGCGGCAAATTTCAGACTGCTGTACTCGGTATGGAAGCCGGCCACCAGTTCGTTTTCGGCCTCCGGCATGTCGAACGGGATGCGGTTCGTCTCGGCGAAGGCGGCGACCAGGAAGATCAGGAATGCGAATACTTGCGGGAAGGGCAACTGGAAAACGTTCCAGCGGGGAATGAACCCGATATAGAAGCCACTTTGGGACTCGACCAGCCCACGGAGACTCAGCGTATTGGCGAGCAGCAGTACGGATACAACCGCCACCGCCAGCGGCAGTTCGTAACTGATCATCTGAGCCGCGCTGCGCAGACCTCCGAGAAGCGCGTACTTGTTGTTCGACGCCCAGCCGGCGAGAGCGACGCTGTACACGCTCATCGAAGAAACCGCGAGCAGGAAGAGGACGCCGATGTTCAGATTGGTGAGCTGCATCTCGGTCCGGATACCGAAAATCTCGATCTCGGGACCGAACGGAATCACAGAGATGGAGAGTAGCGCCAGTGTCACTGCCAGGAACGGTGCGAACAGGTACAGGAACTTGTTGGCGTGGGGCGGGATGAAACCTTCCTTGGTGGCGAGTTTGATCACGTCGGCCACCGGCTGGAGAAGACCGTGGGGCCCGACCCTGGAAGGGCCGAGGCGCAATTGGATGTGGGCGATCACCTTGCGCTCCACCCACTGCAAGTAGGCAAGCGTGGTGAGCAACACCGCTGCCACTACCGTGGCCTTCAGCAGGCTCAGGCTGAGAAAACTCATTCGCGTGAAACTTTCGTGGTGCAGTCTTCGGCGCCGGCTCTCAACCGCGGTACAGCGCCCCAGGCCGCTCCGTAACGGAATTCAGCGTCTTCGAAAACCGACTTAGCGACCCGGAAGTGAAAAGCGTATCCCGCGCCGACTGGATCAGATCCGGCCGCGATGTGGCCCCAGCCGGCCCGCCCTCCGGAGCTGTCTGCGATGCCCCGCCCGTGACGATCACGGGCAAAGGGACATTATACCCGCGGACCGCGTCGCGAATCTCTTTGAAAACCGCGTCGGGAGTCCAGATTCCGAGGTCGAGCTTCATTTCCTTTGCCAGCAGGCCGAAGATCTCAAGGTCAGGTTTCGCGCCCGTGACCGAGACGGCTCTTTTCAGCCGCTGGACTTCGCCGCACACGTTCGTCACGGTGCCGGACTTCTCGTAGGCGGACGCCGCCGGAAACACAACGTCGGCCCGTTGTGCGGTTTCGGTGAGGAACAGATCCTGCACCACCACAAAGGCTGCATCCGAAACCAACTGCTTGTTCGTCAAGGGATTAGCGCCAACCACCCAGAGCCCCGCCAAGTCGGGAGCCGCGAGTATTTCGGGCAATGTCATACCGGGCTCAAGTCCCGCCTCGGTCACGGGACGGTAGCCCGGCAACAGGTCCGGCAGCAAACCCATGTCCATCGCACCGCGCGAATTCGAGTAATCGACGAGACAGACGTACTTGACCGGGATCCCGAGCGAATCGCCGAACGCGACCAGCCGCCGCACTGCGTCGCACTTGATCGTGTCGCCGAAGAGTACGACCAGTTCCGGTTCGGCCGCGAGGCTGTCGCGCAGCGCCTCCACAGCGTCGAGTTCTTCACCCTCAGGGACCTGGACACTGCGCACGGCGTAAGAGTCCTCCCGGACCGGCCCCGGCGTGACCGTGTAAGTCCGGCAGTTGTGATGACGCCAGTTGGCACGGATCTGGAAGGCGAGGAACGGGTGCTGCTGCGCGAGGTCGGCGGCGACGATCAGGAATGCCTTGCGCCCGTACAGGTCGTCGGTAGTCGCCAGGGCATCGGAGCGGCCGCCGAGAGCAGTGAGCAGAGTGGCGACATCTCCGGACCGGTGGTGGTCGATGTGATTTGTGCCGAGCCCGACGCGGGCGAACTTCTGAAGATAGTAATTCTCCTCGTTTGTCGTGCGAGTCGAGCCGATCACGCCGATTTTGCCACCACGGGCCTTGATCTCCGAGAACCGGCCGGCGACGGCGGACAGCGCCTGAGACCAAGGGACCTCCTGGAGCCGGCCATCAATCTTCATCAGAGGAGACTGGAGTCGCTCAGGGTGGCTGACGAAGTCGAACGCGTAGCGGCCCTTGATGCAGAGGAACTCCCCGTTGATTCCCGAGCGGTCCCGGTTGTTCCCCCGCATAATGCGGTTGTCGTACACGCCTAAGGTCGTCTTGCAGCCATTCGAACAATGTGCGCAAACGGTACCCTCGTGCTTCATCTCCCAGGGCCGGGTCTTGTAGCGGTACATGCCGCTGGTGAGAGCGCCGACCGGGCAGATGTCGATGCACATGCCGCACTCGTCGCACTCGAGGTGATCGTCGCAATTGGGCGCGATCTCGGCCGATGCCCCGCGGTTGATCACGCCAAGGGCGCTAACCCCCATGCCCTCGGAGCAGATTCGCACGCAGCGGTAGCATAGGATGCACCGCGGCGCATCGAAGAACACAACCGGAGACCACTGCTGCTCCTCGACATGGTGCTTCACTTCGGTGAACCGGCTCTCGCCGGTGCCGTAGCGGAAGGCCATATCCTGCAGCTCGCACTCCCCGCCCTTGTCGCAGACAGGGCAGTCGAGCGGGTGGTTGGTCAACAGAAACTCCAGCATGGATTTCCGGGCCTCAACTACCTGCGGAGTTTCTGTACGAACCACCATGCCTTCGGAGACAGGAAGCGTGCACGAGGCGATCAGCTTTGGCATCCTCTCGACTTCGACAAGACACATGCGGCAGGCGGCCTGGAGCGCGAGCCCCTCGTAGTAACAGAACGCCGGGATCTCAATGCCCGCCTGCTTGGCCGCGTTGATCACGAGCGTGCCTGGAGGCACCTCGACCATCCTGCCGTCGATTTCGAGTCTGACGAGATCTGCCATTACGCGAGCACCGTCCGGTCCGCTTCTTCGAAGGGGCAGGGCTTGCCGTCCAGATGCGCCTCGAACTCGTCCCGAAACTTTTCGACGAACGAGATCGTGGGCATGGCGGCGGCATCACCGAGCGGGCAGAATGTCCGGCCGAGCATATTCTTCGCCAGTTCGCCGATCAACGGAATGTCGCTGGGCCGCCCCTGCCCCTCGTGGAAACGTGTAAGGATCTTTCTCAGCCAGAGCGTACCTTCCCGGCAGGGAATGCACCAGCCGCAACTCTCGTGGGCGTAGAAGCGCATGATGCGTAGAGCGGCTTTCACCATGCACGTTGCTTCATCCATGACGACAACGCCGCCCGACCCGAGCATACTTTTCGCCTTCGACAGAGAGTCGAAGTCCATGGCAATATCGCACTCCTCCGCCTTGAGAACCGGGCAGGACGAGCCGCCCGGGATCACGGCTTTCAGCTTCCTGCCGTCGCGCACTCCGCCCGCGACTTCGTCGATCATCCGCAGGAGATTGAAGCCCATGGGCAGCTCGTAGACGCCCGGTTTGTTCACGTGCCCGGAGATGCAGAAGAGCCTGGTCCCTCCATTCTTAGGTGTTCCGAGAGCGGAAAAGGCCACCCCTCCGTCGCGAATGATCGCCGGCACCGCCGAAAGGGTCTCTACGTTATTCAGAACCGTGGGGCATTGGAACGCGCCAACCACGGCTGGGAACGGAGGGCGGATCCGAGGAATTCCGCGCTTGCCTTCCAGGGACTCCAGCAACGCGGACTCCTCGCCGCACTCGTAGGCCCCGGCCCCGGTGTGCGTGTAGAGATCGAAATCGAACCCGCTGCCGAGAATGTTCTTGCCCAGATAGCCGCGCTCGTACGCTTCAGCGATCGCTCGGTCAAGGATTTCGATCAGGTACCGGTATTCACCCCGGATGTAGATGTAGCCGGCGTGAGCGTCCACTACCAACCCGGCGATCATCATTCCCTCGATGAGCTGATGGGGATCGTTTTCCATCAGCAGCCGGTCCTTGCACGTGCCGGGCTCGCTCTCGTCCGCGTTCGCCACGATGTACTTCGGTTTGGGCGAACTGCGCGGTACGAAACCCCACTTCATTGCCGCCGGAAAACCGGCGCCCCCGCGCCCGCGGAGCACGGAGCGTTTCATCTGCTCGAGGATCTCCTCGGGCTTCATTCCGAGCGCCTTGCGGAGGGCAGCGTAGCCGTCGCTCGCCAGATACGTGTCGAGAGAAGCGGAATCCGGCAGGCCGAAGCGCCGCGTAAGCACCTTGACTTCGAGCGGGCTGGGCTCGTTGTACAGCATGGTTATTGGGGCGCCTTTCGCAGGCTCTCGATGAGCCGGTCCAGCTTCTCAGGAGTCAGATGGTGCTGAAAATCGTAGTTCACCTGAATTGCCGGCGCCCAGGAACAGGCGCCGATGCACTCCACCTCTTCGAGTGAGAACTGCCCATCGGGGGTCACCTCTTTGTTGCCGATACCGAGTTTGCGGCAAGCGTGTTCCCAGAGCTCCGTTCCGCCCGTGAGCATGCAACTGATGTTCGTGCAGATCTGGAGGTGGTATTTCCCCATCGGCTTCTTGCGAAGCATGGAGTAGTACGTGACGACGCCGTCGACTTCGACCGGCGTGATCCCAAGCCTGCGCGCCACCTCGTCAACAAGCTCCGGCGTCACCGAGCCAATCTCGTCCTGCGCGTAGAGTAGCATCGGAATCAGCGCCGAGCGTTGCCGCCCGGGAGGATAGCTCCGCACAAGCTTCTCGAACTTTGCCTCCATATCCGGCGAGAAAGTCATCGGTCCACGTCTCCGAGGATGAAATCCAGACTACCGAGCGCGGCGATGACATCGGCAATCAGCCCGCCTTCGATCATTCGGGGCGTCGCCTGCAGGTTGCCGAAACTTGGTCCGTGGATGTGAACCCGGTACGGCTTGGACGTGCCGTCGCTGACCACGTAGTAGCCCAATTCCCCGCGCGGCGACTCGATCGTCTGATATACCTCGCCCGCCGGCACGCGGAATCCCTCGGTGACGATCTTGAAATGGTAGATGAGGGCCTCCATCTGGGTTTTCATCTTCTCCCGCTCCGGGAGCACTACGTTCGGAGCATCAGCCACCCAAGAACCGGAGGGCATACCCTCCATAGCCTGCCAGCAAATACGCACGCTCTGCCGCATTTCCTCGATGCGGACCTGATACCGGGCGTAGACGTCACTTTCTGTGCGCACCGGCACTTCGAAGTCAAACTTCTCGTAACCGGAGTACGGCTCCGTCTTGCGGATGTCCCAGTTCAGGCCAGCGGCGCGGAGCATCGGTCCGGTCACGCCGAGATCGAGCAGTTCGTCAAGCGGGACGACGGCCACACCCTTCGTCCGTTGCAGCCAGATGGGGTTGGCGGTGAGCAGGTCTTCGTACTCGTCGATCTTGCTCGGGAATGCGTCGAGAAACTTCTTCACTGGATGCTGCCAGCCCCGCGGAGGCTCCAGAGCGAGCCCGCCGACGCGGAAGTAGCTGGTCATCATCCGCTGGCCGGAGAACATCTCGAAGATGCGCAGGAGATCCTCCCGGTCCCGGAAGCAGTATAGCATCATGCTCATCGCGCCGATGTCCAAGGCGTGTGTCCCAAGCCAGACCAGGTGACTGCATATGCGCGTCAGTTCCGTGAGCATCACGCGCATCCACTGCGCCAGCGGGGGCGCTTCGACTCCGAGCAGTTTCTCGACCGCGAGGCAGTAGCACAAGTTGTTGGACAGGTTCGCGAGGTAGTCCACGCGGTCCGTCAGCGTCACTGCCTGCTGGTAGGTCAGCGCCTCGCACTGCTTCTCGATACCCGTATGCAGGTAGCCGATGTCGCACTCGGCCTTCAAGATGGTTTCGCCGTCCAGTTCGAGCAGCACCCGCAGGACCCCATGCGTGGACGGGTGCTGCGGGCCCATGTTGAGCACCATGCTGCGCGGCCGCGTACCGGTCTCGGCCGGCGTCGTGTTGTCGATGGAGGTGGCCGGGTCGCTCACTAGCTCTTCCTATTCGTTCTGGTACTCGTAGCGGTAGCCGTGGACTGGGTAATCCTTGCGCAACGGATGCCCTTCCCAGTCGTCCGGCATCATAATCCGCTTCAGATCGGGATGATTGCGGAAGCGGATGCCAAACAGGTCGAACACTTCCCGTTCGTACCAGTTCGCCGACCGCCAGACGCCGGTGACGGAGTCGATCTCAGCAGCTTCGCTGTTCAGCGGGCACTTCAGGCGAAGCCGCGAGTTCGTCTCCAGCGAGTGTAGATGGTAAACGACCTCGAAGCGCGGTTCGCGAGGATACCAGTCCACCGCCGTGACATCGCTCAGACGGACGAAACTGAGCTGGTGCTTGAGGATCGCGCAGACGGCTGCGATCTTTTCCGGCCGTATCTCCAGTGTGAGTTCGCCGTGGTCGATCTTGCCCGAGGCGATGGCATCCGGAGCCGAAGCGGCCACCGCGGATGCGACGGAATTCTCGCGCAAGTTTTCAGGAAGCATGACGCCCGGAGTCCCCCGACCGCTTCTCTGGGCCCCAGTCGAGAGCCCCCATCTTCCAGATGTAGAAGAAACCCGCGAGGATCAACGCAACAAAGATGAACATCTCGACGAATGCAAAGAGCCTCAGCTCCCGGAATACAACGGCCCAAGGGTATAGAAAAATCGCTTCGACGTCAAACAATATGAAGATCATCGCCACGAGATAAAACTTCACGCTGACGCGCTCCCGCGCCGTTCCCGTCGGGACGATGCCACACTCGTACGGCATGTCTTTCACTTTGTTTCTCACGCGCTTGCCGAAGAGGTACGAGGCCCCCACCATCCCGGCCGCGACCGCCATGGCGATCACAGCCTGCACAATGATAGGGAAGTAGAGTTCAGGGTACGAGGTGGGCATAGTGGTTCGTGGCTAGGTAATTCAGCGCCCCAAAACTTGAATATAATGAGAGGCGAAACGGGGTGTCAAATCGCACATCCCGACACTCACCAGCACGCCATGGCAGATCCAGCGCCGGAAACCATCAGGGTCGTTGTCAACGGGCAGTCGCGGTCAGTTGCGACAGGACAAACAGTCCTCGGCCTACTCCGCTCGCTCGGCCTCGACCCGTCGCGCTTGGCCATTGAGTTGAATGGCCGAATCGTGAGGCAGACGGAGTGGGCGGCGACCCCGCTCGAAGCCGGTGCGCAGCTTGAGATCGTCCATTTCGTCGGCGGCGGTTAACTCCACCTTAAACGTGGACCACCCGGACTAGACCGCCTAGCCCGAAATACGGCAGGTCGCCTATTGACACGGCCCGCCGGTCGAGTACAATCTGAAGGTCGCCTTTCTTTACCCGACGGAAGTGCCATCTCATGTTGAGAACTGCTAAACGA
>DATIFQ010000414.1:0-4227 GCA_035455185.1 Bryobacteraceae bacterium | reverse complement strand
CACGGCCGTTGCCGCGCGACAAGAGATTAGCGTGGCTCCCCACCTTGGACACGTTTCGAACTTTTGCCGCGTGAATAGCATCCAGCTCGAACCGGATCAAATTGTTGACGGTACGCGAGATAGTGCCCGTGGGGACCGCTGCATCCAGACTGGGCGCCCAGGTCAGATGTGTTTCGAACTCTTTCCGCACTCAAGTCCCAGATGGCCGACGCTCTCGGAATCGCCCGATAGCGGCGGATCAGGCACAAGAAAGCGAGCTATGATATTGCGTGAGCACTCCGTTCGCGATCGATAAGCCGGATTGATCGAGTGACGCGTTCCTCATGCCGAAGTTGCTTGCGGTCAACATCGGTCTGCCCCAGAACATCCAATGGCGCGGTGAGACTGTGCACACCGGCATCTGGAAGCATCCTGTTCAGGGGCGCTGCGCGGCCCGGCGGCTCAACCTCGAGGGAGACGGACAGGGAGATCTTGCCGGTCACGGCGGCGAGCAACGCGCCGTGATGGTCTACCAGATCGACTCGTATCGATACTGGGAGCGCACGCTTGGTCGTCGCGATTTCACCTTCGGGCAGTTCGGAGAGAATTTCACGGTGGAGGGCCTGCCGGACGACGAGGTCTGCATTGGCGACCGGTATCGCCTTGGCAGTGCGCTGTTCGAGGTGACGCAGCCGCGCGTAACGTGCTACCGCGTCGGGATTCGCATGGATGAGCCGCGGATGGCGGCCCTGCTGGTAGCGCACCACCGGCCGGGATTCTATCTCCGTGTGCTGGAAGAGGGCGAGGTTGGCGCCGGCGACGAGTTCGTAAAAGTCGCTGAGGGGCCCGAGCGGTTCACGGTTGCGGACATCGACGCGCTGCTTTATCTTCCGGGACATCGCCCCGATCAACTCCAGCGCGCGCTGCGTATACCGGCGCTCAGTCCCGGATGGAAGGGTTCGTTCGAAGCGTTAGCGGCGCAGGACGGCGGCAATGCTCCAGCGTCCGGAAATCGCGGCTTGAGCCCTGCCGCCGGTAAGCCTCCTGCATGGCGAGGGTTCCGGCCGTTGCGCGTCGCTCGGGTCGAGCGGGAAAGCGCCGGGGTGACTTCGTTGACGCTCGAATCGGAGGACGGATCAGCGTTGCCCCCCGCGCTGCCGGGCCAATTCCTCGTGCTGCGGTTGCAGCCCGCGGCGAACCTGCCGGTCATCCTGCGCAACTATTCGATGTCGGGCGCGCCAGGCGCAGGCACCTACCGGGTGAGCGTCAAACAGGAAGCGAACGGAAAGGGCAGCACCTTTCTGTCTACGCAGGTCAAGCGCGGCGATGTCCTCGAAGTCAGCGCGCCGAGAGGAACCTTCACCTTGCAGCCCGGTGAAGAACCTGTGGTGCTGCTGAGCGCAGGGATCGGCGCGACCCCAGTGTTGGCGATGCTCCATTCTCTGGCGGCGAACCGGTCCGCGCGCGAGGTTTGGTGGCTGTACGGCGCGCGAAATGCGGCCGAGCATCCCTTTGCCCGCGAGGTGCTCGACCTCGCCGCCTCGCTTCCGCACTTCCGAAGATTCGTCGCTTACAGCAGACCGGCGCCTGAAGATCGGCTGGGCGAAGACTACGACGCGCCTGGACGTCTGAGCCTCACGGTGCTTCAACAACTGGGAGTGCCGAGCCAAGCGGACTTCTATCTGTGTGGCCCGCCGGCGTTCCTTCGCAGCTTTGCGCAGGATCTTACGAACTGGGGCGTCGCAAGCGGGCGATTACACCAGGAGGTATTCGGGCCCGAGCAATCCGTGACGCCCGGCATCTCCAAGGCTCCTGCCCGGCCGCCGCATCCGCCGGCGGGAGTCCCGGGCCCCGGCCCGATGGTCTCCTTCGCGCGCAGCGGACTCGATGTGCCGTGGAGTCCTGCATACCATAGCCTGCTCGAATTTGCCGAGACCTGCGACGTTCCCGTGAAGTGGTCGTGCCGGACGGGAGTCTGCCATACGTGCGAGTGCGCATTGATCGGCGGGTCCGTGCGGTACGACCCGGAACCGCTCGATCCCCCTTCCGACGGGAATGTGCTGATCTGCTGCTCTCGGCCGGAATCGCCTGTGGAGTTAGATCTTTGATCCCAATCGAAGGAGGCCAACAATGCGTTCTGACATCGTGCCCGGAGGCGTCTTTCCCGACTATGAGCTGCCCGATCACACCGGGACACTACGCAAGCTGAGCGGATTGCAGGGCGATGACCCGCTGATCCTTACACTCGCGCGCGGACACTACTGCCCCAAGGAACATCAGCAGCATCAGGAACTGGCCGCCTTCTACCCGAAGGTCGCCGTGGCCTACACTCAGATCGCCACGATCTCCACCGACGACCACCACACGCTCCAGGAGTTCCGTGCGTCGGTCGGCGCCCAATGGACTTTCCTCTCCGACCCGGATCGAAAGATTCAGAAGGACCTCGACATCCAGGAGTATACCGACCCCGAGCACAACCCGATGATCCCGCACACGCTGGTGCTCAAGCCGGGCTTGGTCATCCACCGCATCTACAACGGCTATTGGTTCTGGGGGCGCCCGTCCGTCGTCGACCTCTGGCACGACCTGCGTGCCGTGACGAGCGAGATCCGCCCCGACTGGGATTTGTACACCCCCGGGCTCCGCGAGGCATGGAACGCGGGCGACTTCTCGCCCTTCCATGGATGGAATAAGCGTACGAAATCGGATTAACGATCTTGGTCCGGTGAGGATATCAAATGATCAACACGAAAGGAAACTAACTTGGGCACGAACATTGAAGGAAAAGTCGTTGTGATTACGGGAGCAAGTAGCGGTCTCGGCGAGAGTACTGCTCGCCATCTTGCAAAACTGGGCGCAAAGGTCGTTCTTGGAGCGCGGCGTAAGGATCGTCTGGACGCGATTGTGAAGGATATTCAGGCCGCTGGCGGAGAGGCACTGGCCGTGACCGTTGATGTGACCAAGCGGGCGGAGGTCGAAGGCTTAGTGAAGAAGGCCGTAGACACTTACGGGCGGATCGACGTCATGATGAACAATGCCGGCATTATGGCGATCGCGCCGCTTGCTGCCCTCAAGGTAGAGGAGTGGGAACGCATGGTCGATATCAATATCAAGGGCGTGCTCTACGGTGTCGCTGCCGCTCTACCCCACATGCAGAAACAGGAGAGCGGACACTTCATCAACACCGCTTCGGTTTTCGGCATTAAGGTATTCGCACCCGGCGGCACTGTTTACTGCGCGACCAAAGAGGCGATACGAACCCTTACCGAAGGCCTGCGCATCGAGGCGCATGCCGACAAGATTCGTTGCACGATCATCTCCCCTGGGGCGGTCGACTCCGAACTGAAGCAAGACACCTCCGATCCGGCCTCTTTGGAGGCGGTCAAAGGGCTGTACAAGGCTTGGGCCATTCCCGCCGAGTCCGTTGCTCGCGCTGTGGCCTACGCCATCGAGCAGCCACCCGATGTCGATATTAATGAGATCGTAATTCGTCCGACGGCGCAGGACTTCTGAGCCATCAACCCTTCGGCCGGGGTTGGTAGAAAGTAGAGAAGTGGTCTGCCGGTTCCCCTACCCCAGAGAGGATTCGAACCTGATGGCAAGGGACTTAGCGGCTTTGGCCCACAGTGTTGTCAATGGAATCAGAGGGTTGAGAATTGGCTCCCCACCTTAGATTCGAACTCGCTTTGACAGCAGAATAGGACTGATGCTGGTTCCACTTCGGCCGTGTTGCAGCCAGCGGACCGGTCCGCTGGCTGCTGTACTCGGTTCATAATCCGCTGCTCGCGGTTCAACCCGTGTTGAGTTGCTATCTGCACGGGCACGGATTCATCGCCGCCACGAGCATGAAGTTGGCGGGGAAGGAGAGCGTCATGTTGGCGCGGGCGATGGTCACCGAGCCGTCTTCGAGCGGCTGACGGAGCAGTTCGAGAACGTTTCGCGCGAACTCAGGCAGCTCGTCAAGGAAAAGCAGACCATGGTTGGCCAGACTCACTTCGCCGGGGCGGGGAGTACCCGCGCCGCCGCCGATCAACCCTGCATCCGAAACCGTATGGTGTGGCGCGCGGAACGGCCGGGAGCGCAACAGGCCCGTGCCCTTTTGAAGGATGCCTGCCACGCTATGGATCTTGGTCGTCTCGAGCGCTTCCTCGAAGGTCAGCGGCGGCAGGATTCCGGCGAGCCGCTTGGCGAGCATCGTTTTGCCCGAACCCGGCGGGCCGATCATGAGCACGTTGTGGCCGCCCGCCG
>DATIFQ010000413.1:0-5182 GCA_035455185.1 Bryobacteraceae bacterium | reverse complement strand
CGTACGATGTTACGGCCGCCGGGTACTTGGCGTGGTTGCTCAAGAGCGGGCGCATTCGTGCTGCAACCTAGCTATGCGGTCGACGCGCCTGTCCTCGCGTCACGGCGTTTGCGGGGCAAGCGCCGCGCCTCTCGGCCCGCGCATCGCCGCGCGCGTTCGGCCTGAACGCGCTTGACCAGCTATACGAATATTCGTATACTACCTGCATCATGCAGGCGCTGCGCTTTGTCGGTACGGCCCGGGAGGACTTGGCAGCCTTCCCGGAGGCAGCACGCCGACGCGCCGGGTATGACCTGTTCATGGTGCAAGTGGGGCGAGGACCGGCGGATTTCAAGCCCGTGCGGCGCGTGGGGCCGGGTGCCTACGCGATCCGCGTCCGAGACAAAGCGGGCGCGTTCCGGGTTATCTACGTGGCGAAGTTCGAGCGAACGGTCTATGTGCTGCACGCCTTTCAGAAGAGAACACGGAAAAGCGCGCCGGCGGACATCGAACTGGCCGCGAGGCGGTACAGGCTGATCGAGGGGGGCCATGAAGAAGACTGACACGCGCATTACCCAGGGGAGCGGTAACGTCTTTCTCGATCTGGGCTTCCCCCCGCACGAAGCGGCCGTGATGCTACTGCGCTGCGAGCTGGCCGAGGCCCTGCGGCAGTGGATCGCCCGTCAGGGCTTCACCCAAGCGCAGGCGGCTAAGCGCCTCGGGGTGGTACAACCGCGCATTTCCGAAATCGCACGCAACAAGGTTGACAAGCTCTCGCTCGACTACCTGGTGGGCCTGTGCGCCAAGGCCGGCGTCTCAGTCGCGGTGAGATTGGCAGCGTAGTCGGTGGGCCGAACCCGCGGCTGGAACCGCTGGCCCTGCGGGCCACGGCTTAGCCGCCGTCACGTTGGCCCAACATTAAGAACAGGCGCCTGAATGGCTTGATGGGCATGATAGGTAAGGGCCAGTTTCGCTTCAGCTACTTCACCCCAGAGTACGACGCGACCGTGGCCTTCTACCGCGACGATCTGCAACTTGTGGTGCTTGAATCTTGGGATCGCAGCACCGACGATCGTGGCACTCTCTTCGCAGCAGCCTCTGGAATCATCGAAGTGCTGTTGCGATCCGATGCCCAACCCTCGTCCCATCGTTGGGATGACCGACCCCCCCAGGGCGCGTTCATGGTCATCGAGGTTCCGGACGTCGAGCAGGCGTATCGAAGGGCGGCGGAGAGACGTCTGCCGATTCAACAGCAGCTGACTACCCAGCCCTGGGGGCATCGCAGCTTCTGTCTTCGGGAGCCGAACGGGCTTATACTCTACCTGTTCAGCGAGGTTGAGGAGGCAGCCCAACAACGCGTTGAACCTGGCGCAGGGCGCTAAGGTGCGCGCGCCGCTTGGCTTGGCCGGGGCGGCGCGAGGTCGTCGAAATGCGCCCTTCGCAGGTTAGCGCGGTGTTTATGCTGTGGATGAGAAGGCGGACGAGAGGTAAGATTCTTGTATGCCCGAGATATCCAGATTCCTTGGCATCGTGATCGGCATCTTCCCGCGTGACCATCCACCGCCGCATTTCCACGCCGTGTACGGCGACTATCAGATCACGGTCGGTATCCAGAGCGGCGTAGTGAGCGGTGATTTCCCGAAGCGTGCATTGCGGCTCGTAATCGAGTGGCTCGACCTTCACAAAGAGGAACTCCTTGAGGATTGGCACCTTGTTCAAGCCGGACGACCGGCAAACAAGATTGCGCCGTTGGAGTAGCGAGATGATACCGAGAGTTGAGGTAGCACACTACGTGCAAGGTTTCACGATTCATCTGCGGTTCTCGGACGGATCGGAAGGCGATGTGGATCTTGGTGGGGAGCTATACGGGGAAATCTTTGAGCCCCTCAAAGATCAGGCTCTGTTCCGGCAGTTCGTGGTACACCCCGAGTTTCACACACTCTCCTGGCCAAACGGAGCGGATCTCGCCCCGGAGTTTCTGTACGAGAAGGTGCGAGTTCCAGCATAACAACGGCATGCACTCGGGGGCTGCGCAGACATCCGCGCAGCGCCGGTGATGCCGGACGTTAGGCGGTCTCGGAGGCCACCTTGACTACAATGATGCGTCGTTTTCTTTGGAGACTTACTGCTGCACCAGACCTGCTCCTCCTGGCCCTTCTCGTTGCTATCATGTGGCACGAGTGGTACACAATAGGTGTAGTCGGCGACCCAGACGTCGTCAAGGGTTACTACTTCGGCTCGGAAGCCATGATTGCCCACGGTGGAAGGCACTACGCCAGTGCAGAAACGTACGCACACTCCGCTCTCATCTCAGGTTTGCTGTTCACGCCAGTATTACTGGCTTTCATCGCCGCTGAGGCCAGGGGCAACAAGATGTTCACGTTGGTGTCCTATGGTATTCTCTGTCTCGCCGTTGGAATACACTGGCTTCTATAGACGCATGAGGGCCGCACAACACGCGCTTCAACGTGACGCACCAGAGGCTCGCGTTTGCCCGCGGAATCTGGCGGCGCGCAGGTTAAGCGCATAGCGTAGTTATGTCGCAGGAGTCGCTCGACATTCCGACGGTATGGTGGTTTGATTGGTCTAGGCATGCGTATCGGCTCATATAGTACGGATTTCTCAGCCCATTAACGCGGAAGACGACCAAGCCAATGCCCTTCGACCGCGAGCGCATCGTCTTACTGCGGCGTCGGGCGGCTCATCAAGATGGAGGAGTGACATGGTGAGGCCAGCAAAGAATACGATTTGCCTTTGGTACGATGGCGGCGCCGAGGAGGCGGCGCGATTTTACGCCAAGACCTTTCCCGATTCATCCGTAGGCGCGGTGCACCTCGCGCCGGGAGACTTTCCGTCCGGGAAGAAAGGGGATGTGTTGACGGTCGAGTTTACCGTGATGGGAATTCCCTGCCTCGGGCTCAATGGCGGACCCGCGTTCAAGCACAACGAAGCATTCTCGTTTCAGGTCGCAACCACTGACCAGGCCGAAACCGATCGTTACTGGAACGCGATCGTCGGCAACGGCGGCCAAGAGAGTGCGTGCGGCTGGTGCAAGGACAAATGGGGCTTGTCCTGGCAGATTACGCCGATCGCTCTGACCAAAGCGGTCACCGATCCCGATCGCGCTGCCGCCAAGCGCGCGTTCGATGCGATGATGACGATGAGAAAGATCGACATCGCTGCAATCGAGGCGGCCCGCCGCGGTTGAGGTTGCAGTCTTCGAAGCGTGCATCTCGGAGGCGCAAGGGGAACGTCAAGGCGGAAATCTACGGTTATTGATCATGGCGCGCTTTGGCACGGCCCCGACATAACCCGCGGCTGCACCTGGCGGCGGCCTCGCCAGAATTTGGGGTGGCCCGAGTTGAGTAAGCAGCCGCCGCAGGTGAGCCGCATAGCGTTCGGCTTGTCGGCCAAGTTGAGGTAGACTCAGTCCGTGATCTATGAATGGGATCCGACGAAGGCGAAAGTCAATCTGCGTGACCATGGGGTGTCTTTCGAAGAGGCGGTGACGGTGTTTCTTGACCCGTTGGCTGTGACGTATCCCGATCCGGACCACTCCGATGAAGAGGACAGAGAGATTACGATTGGCCACTCCGTGAAACAGCGAGCCCTGTTCATCTCCCACTGTCAGCGAGGAGATCGTATTCGGATCATCAGTGCACGCAAGGCGACCCGAAAGGAGCGCGAGCAGCATGAAGAAGGCATCGGCGAAGAGAATGGATGACGACCTCCGGTCGGAGTACGATCTTTCTCAGCTCAGAGGCGGCGTTCGCGGTAAGTACTACCGACAGGCCATGGCGGGCACCAACCTCGTGTTGATCGACCCCGAACTCGCGAACGTCTTCCCAAACACGGAATCCGTGAATCGAGCACTCCGGCTCCTGGTCGAAACCGCAGAGGCGGCTGCCGCCCCCCTACCCCGTCGGCGGAGAGCGCCGAACAAGCGGCTCAACCGGACCGCTTGAAGGACGCGGCCGCTTAGCCGCAACGTTCGGTGGGACTATGCCAGCAACGAAAACGGTCAGCGCCAATGACGGCTGCTTGCGACCCACCACCGTTATACACACTTTCAGTAAGCGGCCACTCACCTTGTCGGTTCGCAAGGGAATCAGCATACTCATGATGCGCGAGATGGACTTGACTGGGAAGTCCTGTAACACAGCGGTGGTAGACCCACGCTCCTTCCGGAAGGAGAGGGTCAGGGCGAGGAGGGACGGTCCGCCGGCATCAGACCGCACAGCGCCCGGCCCCCTTCTGGACGCGGTGGGCGCGACCTGTTCTAATACCAGGAAATCGCTTGGCACAGAGGAGCTTCCCCGATGGCGATCATCGATTCCCAGGTCCACGTCTATGAGGCGAACACGCCGAAACGGCCCTGGCACAGTGTGCCGAATTGGCCCGATCACGTCACGGGTGACGAGATGGTGGCGGCGATGGACGAGGTCGGCGTCGACGGCGCAATCTTCATCTCCGCCTTTTCCATGTACCGGTACGACGCCAGCTATGCGGTGGAAGTGCAACGGGCCCATCCCGGCCGGTTCGCCCTCGTCAAGCCGGTCGATCCGGATAATCCGGCGGTGGCCGATGTCATCGCCGACTGGAAAATGACGCCGGGCACGGTCGGCATCCGCATCTTTATGACGAAGGAGGTGGGGCGCAACCCGAACGACCCGGGCCTTGACCGGATTCTGCGCGAAGCCGTTCGGCACGACTTCCCGGTCAACATACTGTGCTGGGGCAACCTGGACGCGGGCACGGCGCTGATCGACCGCCACCCCGACACGCGATTCATCATCGACCATCTGGGCATCATGCAGCCGCGCACGCCACCCGCTCCGCCGCAGCCTTGGGCCGACCTGCCGAAGGTGCTGGAGCTGGCCAAGCGCCCGAACGCGGTAATCAAGATCAGCGGCGCCTGCACGCTGTCCCGGGAACCGTATCCTTTCCCGGACATCTGGGGCCCGCTCGCCCGCGTGTTCGATGCCTGGGGTTTCGACCGCTGCCTGTGGGGCACCGACTGGACCCGCGCCTTCGCGGTCGTCAACTACGAGCAGGCCGTCGAGCCCTTCCGCCAGACGCAGCGCCTGAGCGACAGCGAACGGGCCATGCTGATGGGCGGTGCGTGCGCTAAAGCGTATGGGTGGTCGCCGAGGAAAGAATAATTCATCCTCGGGCGCACTGAAGACGTCATCAAAGCCTCCCG
>DATIFQ010000412.1:0-88884 GCA_035455185.1 Bryobacteraceae bacterium | reverse complement strand
AGGACGCTCAGGTCACACCACTCATGTCGAAAGATCTTCCGGAATGTCCCGGTAAGGAAGGTCAGATGATCACTGTCGTGTATCCTCCCGGCGCTTCGGATCCGATTCATCGGCACAATGCGCATGCATTCGTTTACGTGCTGGAAGGAACCGTTGTGATGCAGTTGAAAGGGGGGAAAGAAATCACTCTCAGGCCAGGCCAGACTTTTTACGAAGGTCCCAACGACATTCATACCGTTGGCCGGAACGCAAGCAGCACCGAACCAGCCAAGTTCATCGTGTTTTTAGTTAAGGACAAGGGGGCTCCGGTGCTGATACCAGTAAAACCAACGGCGGCGGGTGTTTCTGCTTCGCCAAAACTCAATTCAGGGCTAAAGTAACGGCACAATTACATCGCTACACAGCAACTTGCTACAAAGTTGGACGCCTGTTTGGGTAAGGAAGAGTGCAGCCGCCTGTGATCTAATAGGTGCCTATGCCGACATACATGCTGGCATTCCTCATTGGCGTCGTTGCAGGACTCCGTTCCATGACGCCGCCGACCGCGGTCAGTTGGGCTGCCCGCCTGGGCTGGCTGCACTTGGAGAACACGCCGCTCGCCTTCCTCGGGTTTGCGGCCACTCCGTATATCCTCACTCTGTTTGCAATTGCGGAGTTGATCAATGACAAGCTCCCGAAGACGCCCAGCCGGAAGACGCTCGCGCCGTTCACTGCCCGGATAGTTACCGGGGCGTTTTCTGGAGCTGCGCTCGGCGCACCAAGCGGGGCGCTGCTTGGCGGCCTGCTTGCCGGCGCGCTTGGGGGCGTGGCTGGGACGCTCGCGGGCTACGAGTTTCGCAGGAGGCTGGTAAAGGCAACGGGAGGGAAGGATCTCCCAATTGCCCTCCTTGAGGACGCGATTGCGATTTGCGCCGCGTTCTGGACCGTCTCCCGCGCTCTATGACAAAGCAATTTGAGGCAATCATCATCGGAACCGGACAGGCCGGGCCGTTTCTGGCGCACCGCCTCGCCGCGGCAGGCATGAAGGTCGCCATCGTGGAACGCAAGTTGTTCGGCGGCACCTGCGTCAACACCGGCTGCATCCCTACCAAGACGATGGTGGCGAGCGCCTACGCCGCTCACACGGCGCGCCGCACCTGGGATTTCGGCGTTGTGATCGATGGCGGGGTGAGCGTCGACATGCGGCTGGTCAAGGCGAGAAAGGATGCCATTTCCGCAAAGTCGAGAATCGGAACCGAGGAGTCGCTGAGGCAGCTCGAAAATTGCACCGTCTACCAGGGCCATGCGCGTTTCGAGTCTCCGCGGAGCGTCAGCGTGGGGCCGGAAAGGATCGCTGCCGATCGGATCTTCATCAACGTCGGTGGGCGCGCGGCCGTGCCGCCGATGCCCGGACTTGAGCACGTCGAGTATCTCACCAACAGCTCAATGATGGACATCGACTTCCTTCCCCCACGACTGATCGTGGTGGGCGGCAGCTACGTCGGGCTGGAGTTCGGGCAGATGTTCCGTCGATTTGGAAGCGACATTGCTGTCGTCGAGATGGGGCCGCGCCTGGTACAGCGTGAGGACGAAGATGTATCTGTGGCCATCCAGGAGATTCTGGAGGGCGAAGGCATCCGCCTCCGGCTGAACGCCAAATGCATCGGGTTTTCGAAGCGGGGCGAAGAGATTATTGCCCGTTTGGATTGCGCCGAGGGACCCTCAGAGATTAGCGGAACTCATCTGCTGCTCGCTGTAGGCCGCCGCCCAAATACCGACGACCTCGGACTGGATAAAGCTGGCGTCGAGTTGGACCAACGCGGCTACATCGTGGTCGACGATCAATTGCGTACCAGCGTCCCTGGGATTTGGGCCATGGGTGATTGTAATGGAAGAGGTGCTTTCACCCATACGTCGTTCAACGATTCGGAGATTGTTGCCGCCAATCTCCTGGATAACGACTCGCGGCGGATCACTGACCGCATCCCGGCGTACGCGCTGTACATCGACCCGCCGCTCGGACGAGCCGGCCTGACCGAGGCCGAAGTTCGCAAGACCGGCAGGCGGGCGCTGGTTGGCAATCGCCCCATGACTAGAGTTTCACGGGCTATTGAGAAAGGAGAAACCCAGGGCTTCATGAAGATAGTGGTGGATGCCGATACACGTGAAATCCTGGGCGCTGCCATTTTAGGCGTCGGCGGTGACGAGGCGATTCACTCGATTTTGGACGTCATGTACGCCAAGGCGCCCTATACGGTGATCCAGCGGGCCGTTCACATTCACCCTACCGTTTCCGAGCTCATCCCCACGATGCTCGGGGAACTCCAGCCTCTCACGGGTTAAGCCGGCTCGAGCACGCCCGATTCTGCGAACGTGGCCCAATGGATTCCGAGCGAACCGTCGCCAACCCAGAAGCAATCCACCTGAGCGAGAAGTCGTCATCACGTAGATGTGGCCGAGCCACCGTCCTCTGGCCAAGGAATTCAAAAGGCCGCAGGATGCTCTATCCAGACCCCCCCTCGCCAACCTCGTCCAAGGAGCGCTCGGGCGCACCGACCTTCCGCAGCGTTCGGCATCGCTCGCGCCCAGGCAGGTGTGGCTCGCCGGGACGGAGGACGCCACCGGGAATCCGGGGTGCCTCATCGCGGGTGCGTGAATCCGCACTCCTTCCAGAGTTTTTCCCAGACCCAGATCCGGTAGGCGCCCTTGACCGGCAGGGGGAATCCGAGCTGATGTGCCAGCATACACACCTGCCCGCGATGATGGGCCTCGTGCGAAATCATGTACGCCACCATCGCTGCACCGGCGGGCCACGGTCTCGCCCATCCGTCCCGGCGAAAGGTTTCAACGCGGCGCTCGGGCCCGGCCAGAGCGCCAGCGAGCATTTCGCAACAGCGTGCAGCACTTTCCGCCAGAGCTACCCTAGCCTGCTTCTGGGAACAGCGAGCGCCGTCGAGCGGGGCAGGGAGCTTTATACGCGGGGCCGAGAGCCTCAGCCATTTGCGGCGGACGTTATGCAGGTGCGAGAAGATTGCGGCGATCGTACGTCCCCTGCTGCCGGGCAGTTTGGCGCGCCATGCACCGGGATCGAGATACTCGAGCACAACCTGGTTCATTCGGTCGTTTACGGCGTAACTCTCCACCAGCGCTTGACCCAGATCGAGGGCAGGGGCGGCCTGTGTGCGGGCCATGAGATCTCCTGTTACCGCCAAGCCTATCATCGGGCCCCATCCGGATCAATGAACAGCGATGTTGCAACGAGTCTGCGCTGATTGCCCGCGCCTGATGGCGCAGTGTTGATCGCTTCACGCTGACGGATAGTCGCTAGCCCGTAGATGTGGGCGCGTTACCGTTTACTTGGCCGTTGGCCCTTCCGTCCGGATTCTCACCTCCGCGCCGCTTCCGCCCATTGGCTGGGTGCTTTCCAGCCCGCTGGCGGGCGGTTTTCCAGCCGGGTCCCCTCGGCCGGGTACAGCTTGCGCCACTTCTCGATACTTGCGGCAAGCTCCTTCACCAGTGCCGGGTGAGCCGCCGCCACGTCCTTGGTTTCCTGAGGATCCTCGTCGAGACGGTACAGTTGATTGACCGCTCCGCCGGACGGCCGCGGCTCATGACGCACGAGCTTCCATTCGCCCCGGCGCACCGCGAAGTGAAAGCCATCCCGAGACTCGATGGTGAAATGCAGGTCCTCCCTGGCCACCGGTTTGAGGATGAGGACGTTTGGACGGCTCGGCGCGGCACCGGCGGCTACCGCGGCGAGGGGCAGCGTCAGGAAGGTTCGGCGGTTCATCGGCAGCCTCCGGATTCGGACGAGAGCATGCCACATCGCCCGCCCGCGATCCCGTCTGGTGTATACTTCCAGCACAGTCCGGGGCCGGAGTGCGCCGGCTTCCGGCCGAAAGGAGAAGTGTCCAACATGATGAATAGAAGACAATTCCTCCAAACCGGCTTGCTCGCCACCAGTGCGCTGTCTCCGGCGCTGGGGGCGAAACGTAAAGCGACCGACGTCGTGCGTCTGGGTCCTGACAAGGTGAAGCTCTCCCGGCTCGCCATCGGCACCGGCACCAAGGGGGGCAGCGTGCAGCGACTGCTGGGCGTCCAGGGCGTGGCGGACATGCTCCAGTACGGTTACGACGAAGGCATCTTCTTCTGGGATACCGCCGACGGCTACAAGACCCATCCCCACGTCAAAGAGGCGCTCAAACGCGTCAAGCGGGAGAAGGTCACTATCCTGACAAAGACCCGCGCCCGCACCGCCGACCAGATGCGCGCCGACCTTGACCGCTTCCGCCAGGAGCTCGGAACCGACTACTTCGACATCATGCTGCTCCACGCCGTCACGAATCCTCTTTGGACCGAGGAGCGCGCTGGAGCGATGGAGGTGCTCTCCGAGGCCCGACAAAAGGGCATCGTGCGAACGCACGGCGTTTCCTGCCACTCGATTGAGGCCCTCCGCACCGCCGCGAAGACGCCGTGGGTTCACGTCGACCTCGCCCGCATCAATCCGGCGAGCATACTCATGGACGCTGACCCGAACACGGTTGTTTCCGTCCTTCGTCAGATGAAGGCCGCCGGTAAGGGCGTTATCGGCATGAAGATCCTCGGCGAAGGCGGCTTGCGTAATCGAGTCGATGAAGCGCTCCGTTACGCCATGTCGCTCGATTGTGTCGACTGCTTCACCATCGGCCCGGCCAACCGGGATGAACTGAAGGAACTTCTGACGAAGATTCCGGCTGCCTCCGAGATGCGGAAGGCCGCCTGAGCTTCACGCGAGGTAATCGCGATGGAACCGAAAACAACCCGTCGTGTATTCTTCCAGGCGGCCCTCGGCACGGCAGCCCTGGCGGAGCAAGTGATTGCTCAAACCTCCAGCGCAGCGGCCACCGGCCTGCCCACTCGAGTGCTCGGCCGCACCGGCGTTCGTGTATCCTTCCTCGGCCTTGGCGGCGCGCACGTTGGGCGTGTGAAGGAAGAGGCCGAGGCGATCCGCATCATACACACCGCCCTCGACGAGGGCATGACGTTCTTTGACAATGCGTGGGAGTATAACAACGGCCGCAGCGAAGACCTGATGGGAAAGGCGCTCGCCGTGAGCGGGCGCCGCAAGCAGGCCTTTCTGATGACCAAGGTTTGCAGCCGCGAGTACAAACCCGCCATGGAGCAGCTCGAAGAGAGCCTGCGCCGGCTCCAGACCGACCACCTCGACCTGCTGCAGTTCCACGAGTGCAACTACTACAACGATCCGGACTGGGTCTTCGAGAAAGGCGGCATCCGCGCCCTGATGGAGGCGCGCAAGCAGGGCAAGGTCCGGTTCATCGGCTTCACCGGTCACAAAGCTCCCGCCATCCACCTGAAGATGCTTGCGCAGAAGTTCGACTGGGACACAGCCCAGATGCCGAACAACGTGATGGATTCCGCGTTCGTCAGCTTTCGGGACGAAGTGATGCCCGTCTGTCTGAAGAAGAACGTCGGCATCATCGGCATGAAGGGCTGCGGCGGCGACGGGCGCGTCATCACCGAAGGCAAGCTGTCGGTCGAGGATTGCTACCGCTACTGTCTGAGCCAGCCGGTCGCCGTTCAGGTGGTCGGGTTGACCTCGATGGAGCAGCTACGTGAGGCGATCCGAATCGGCCGCGCATTCAAGCCGGTGACCGCCGCCGAAACGAGGACGCTCCTGAGCCGCGTTGGCGAGGCCGTCGGCGACGGCCGTTATGAGCTGTTCAAATCGAGCAAGGCGTACGACAGTTCGTACCACCGCACGCAGCACGGTTTTGAAACCAGGGGCGTGTAGGGAACGGAAGCTTCGAAATGACCGCTCCCTGCGGTCGCGGCTTCCTGCCGTGGCTATTGGCAGCGCAAGGCAACAATCGGATCGACCCGGGCGGCGCGGCGGGCGGGCGCCCAGCTTGCCGCGACAGCCACAGCCAGCAGCACAGCGGCGGCCGCGCCGAATGTGGCGGGGTCGGTTGCCGCCAGCCCGAACAGGAGGTTGGCCAACAGGCGCGTCAACGCCAGCGCCCCAAGCGTGCCGAGGCCGACACCGGCCAGCGCCAACAGGCCGGCCTCTTTCACTACCGCCGAAGCGACATCGGCACCCGAAGCGCCGAGGGCAATACGGACCCCGATCTCATGCCGGCGTTGCGCGACCAGGTAAGCCATTACGCCATAGAGACCCACCGCTGCCAACACCAAGGCCAACATCGCAAACGCGCCGATGAGCAGCATGTTTGTGCGCCGCCGGGAGACCCCATCGGCGAGAACCTTGTCCATCGTACGCACGTTGTCCACCGGGACGTTTCGATCCAGCTCCGCTATGGCGGTACGGACAGCCGCGGCAAGCGCCGCCGGGTCGCCGCCGGACCGGACGACCAGCGTCAGGTCGTTCGGGTCCAGGTAGGCCGAGAGGTAGAATTCGGCTTCGGCGGGCTGGTCCAGGCCAGCGCCTTTGATATCGCCGACTACGCCGAGTACCTGCACCCAGGGGCCATTGAACTCCGGCGGCCCGAACCGGAAACGCCGGCCGACCGGATCTTCACCGGGCCAGAAGCGGCGAGCCATACTTTCGCTGATCACGGCAGCAAGAGTCGAAGCACGCCAGGCAGCTTCCACCTGCGCGGGGGATTGGTCCCGAGGAGGAGTACCGTCCGCTGCTGTGAAGATGCGACCTCGCAACAGCGGGATTCCCAGGGCGGAAAACAGACCCGGCGTGGCGCGGTGGTAGGCCACCACCGGGCACTGGCCTTGCGCGGGCACCGGCTTGCCGGCGCGGTAAATCGGGATGGCAGCGCCGCCGGTGCCGAGCGGCAGCGGCCAAATCCCGCCCACTGCCCGAACGCCGGGTAGCGCCTCGACGCGCTCGCACAGCCGCTTGTGGAAATCCACTGCTCCCGCCACGCCCAAGATCTCCCAATAGGGCCAGCTCACGTCCATGGTAAGAACGTGTTGTACCTCGAAACCCGGGCTGACCTGCACGAGCCGCCAAAAGCTCCTTGCGAGCAGGCCCGCTCCGGCGAGCAGGACCATCGAGATCGCAACCTGGGCAATCACCAGGGCGCTGCGCAGTTTCCTTCGCGCCGAAGCGGCGTCGCCGAACCGGCCGCTCTCTTTCAGCGCTTCGCTCAGCGAGAAATCGGTGGCCTGAAGCGCGGGCACAATTCCGAACAGGATACCAGTGGAGCAACCCACCGACAGCGTGAATGCCAGCACTGCCCAATCGATCGAGACGTCGGCCGCTTCGAAGCCCCAGGGCAGAAGCTTCGCCAGGACGTCGAAAGCGGCCTCGGCGAGCAGCAGCCCCAACAGGGCCGCGGCCATCGAAAGCAGGATGCTTTCGGTGAGGAGCTGGCCGATGAGGCGGAGCCGCCTGGCGCCAAGCGCCGCCCGGACGGCAATCTCTTTCCGCCGCGCCGCCGAGCGAACCAGCATCAGGTTGGCCACGTTCACGCAGGCGATCAGCAGCACGAAGGCGACTGCCCCCAGCAGGATCAGCATCTGGCTCCGCACGCCACCCGCGAACAGCTCGCGGAGCGGCCGGACGGCGGCGCCAATCCCCCTGTTCAAGGGGAACTGTGCCTCCAGACGCCGGGCGATGGTATCCATCTGAGCGCGCGCCCGCTCGATCGAGACGCCTGGTTTTAGCCGCGCTACCACGAACGCGTTGTTGTGATTGCCGCGCTGGTCCATGCCCCACTGGCTCAGGCATGGACCGAAAGCGACGTACACCTGGCCAGGGCGGTGGTACCGAAAGGAAGACGGCAGGACCCCGACGATGGTGAAATTCCTCTGACCCAGCCTCAACGTGCGTCCGAGGACGCCCCGATCGCCGCCGAAGCGGTTCTGCCAGAAGCGGTAGCTGAGGATCGCCACCGGGGGCGCGGTCTTCCGATCGTCCGAGGCGACGAAATCGCGGCCGAGGATCGGGCGCACTCCCAGCGTGCCAAAGAAGTCTGCCGTGACGAACCCGACCGGCAAGTTCTCGGCGAGGCCGGCGCCCGTCAGTGTCTGCGTGAAGGTCGCCTGAAACGCCATCCGTTTGAAGGCATCGGCCTGAGCGCGCCACTCCACGAAGTCGAGGTAGTCGACCGGAAGCCCTTGCCGCTCCGCGTCGAGTTCGGAGATATCAACGAGACCCGCCGGATCTTCGTACGGCAGCGGCCGGAGCAGGACGGCGTTGACCAAGCTGAAAACAGCGCTGTTGGCGCCGATGCCGAGAGCCAGCGCGAGAAGGGCCGCGGCGGTGAACCCCCGGCTCTTGATCAGAGTGCGCAGGCTGTAGCGGATCTCCCGCGTCATCGTCGAGATCATGGCTCTTGCCACGCAGCAGCACGTTTCGTGCCATAGCAGATGGTCCGAATCGGGACCAATTCCCCCCAGGCACCTCGAGATGCCGGATCGCGCCACACGCCTCGCGATCCTGAGCCTTTTCCTCGCGATGTGATTGCTGGTCATTGCCGCAGCGATTCAGCGGTTTTGGCACGCGGGGCCGCAAGAGGTGACTCGTACGAGTCCCATATTCGGACAGTTACATCCCGAAATTGAGACTTGCGCCTGGCGGTCGCGGTTTGGAGCTGTAGTGAACTCAGTGGCTGGAAGAAAAGGGGACAGCCACCCTGCTACGGGATCTGCAGGCTGTCCGCGATGAATTTTAGCGTTTGGGGCTGGCGGAAGTAGTTGGTGTGATACACCGTGTCGTTGGTCTTGAAGTCCAGGACGCGGGTCGCCGGCGGAGCGGACGCCGGAGGCAGCTCGGTCATCGAGGCGGTGTCCACCACCAGGTCGTTCTGGCCGTCGAACACGAGAGTGTCCACAGCCACGTCCACCAGCCTCTCCTTCGGCGAAACGAAGTAGCGCCAGAACGCCCAGCCGGGGCTGCTCGGCTCGAAGTTCGACCGGACGGCGAAATACTCGGCCGGGGGGCTGGCCGGGTCCTGGTTCAGCCGTGACAGCTCCGGGTTGTTCCCGATCCGTGACATTGCCGCGAGGCCCGGGATCATCGCCACCGCGGCGTCCACCATCGGCGACGCGGCCGCCAGGCTGGACAACGACGACAGGACGCGAATCAGGCCGGCGGCGACGCTCAGGAACGGAATCACCGCGGAAGCCGCGTCCGCGGCCGGCGCCAGTACGCGGCCGACGTTGGTCAACAGGCTGAGGCCCGCACGCAGTCTCGGCGGAGCAGCCAGGCTGGTGCCGTTCAGCGGGCACCCCACCAACACCGCCCGTCGGCCCCTCTGCTTACGGTCGAACGCCTCCATCCACCAGCGCGTCACCAGGCCGCCGCGGCTGTGACAGACCACGTCCACGTCGGCGCTGGAGGAGTCGAACAGGCGCGCCAGGTCCAGGGCGTTCAAGACCGGGCTGACCGAAATGGTCGGGTGGTCGAAAGTCAGGACCTGGCTGTAATGTGCTACCGCGCGGTCCAGAAACGCCTGGCCGCCGGCCGTGGCCCGCAGCTCGCCGACAACCGCGTCGGTATTGCTGAATGTTCCGTGGACGATCAGCAGGATGCGCCCCTTGTCGGCCGGCTTATCGATCGCCGCGAGCTTGCCTCCATCCCATTTGCGAAGCCCGCGCTCCGGAGTCAGCTTCAGGTCCATCCTTTCGAGAAAGGCTCCGACCTTGGAGGGCTCGAGCTTCTCGAACTTGAACTGCTGTACGATCTCGCCACCCGGCCCTTCGGCCCGCCGGCCCCGGCGGCGGCGCAGCGCAGGAGAAGAAACCGCCGCTCCCTCCTGCCAGAGGAGGACGCCGTCCACCTCCACCAGTGTCATCATCCCGACGGGGTCAGCCAGAGCTTCGCGCCGCCCACGCCGGAGTTGGCTGATGGAGATTTCGGCATCGAACTCGCGGTCCGGCGTGAAGATGTCGAGATCGTCCACCGCCTGGTCCAGGTTATTCACCAGGAGGCGATTCATCTCCTGCCGTTCGTCTGCGCTCGGGAAAGGTGGCGTCATTTTCGAATCCCCAGAACGGGCAGCGGCGTGACCTTCTGCCGCCGCGCGCGCAGCACATCGACCATGAACTGAAAATCGCGCTTGCTTCGCAGGTTCTCACCGCCCGACTCGACGGCCTCCCAGAATCCACGCTGCTGGGTGAGCCACACGCTTTCGAGCGGCACCAGGTCGCCGCTGCGGACGAGCTCGACCACGCTGGCATATCCCTCGGCGCCGAGCATCCACGGCTCCGCTCCGGCCGCGTTCGGGACCATCCGTTCGTCCGGAGGCTCCTCGGTCTGTTCGAACGTCTTGACATAGAAGCGTTCCCAGAACTTCTCGTGCGCACTGTCGCTGCGCCAGTAGCCGGGGAAGGCGTGGCCTTCCAAAAGGAAGACCACCGGGTAAATGTCCACGTACTCCAGGCAGGAGGCGAGCAACAGGGCCAGGTCGATGCAGGTGCCGTGGCGGCTCTCGACGATGTCCACAGGCGTGCGGAGCCGTTGTGCGGAGTCGGTGAAGGTCGGAGGCGGATTGATGTAGCCCAGACGGTACTCGTTCAGCAGCGCCGACCACAGCGCGCGCACCTGGAGGTCGACGCCTTCACTCGGGTCGTCGGACTTCGGATCGACGCTCTGGTACCCGTCGAAGCCGGCGCCGGCATCGTCGGCCAGCGACATCAGGTACCGCTGTCCCGCGTCGATGATTCGCGCTACCACCGGGTCCCGCGGCATCACAAACGACGGCAGCCATACGCGATTCAGATCGTCATCCTGCCATTCGTCGATCGGCAGAAGGGTTACCGGATACGTGTCGCGGAAGACGTCCTGGCCTCCGCAGGACACGTTGACAAACACACAGGTCTGCACGCTCTCCCGAATCGAACGGGCCAGCTCCGAAGTAAGTGGAACCTTCACCAGATCCTTCAGGTCCTTGATCGGGTCCTCGAGGTCGAAGGAACTCTGGTAGCGCAGGCTCTCGGGACCGGCGTGTAACATGACCTCAACGCTCACGCCGCTCAGCCGACCGGGAGGGTACTTGCGGATCTGGAAGGTGTCGAACAGCGGACGGTCATTGTGAAGCAGCGAGTAGTTCAGCTTATCGAGCGGTTCCACCTCGACGGTAACGATCTCGCGGACCCCGCCCTGGGCAGGGGGCGGAACCTGGACGGCGCGCCGATGGTCGTCGCGGAAGCGCTTCTCCAGCTCGTCGGGCGCCTCTTCGAGCCCGAGCAACGGCGTGGCGCTCCAGAGTATCACGCCGGTGCCGCGAAGCTTGGAGCTTTGGCCCCGGAGCGAGTTTCGCGCCCACTTGAAGGCCTGGAGGATGTTCCAACCCGAAAGCTTCCACGCGCGATAGAAGTTTGTGTAGAACAGCTCGGCGAGAAAATCGTCGATATCGTCCTGGAAGCCGATGGCCGCGCCTGCACCCGCACCCACCGCCAGGGCTGCCAGCCTCGACGCAGAGTTGTAACAGTTGAAAGCCACGAGCGCGGGCGGGTGGTCCTTCACTGCTTCGAAGGCCTCCGACATCGGGATGGCCTCGACGATCTGCGGCAGCCCGTCAGGCCCTCGGAAGAACATCCCGTCCTTCCACCCGTCCTTCGGCTGCTTCAAGTGCCAGTCGAGCAAGTCCACGCCCTGGTGGGTATCGAAGCCCGTCAGATGGATCACGTCCGGTGTGGGGTGCCCGATTCTGTTCTTGAGCGCATCGAGGGTCGGGTTGATCAGATGATCGGCATCGAGTTCGAGGTTGGCCTCTACCAGCTTGCGCTCGAACTCGAACGAGTAGTCTTCGCTGAGCGGGCCGGGCGCGGTTTCGACGAACAGGAGGGATGCGGGCGTCTTTGCGGCCGGGCCTGCCGCCGTTGTTCTTTCGAGATAGCGGACCACATGCAGCGCCCGGTCACCACGAAAAGGTTTGGTGGCGGCGCTGAGCAGATACTCCCAGGGCAGGATCCGGACTTCCCATCCGATCGATTCCGCCGGATACGGAATCTTCACCTCGACGATACCCGCTTCGGCGATCTGCCGGAGATCGGTGTCGCTGAGACCGAATTCCTTGAGGACCTGACTGCCCCGCTGCTTTAACTGCTCGCGCGCCGATTCGACTTCGGCCCAGTGGGCGCGGTTGCGAACCGAATAGGCGAACTCCATCGCCCGCCGCCGCAACAGGGGAGAGCTGGTGATAGGACAGAAGAGCCCCGTACTCGTACGCAGCGTCGCGGTGATCCACTGGTAGGGAACGGGAGGAGCCTCGATGTCCGGAGGCGTCTCAGGTGGCGGCACACGGCGTTTGACCCGTGGCTTCTTCGTTTTTTGCTTTTCCGGCTTCCGCCTGACCAGCTTCTTCGGCATGGCCCCTCCCCGGCTGCGCCGATTATACACCGGGCGCCTGCGCCTACCGCCCCTTTTTGAAGCCCTCGACCTCCTCGATTGTCCTGGGCGCTTTGGCCGACAGGTTGACTAAGCCGTTCTCGGTCATCAAGAACGAGTCCTCGATGCGGATGCCGATGTTTTTGTACTTTTCGAAAGCCGGCTTCACTTTTTTGGTGAACTCTTCGTTCTCCGGCGTCTTGTCCAGGCTCTCGAAAGCATCCTCGCGAATATAGACGCCCGGTTCAATCACAAAGGCGTGTCCTGGGGCCAGCGGCTCCTGGTAGTCGCCGACGTCGTGCACGTCTATGCCGATGTAGTGCGTCGAGCCGTGGGTATACCAGACCGAGTACTGGTCCCCGCTGATGTCGGTCAGGAGGCCGAGCCTCTGCAAGCCGTCCTTGATCACATCGACGGTTTTGTGGTGTACGTCGCGTAACAGGACGCCTGGCCTGGCGAACTTCGCTGCCTCCTCCTGGGCCCGCAGGACAATCGAGTAGATGTCCTTCTGCGCTTCGGTAAACCGGCCATTCACCGGGTAGGTGCGCGTGATGTCCACGGTGTAGTACTGGAAGTTGGCCGCTGCGTCCACCAGCATCAGCTCGCCCGCATCCATCCGGCGGTCCGCTTTGGCGTAGTGGAGAATATTGGCGTTCGGGCCGCTGCCTGTGATCGGCGGATAGCTCCAACCGAAGGCGCCACGGCCGCGGTAAACCTGCTCGATGGCTGCTTTCACCTCGTACTCGTAGGCGCCCGGCCGCGCCGCCCGCATCCCGGCCCTTTGGGCTTCCCCCGAAATCGCCGCGCTCTGTTCGAGCACCTTGCGCTCGTACGGAGACTTCACCTGCCGCAAGGCGTGGACGTGCCGCGTCGCATCGACGACTCGAAATCCGAGGAACCGGTCGCGCAGGTCGTGGGCGAAAGCGAGCGCCGGATTCACCGGCCCTTTGATTGTCGGAGTCTGGTCGAGGACCACAGCCAGCTCCGCCTCTCCCCCTGCCAGAGCGTGGAGGAACGTGTCGAAGTCCGGAGACCGATCCAGCCGCGGCGCTTTCTCCGGGCGGTAGGGTTCCCCCGACAGGATCATCTCGACGAACCGCTCGAACTCGCCAAGCCAGTAGACGGTCTCGATGCCGCTTTGCTCCGCCGCCTCCGCCTGGCTAAGCGAACGCCCCTGCCAGTGCTCGCGCTTCGGGTCTTTCTCGCGGATGAACAGGACCTCGCGCCGGTTGCTGTTCCCCGGCATCATCACCAGCACAGACTCTTCCTGCTCGACACCTGTGAGGTAATAGAAGTTGCTGTCCTGCCGGTACTCGTGGTCGACGTCCCACGAGTAGTTCTTCACCGATGCGCTGTGAAGGATCAGCATCGACTTCGGGCCGAGCTTCTCCATCAGCCGCGCCCGCCGGGCTTTCAAATCGTCCTGGAGTTCCCCCGAATAGGCCCCGCTCGCGCACAAGAGCAGGGAAGCGGTCAGAAGGAATCGACCCATGGGTAGAGCTTACCGGAAAAGGGCGGCTTCGGTCGCCGCCTCACTCTGGACGCTTGGCAGGTTCGATCGCGCACAACAGCAGCCACGCTCCGCCGGGTGGCGCAGCGATGGCAGTGCCGCCGCCGTAGATGTTTCCTTCTTTGGGTAGCACGTCGAGTGCGCGGCGCCGGCCGGTCGCGAAGTCGTAGAACTCGATCACCGGCAGAGGCTGCGCGTCCATGTTCAGGATGGCGATCCCGTTCTTCAGCATCACCCACCGGTTACTCACCACGTTGTCCAGTACGAACGACTCTTCCCCTCCGCTCGCCGGCACGCGCCACAGGCTGTGCTCGTTCAACCCTTTCGCGTAGTAGACGAACTTCCCGTCCATCGTCTCGAATGGCGTGTAGCCCCCGCGCCGCGTGACCTGGACCGCCTCTCCCCCGGCCGACAAGATCTTCCAGACCTGGTACTCGCCGGTGCGGTTGGACGTGTGGTAGATCCAGCGGCCATCCTTCGACCAACTCGGTTTCACGTCAGTGGAACTCTCCGTTGTGAGCTGCCGCAGCCCGCTGCCGTCCGCGTTCACGACGAAGAGGTCGTAGTGGCCCGGTTTCTGGCCGTCGAAGGCGATCCTCTTGCCGTCGGGCGACCACCGGGTGCTGCCGACCGGAGTGTCGCCGAGCCGGGTGACCTGGAAGACGCCACTCCCGTCGCTACGGCACGTCCAGACCTCCCACGTGCCCGAACGCGTTGAGGAAAAGACGATCCTGGAGCCGTCGCGCGAGACGTTCGGGCTGGCGTCCCTCCCGTCGGAATCCACGACCTTGACCGGCCTGGCGAGTCCGGCTGAAAACGGTCCCGCCGTCCGCCAGATGTCAATGTCGACCGCCTGCTGCGCAATCGCGAATCCCTGGCCGAGCGTCAACAGCGCGAAGGCCGGCGCGAGGATTCGGCGCAGCATGCCGCTACACTGCCGCTTCCCAGTTGCGGCGCTCGATGAAGACCTGCGGTTCGTAGGTCTGTCCGGCTTCCAGCCGCTTCTGCTCGCGCTTGCTCATCCACAGGAACATCGGACCAAGCACGCCGGTCGCCAGCTTCGAAAACCCGCTGAACTCCCGCTCCAGCTCATGCCGTAGCTCGCGTACCCGCCGGCTGACGGCTTCGTTGGAATCGCGCAGTTGCCGTTCCATCGCCCACAACATGCCGGAGTAGGCGCGCCGCAGCGTCCGCACCTCCCACTGGAAGCGCTCGCGCACGCGCTGGTCCTGGTGGTTCTTGTAACGCCGCCAGCCTTCGAACGTCGTGCGGCAGATGCGGTACAGGCTCGGGCCGTTGCGCTCGAAATCCCGCCAGAAGGCCAGGTCGAGGAAGTGCTTGGACTCGTCCCGGGAAATGGCCGCATGCTTGAAATTGAACTTCCACTGCCCGTGGATGTCGGCCAGATCCACGTCCTCGAGCATGCGCCCTTCCTGTTTCATCTGGTGGTACAGGGGCGTGCCCGGCACCGGCGTGTAGAGCATGAACTGGTGGAAATCGGTGTCGTGCGCGACCGCGCGCTCGATTTCCTCGCGGATGTTTTCCGGCGTGTGGTGCTCCAACCCGACGATGGTTGACCCGAGCAGCTTGATCCCGTGTTTCCGCAGCTCTGCCGTCAGCGCGACTGTGTCCGTGTCCTTGAGCTTCGCATAGCTCGACTTCACCGACTCAAGCCCCATCCAGACCCACGAAATGCCGAGCTGGACCAGTTCCTCCATGGAGTACTTGCGGATCGCGTTGGCCGATGAGAAAACGTAAAATGCCCAGCTCTTCCCCGCCTCCTTCATCCGCTCGAGCAGCCGCATGGCACGCGGGCGGTTGAGCAGGAAGTTCTCGTCCATCACGAAGAAGCTGCGCACATTCAGCCTCTCCTCCATCCGGCTCATTACTTCGAAAAGCTCGTCGCCGGTCTCAAAGAAGTCGACTGACTTGCCTTTACCGCCGAAGAACGCCGACGTCGTACAGAAGTTGCAGCCCATCGGGCAGCCCACCGACGGGATGATCGTGGCGGCGGTATCGGACATTTTGTTCGGGATTTTGAACCCCATCACGCGCATGTCGAAGCCCGAAACGATCTCCGGATGCACGATCGGTGCGCCGGCGTCCTGGCCGAGATAGCTCCGCATCCACGCGATACCTTCGCCCCGCACGATGTAATCGGCGTCCACCATCTTCTCGATGCCTGGAATGGCGGAAACGTGACCACCGACGATGATCGTCGATCCGGGAGAGTGCTCCCGCGCCAGCCGGCACATCTCCGCGACCTTACCGACATTCACGATGATCGAGGAAATGCCGATGATGTCGTAACGGTGGTTCCGGATCTCGCGGATGAAGTCGTCGCGCTTCGGAAAATCGAGCACCGTCGATGGGTTGGAAATGTTCTGTTGGATCATCATGATCCCCCAGGAGCGGTGGAACATGCGCAGCGAAAACACGCCCTGCGCGCGCGTCACCTGGTTGTGGTACAGCTCCATGGGGTTGATGCTGCGGCTGCCGAACTCGTCTTCCTGCGCGTAAGGCCCGAAAACGCTCGACAACAGAACTCGCGCGTGCTTGCTTTTGGGATGTTGAATAGAAGTCACCTTGAACCAGTCCCGCGGATCAATAGAACGGACTTTCAGCCCGGAAATACGGATTAGAAGGCAATTAAGCTAAATTATACGCCGGCCTGGGCCGTTCCTTTTGTCATATTTTTGTCACAGCGGGCACGCCGGGGTGATAATATCACCCGAAATGACCGGCAAATCGACACGAAGAGAATTCCTTGGCGCCTCCGCCGCCGCTGGCATTGCTATACCCCGCACTTACGGTGCCGGCGCGGTTGCAGCGCCCGGTCCGAACGACACGATCAACCTTGCCCTGATCGGCTGCGGCGCGCGCGGCAGGACGCTGATCATCCCGCGCTTTCTCGGGCTTCCTGGCACGCGGTTCGTCGCCGTCTGCGACGTGAACTCCAAACACCTCGCCGACGGCCGCCAGCGGGCTGGCGGCGACCGCGTCGCTGCTTACAACGACTACCGGAAGCTGCTCGAGGACAAAACCATCGACGCGGTGATCATCGCCACCAACCAGCACTGGCACGTGCTGCCGATGATCGCCGCCTGCCAGGCGGGCAAAGACGTCTATCTCGAAAAACCTCTCGGCAACTCCATCGGGGAAGGCGCTGTCGCCATCGAGGCGGCAAAGAAGTACGGCCGCATCGTCCAGACCGGCACGCAGCAGCGCAGCCAGCAGCACTATCGCGAGGCAGTCGAACTCATTCAATCCGGCAAGCTCGGCGAGATCTCCGAGGTGCGCGTCTGGGATTGCGAGAACTACTGGCCGGGCTCGGGCTCGCCGGCCGATTGCGACCCGCCGCCGGAGCTCGACTGGGATTTCTATGTCGGCCCCTCACCCTGGCGCGCTTACAATCCGAACGTCTACTACAACTACGGGTACGACTGGTTCAAAGTCTCCGGCGCCGGCCACCAGGTCGCGTGGGGCGTGCATCACTTCGATGTCGTGCTCTGGGCCATGGGAGTGAAGTCGCCGAAGACGGCCTTCGCCTCCGGCGGCAACTTCGCCTTCGAGGACAATCACGAGTACCCCAACACCTTCACTGGAACTCTCGAATTCGGCCCCGGCCCAGTGTCAAAGCGCGGCTTCGTCCTCAACTACACCATGCGTACGGGCTGCCGCCGCGAGACGCGTGCCCACGGCAAGTGCTTTATGGGCAGTGAGGCGTCGATGGTTCTCGACCGCGCGGGATACTCGATCGTTCCCGAGGTCAAGAAGGGGCAGCGGGCCGTCCCCACAACCGGGCTGGTCAACCCTGAGCAGACCGTACCTCCGAAAGACGATCACGACTACCACTTTGAGGTCTTCCTGAACAACATCCGCGCGCGCAGGCAGCCGGAAGCGACCGTTGAGACCTGTCACTACGCCACCGCTGTCGGCCATTTGCTCAACATCTCGTGGGAAACCGGCCGCAGCATCCGTTGGGACGGTGAGAAGAACCGCGTGATCGGCGATCCGCAGGCAGACGCACTGGTCCTGAGACCGTACCGCGCTCCCTGGAAGCTGGAGATATAGATGCCGCACTCGATCACCCGACGTGACGCACTCCTCGCGGCCGTGGCTCTGCCGGTGACCGTCTCCGCGAAGGCCGGGAAGACGGTGACCATCGGTATGGCCACTACCGAGTTTCGCGACTACACCAACGCCCGAATGGCTCAGGAACTGAAAGGGCAGGGCATCCGAGTTATCCAGCTCTTCCTCACCCAGACCGACAGCAACTACTGGAAGTACAACAGCCGCAGCGATCTTGCCGGCCTCACGGCGGCGCGGGCCACTGAAATCGCAGGCATTTACCGCTCGGCCGGCATCTCCATCCACAGCATTGGCGTCTACACGAACCTGATTCACCCGGAGGAGGCGGAGCGCAAGGCGAACCTCGCGTACTTCGACGCGATGATGACGGTGGGCGGCCACATGGGCGTGCGCAAATTCATCAGCGAAGCCGGACACTGGCGCGGCACGGAACCCGAACCTCCGGTCCCGCACCACTGGCAGGAGGAAGTCTGGCGCCAGATGCTGGTCACGGGAAAGGAACTGGCGCGCATCGCGGATTCGCACGACGCCACCGTGCTGCTGGAGCCGTATTTCCAGGGCTTCCTCGCCAGCGCGCGGCGCACCCGGCTGTTCCTCGAGGAAGTCGGCTCGCCCCGCATCCGGGCGCTGCTCGACCCGGCCAACCTGCTTGAAGTGGACAGCATCGAGGCGATGTTCGATCAACTCGATCCGTGGATCGACTGCTTCCACGCGAAGGATCGCAAGCTCCATGTGACCCGCGGCGTGCCCGCCGGCGAGGGTGACCTCGACTACCGGAAGTTCGTCACTCTAGCGACTGAGCGCAAGCCCGGTGCGCCATTGTTTCTCGAGTACGTCGGCTCGAAGAACTATACGCAGGCGCTGGCGCAACTCCGGGGAGTGATCCGCGGCGCCGGACTCGCGGAAGCATAGGCCGCCTTTCCACCCCTGTTACACTTCCGGAATGAACCTCGTCTGGCGTGAGACGTATCGCGTCCGCTTCTATGAAGCCGAGCCCGGCGGGCGCGCGTCGGCGCCGGCGATTTGCCGGTATCTCCAGGAAGCCGCCGACATCCACTGCCGTGCGTACGGCCTCTCGCTCGACGACCTGCGGGCCGCCGGCCGGCTTTGGGTGCTGACGCATCTCTCGCTGAGGCTCACGGGGCTCCCCCGCGTTGGCGACGAGGTCGCGGTCGAGACCTGGGGCACGCGCCGGCTCGGCGGCGTGCGTGCGTATCGAGACTTCGTGCTCCTGGACGCTGCCGGCCGGACATTCGGCGAGGCTTCGAGTCTCTGGTTGTTGCTGGATGCGGCGACTCGGCGGCCGGTGCGCCTTCCGGAGTCAATCCTGCGCTTCCGCCATCCGGAGCGCGCGGGCGCGGATCGGGTAGACGCAATGGGCGCGATCCCCCCGGAGCAGCCGTCGGTCGAGGAACGGAACCGCGTCCGCTGGCACGACCTTGACGCCAACGGCCACGCCAACAATGTCTGCTATGTGGATTGGGCGATCGAGACCGTGCCGCTCGCGCTTCGCCGCGATGGGAGGCTATCGGCGCTCGACGTCCGGTTTGTGAGTGAGGCCTTTCTCGACGACGAAGTGATCTCCGCCGCCGAGGAGTTCCCGACTGCAGATGCGCCCTCCTACCGGCACGCCCTCCACACCGGCGATGGCCGCCTACTCGCCGCCGCACGCACGGAGTGGACGCGAATTTGAACTGCTTGGCCCGGCCGCCCGCACGCGATAATAGAGGTGCGCCATGACACGGAAGGCCTTCTGTAGCTGGGTTTTGCTCGCATCCCTGGCGCTGGGCCTGATGGGCGGATACTGCTGGCAGCGCCTCGAACGCCGTGAACTGGCGCTACCCCCGCCTTCAGGAACGCCGATATGGTCTTTCGCGGCGGGACTGTCCGCGGTGGTCTCGGCCGACAAGGAATTCGTTGTCCTAGCGGGCGAATCCAGCGACGAACTGCTCGCCTACCTCCGCTACGATTACCTGCGCTCCCGTCGCGAATCGAGCAGGATGCAGGTCCTATTGACCACGCGGGAAACCGGCGGACGGCCCGTTTACCGGTTCTACCTCTATCCCTGGAACCGGGATGCAATCACGGCCGCCAGTTCCGCGTCCGGCCTCGTGGCGTCAGGCTACATCGCAGGTTTCGAACTCGCATGGGTTGCGCGGAGCGTGCTTGCGGACTGGCAACAGCAGACGCGCACTTTCGAAGCGGCCTACTCCCTCCCGGTTCGCCGGCACCTCGAGGGCATCGGACGCGGACATCTGCTCAACCTGATGGCACGTTTCATTCACTTCAAGTCCGCGACTGACGCGCGCATTCGCAGAGGAGACGAGCCTGCGCCGGAACCGCTTTCGCCCGACGAAGCCCGTGGGATGGCGGCAAACATCATCACTGTCGCCGAGTTCTATGAACTGCCGCTCGAGTTCTTCCTTGGTATTGGCGCGATGGAGAACAACTATATGGACATTCGCGGCGATCTACGGCACGTCGTCTGGAAACGCCGCGCTCAAAAAGGCGACATCATTCTGCGCCGGCGCCGCGGCCGTGTGCTCGTGCTGAATTACGCCACCGGGCCGTGGCAGATTACTCGCGAGACGTTGCGTTATGTCCACCGCCTCTTTCTCAAAGACACCCGCGATTACGGCCGGCTCCCCCTCTCTCTCCGGCCACCGCGCAAGTTGAACCTCGATGAGATCGACTCCGGCCTGCTCACCACGTACGCCGGTCTCCTCTTCCGGCACCTCATCGACCGGTTCAACGGCGATGTCGCCCGGGCCGTCGGCGCGTACAACGGCGGCATCCGGAACCCCAACATGGGCTACGAGGAGGGCGTGCGCCTCGTGGCCGACTACGCTCGCAACATCCTCGAGCAGGCCGCAGCCCTCAACAACCAGTCCGTCTCCGAGATGAGCTTCTTCGCCCCCTCGCGCAGATCGCCCGAGCCGAAGCCGAAAAGCTGATGGCCCTCAGCAACGCAATTCGCCAGCGTCCGACCGCCTTTTCCAGGTGATAAGATGGCTCGCGAACGTCAGGTGGAAGTCATGCGAATTTCCCGAAGAGACCTCCTCAAGGCGGCGGGGTCGGCGCCCCTCGCCGCGAGGGCGCAGCGCCGGCCCGTCAAGCCGAAGATCGCCGCCCTTACGACGATCTACCACACACACTCACACGCCCAGCACATCGTCGACCGCTTCCTCGACGGCTACGGCTGGAACAGCGCGCACCATCGCCCACCCATGGACCTGGTGTCTCTTTTTGTCGACCAAGTCGGCTCGGACGACCTCAGCCGCGAGCGGGCCTCCCGCCATCCGTCGATGCGGGTCTGCGCCAGCATCGCCGAAGCCCTCACTCTGGGCGGGAGCAGCCTCACCGTGGACGGCGTTCTGCTCATCGGCGAACACGGCCGGTATCCCAGGACTGAGAAGGGTCAAACGCGCTACCCGCGCTACGAATTCTTCCAGGAGATCGTTAAGGTGTTCCGCGCGAGCGGCCGCTCGGTTCCCGTGTTCAACGACAAGCACCTCTCCTGGAATTGGGACTACGCGAAGGAGATGTACGACACCGCCCGCTCTATGGGATTCCCCCTCATGGCCGGCTCGAGCCTGCCCGTTACGTGGCGCACACCTCCGCTCGAAATGCCTCTCGGCGCCCGTGTCCGCGAAGCGATGTGCGTCGCCTATGGCGGCCCCGACAGCTACGACTTCCACGCGCTCGAAACCCTTCAGTGCATGGTTGAACGCCGCGCCGGCGGCGAAACCGGTATCAAATGGCTCCAGGCCTTCCGAGGCGAAGAGTTCTGGCACGCCCACAAGGAAGAGGTCTGGTCCCCTGACCTGTTCGAGGCCTGCCTGTGCCGCAGCCACACCCTCACTCCGGCCCGTGAGGGCTACAACCACATTTACCCGTCGATGGAGGACCTCGCGCGCCTCGTTAAGAATCCCATTGCCTACCGCTATGAGCACGAAGACGGGCTCGTCTGCACCATGCTGCTGATGAACGGGCTGGTCGAGGACTTCAACTTCGCTGCCCGGATTGACGGGCACGCGGACCCGTTCTCCACCCAGATGTACCTCCCTATGCCGCCTCGGCGGACCAGCACGGCCACGTTCTTCACCCCGCTGGTCAACAACATCGAGCGGATGTTCCTGAGCGGAAGCCCACCCTATCCGGTCGAGCGGACGCTTCTGACCACCGGTCTCACCGCCGCGGGCGTGGAAAGCCTCTACCAGAAGCAGGCGCGCATCAAGACGCCGCATCTTGCCATCCGCTACGCCCCCCCGCGCGAATCCACGTTCTGGAGGACTTAAGCCATGCCGGCCCAGGAAAACAGCAAGCGCATCGCAGTCATCACCACGATCTATCGCTATCTCTCGCACGCGCAGCACATGGCGGACCGGTTCCTGGTGGGCTACCCCCTGAACGGCCGCTGGCACCGATCAAGGATGAAGGTCGCATCGCTCTATGTCGATCAGAAACCCGACGGAGACCTCAGCGAAACCCGGGCGCGGGAGTACGGCTTCCGTGTTTACCCGACCATCGCCGAAGCACTACGTTGCGGCGGCGACAAGTTGGCCGTGGACGCGGTCCTCGTGATCGGCGAGCACGGAGACTACCCGCGCAATGAAAAGGGCCAGGTCCTCTACCCCCGCTACGAGTTCTTCCGCGAATGCGTCGAGGTTTTCGAAAAGGACGGTCGGACGGTCCCTGTTTACAACGACAAGCACCTTTCTTGGAGCTTCGAGAAGGCGAAGTGGATGGTGGAGGCCTCAAGACGCCTCAAGTTCCCGATGCTCGCGGGCTCGTCGCTTCCCGTCACATGGCGGCTTCCCGACGTCGAGCTTCCGCTTGGCTGCGAGATCGAAGGCGCGTTGATGACCGGAGTGGGCGGCTCCGATCCGATGGACTACCACGCGCTCGAAGCCATGCAATGCATGATTGAACGGCGAAAGGGAGGGGAGACCGGCGTGAAGGCGGTCCAGTTAGTCGAGGGTGATGCTGTTTGGGAAGCGGGAGAGCGGGGCCGCTGGTCGCGCGAGTTGCTCACCGCCGCACTGTCCCGCAGCGACACCCCGCAGGGACTCACACTGACAGACGGCCGCCCCCAGGACCTCGTGGGGAGCGGAGTTTTACCGCAACTCGTGAAGAACCCGGCTGCTTACTTCATTGAGCACCGGGACGGCCTCCGGACCACGCTGCTGATGCTGAATGGGGCGATCAAGGACTACAATTTCGCCGCCCGGGTGAAGGGAATCGGCACGATTTCGACCCAATTCTTTCTCCCGCCCGTGCCCAACGTCACGTACTCGGCATGCCTGGTGGGAAAGATCGAGGAGATGTTCGAGACGGGCGAGGCGCCCTACCCAGTCGAGCGCACGCTGCTGGTCAGCGGCGTACTCGAGAGTTGCCTGACGTCGCGAGTTCAGGGACACGCGCGCCTCGAGACGCCTCACCTTGACGTGCGCTACCGGCCGCCGGCCCGCTCGCAGCACGCCCAAGCATAAATATTCCGGGTGCGAATTTACCAAAACATCTTCGAAAAAAGTGTTCTCATTGTCGAGAATCCGGTGTAAATTCTAAGGGAAGGGAGAAGTTATGGAGTCGACGGTTTCCTTGATGTTTTTCATGGGGCTGGTGGTCGGCGCCACCATCGGCGGGCTCGTCCTCGCGCTTTGGATGCGCGGCAAGCTCGCGTGGGTGGAGGCGGCGAAAAATGTCGCCGAAGCCCGGCTCACCGCTGCCGACCAGGCCGCCGACAAGATTGGCGAGAAGTTTCAGGCGCTTGCCGACGCCGCGCTCCGTTCCAGCCAGGGCGCGTTCCTGGATACTGCCCGCAGCTCTCTCGAAACCGTCCGTGCCGAGATGTCGGGCGACCTCGCGCAGCGCCAGACTGCCATTGAAGGCGTCATCCAGCCCCTGACCGGCGCGCTCAGCCGGCTCGAGGGCCAAGTGAAGGAACTGGAACTGGAACGCCAGCAGATGTTCGGCAGTCTCCGCGAACAGATCCAGAGCCTCGGCAAGGAAACCGTCACGCTCGCCAACGCGCTCCGCAACCCGCAGGTGCGGGGGCGCTGGGGTGAAATTACACTGCGGCGCGTTGCCGAGCTCGCCGGAATGGTCGAGTACTGCGACTTTGTCGAGCAGGAGACCCACGATGCCGAGGATGGGCGCATCCGCCCCGACATGATCGTCAAATTGCCTGGCGGCCGGTCGCTCGTCGTCGACGCAAAAGTTCCCCTCGCGGCCTACCTCGATGCCGTCTCTTCCGATGACGAAGAAGGGCGCCGCGATGCGCTGAACCGCCACGGACAGCAAGTCCGTAAACACATCGATCAGCTCAGCAGCAAGCAGTACTGGAGCCAGTTCCAGCCCGCCCCTGAGATGGTGGTCCTCTTCATTCCCGGCGACCACTTCTTCAGCGCCGCGCTGGAGTACAACCCAACGCTGATCGAGGACGCTGTGGACCGCAAAGTCCTCCTCGCCACTCCCACCACACTTATCTCCGTGCTCAAGGGAATCAGCTACGGATGGCGCGAGCGGCGTCTTGCGGAAAACGCCGAACAGATCCGCCAGGTTGCGGTCGAGGTCTCCGACCGTATCCAGATCATCCATGGCCACTACAGCGACACCGGGCGCCACCTCGAGCGCGCTATTGAAGCATACAACCGAGCCATCGCCTCTTGGGAGAGCCGTCTGTTGCCCTCCCTTCGCCGCGTACGCGAGCTTGGTGCAGTAAACGGCACCGAACCTCTGGCCCCCGCTAGCGTCGAGGTGATGCCCCGGGAAGCCGTTGTTAGCGAGCCTTCCTGATACCATGCTCCCATGGTGCTGCGGAGCCTGCTGCTATTCCTCTCCCGCCGGCAGCACTTAAGGCGATGGATGGAGACGTCGCCAGCGGCAGGTCTCCTCACCAAACGGTTCGTCGCCGGGCAAACTCTTGATGAGGGCCTCGGCGTCTGTCGCAAGCTGAACAGCGAGGGAATCCTCGTGACGCTCGATCACCTCGGCGAGAACGTCACCTCTGAGGAGGCAGCGCTCGCCGCCGCCGCTGCCTATCTCGAATCCATGCAGCGCATCGCGGAGCACCAGCTCGACGCCAGCATCTCGATCAAGTTGACCCAGTTCGGCCTCGATCTCTCCGAGGAGTTCTGCCGCGAGAACGTCGAGCGTTTGGTCTCAGCCGCCGCCGGAATCGGCGGTTTTGTCGAGATCGACATGGAGTCGCACGAGTACACCGACCGCACTCTCCGCATTGTTGCCGCCATGCACGAGCGTTTCCGGCGCGTCCGCGGCGTAATCCAGGCGTATCTCTATCGCAGCGCGTCCGACGTCCGGATGCTGAACGAAAAAGGCGTCCCCGTGCGGCTATGCAAGGGCGCTTACAAGGAACCGTCGTCAGTGGCCTATGCCGGAAAGCGCGAGGTTGATACGAGCTATGGTCACCTGATGAAAGAGCTGCTCGATCACGGCAGCTATCCGGCGCTCGCGACGCACGACGAAACGCTCGTTAACGAGGCGCTGCGCTTTGTCCGCGAGCGGGGCATCGCGCCGGACCGCTTCGAGTTTCAGATGCTCTACGGCATCCGCCGCGACCTCCAGCGCCGCATCGTCGCCTCCGGCTACCGGCTTCGTCTTTACGTTCCCTACGGCGGCGCGTGGTACCCGTACTTCATGCGCCGCCTCGCCGAGCGCCCTGCCAACGTCCTCTTCCTGGCCCGTAACCTCTTTCGCCGATGAGGTTCCTGGACTGTTCTCAAGGCCGGTATTCGCCGATCGGATATACTTTGGGTGGAGCCTGCCCGTTGCCGGCACCCAAGGGGATCCCGCTGTGGAATTCCAATAAGTCTTTGGGCGCAGAGGTCTTAACAGGATTGTGAAGCCTGAACCGTCGCCACAACCGGACTCGGACCTGGCTGACGCGCTTCGATTCAGCGAATCACAGTTGCCCGTGATCTTCGAATCGATCGGGATCGGTGTCGCTGTCGTGGATACCACCGGGCGATTCTTACACTGCAACCCCGCCTTCGCCGCGCTGGTCGGCTACAGCTTGGACGAACTTCGCCGGATGAGGTTCACCGACCTCACTCATCCCGAGGACATCGCCGCCGAGCTGGAGATCTTTCGCCGCGCGACGACCGTGGACGGGGCAGAATCCGGAGCGACGCTCACCAAACGCTATATCCGCAAGGATGGACGAATTGTCTGGGCGCGGCTCGTGGCGCAAGTGGCTCGGGACGCGGTCGGCCGGGCGCAATATGGCTTTGGCATCGTGATCGACATCACCGCGCAGAAGGAGGCGGAGGACCAGCTTCGCAAGCTTTCGGTGGCGGTCGAGCAAAGCCCAGCTTCGATCGTGATCACCAACACGGCGGCGGACATCGAGTACGTCAATCCGAAGTTCACCGAGCTCACCGGGTACACGCCGTCGGAGGTGCTCGGCCGCAATCCGCGACTTCTGCAGTCCGGCGAAACCCCGCCAGCCGTCCATCGCGAACTCTGGAACACGTTACGCGCCGGCCGTGAATGGCGCGGCGAGTTCCGAAACAAGAAGAAGAACGGCGAGCTGTTCTGGGAGAACGCGTCAATCTCGCCCATCAAGACCGCCAGCGGCGCCGTCACCCACTACCTCGCCGTCAAGGAGGACATCACCGAGCGCAAGCGAATGGAAGAGGAGATCTCGCGGCAACTGCGGATGAATGAGTCGATCGCCGAGATGTCGGCGCACCTGCTGTCACTGGCCTCGCACGAGGAGATCTCCAGCTCGATCCTCAGGCATGCACAACTGCACACGGATAGCCCGCACGGCTTCGTGGGCTACGTAAATCCGCGGGATCGCACGTTCGTCGCCCCGACTCTGAGCGGGGACGTATGGGCGGATTGCAGGATCGAGGACAGGAGTGTGATCTTCGGCCGCTTCGGGGGCCTGTGGGGCTGGGTTCTGAAGAACAAGCTGCCCGTGTTGACAAACGACGTGCCGAGCGACGCGCGGTCCACGGGCGTACCCGCCGGGCATCTCCCGATCCGGCGTTTTCTGGCCGTCCCCTGTGTGCTGGGAGACGAGGCGGTCGGCGAGATTGCGGTGGCAAATAGCGGCCGCGATTACACAGACGACGATCTCGATCTCCTCAAACGTCTCGCCGCCGTTTACACCATGGCCATCGAGCGGCAGCGCACCGAGGAGGAACGCACGCGTATTCAGGAGCAGTTGCGCCAGTCGCAGAAGTTGGAGGCGGTCGGGCAGCTCGCCGGCGGTGTGGCGCACGACTTCAACAATCTGCTCACGGTCATTAACGGTTTCACCGAGCTGGCGATGAGCCGGCTTAATCCGCTCGATCCGCTAAGCCAGGAACTCGAAGAGATCCGCAAAGCGGGCGATAGGGCCGCCTCACTCACGCAACAGCTCCTTGCCTTCAGCCGGCGCCAGTTGCTGAAGCCGAAACTGATCGACCTCAACGCGGCCGTCGCTGACGTGGAGAAGATGCTTCGCCGGCTCATCGGCGAGCATATCGAGCTGACGACGGTACTCGATCCGAATCTCGGCAAGATCAAAGCTGACCCGGGACAAATCCAGCAAGTGATCGTGAACCTGGCGGTCAATGCCCGCGATGCAATGCCGGGCGGAGGGCGGCTCACGGTTGCAACGAAGAATGTTGAACTGCACAGCCACCACCTGCTCGAGGACCCACTGGTTCAGCCGGGGCCGTATGTGATGGTCTCGGTCGCCGACACCGGAACCGGCATGAGCAAGAAGATCCTGGAGCACATTTTCGAGCCTTTCTTCACCACCAAGGAACAGGGGAAGGGAACCGGACTGGGATTGCCGACCGTGTACGGCATCGTCAAGCAGAGCGGGGGCTCCATCCGGGTGGACAGCCAGCCGGGTCTCGGCGCGACATTCTCGGTCTACCTTCCACGGGCCGAGGATGCAGCGGACGAGCACCAGGGCGTCAAGCTGGGAGGAGAGTCTCCAGGAGGGAGCGAGACCGTGCTGCTCGTCGAGGACGAACAGGATGTGCGAGAGCTGGCTGCCCGGATCCTCGAATCCTGTGGCTACAAGGTCCTTGTGGCGAGCAACGGGGATGAGGCGCTAACCGCCGCGGCGCAGTATCCGGGAGTCATCGATCTGATGGTCACCGACCTCGTCATGCCCGGCATGGACGGGCGCGAACTGGCTCAGCGGATTACGGCCGTTCGCCCGCAGACCAAAGTGTTGCTGATCTCGGGATACACCGACGCTCCCGAAAGCCGGCGACTTCCGTTCCCGCCGGACAGTGCATTTCTGCAGAAGCCCTTCACCAGATCCGATCTGGCCTCCAAGGTGCGGGAGTTGCTGGACCGGGCGCAAAACAGCGCCACCGTCCTCGTGGTCGACGACGAAGCGGAAATCCGGCGTCTGCTGCGGCGGATTCTGGAGGCGGCCGGATACGACGTGTTCGAGGCCGGAAACGGACGGGCGGCTATGGAACAGCTTGCCCACCGTTCCGCGGACCTCGTAATCACCGACATCGTGATGCCCGAGTGCGAGGGCATCGAGATGATCGGCAGCCTTCATAAGGAACGGCCGGAAGTGAAGATCATTGCCGTTTCGGGGGCGTTCGGGGGCCAGTTTCTCCACGTTGCTCAGGCAGTCGGTGCTCACGCCGTCCTTCAGAAGCCTCTTCGGGCGGAGAGAGTGCTGGCGGTGGTGCGGCAGCTACTGGGATAATACCGCTGAAGAGGACGAGAGGTGTGGCTGTCATCATCCTGGGAATCTCCTGGCTGGTCTTCGGGTTCGGCGCATTCTTCCTCTACATTCGGGCGGAGTGGGAACGTCGTAGCCGTCCGGTCACCGCAGACGGCCCAGAACTGCGGTCGTCCACGTCCCTCTACGGACTGGTGCTCGAGACGCTGGCCTATGTGTTTGTCTGGCTGTTCCGTCGGTTCGGAGCCGGGCATGAGCCACTGCTGCTGGTCATCATCGGCGTGCTGCTGGCTCCCGCGTCAGTGGCCTTCTTCATGTGGGCTCTGCTTCACCTCGGGCGTGAGTTCCGCCTGCAAGCCGTCGTGGGACCTGGCCACCAGCTCGTGGCCACCGGCCCATACGCGGCCGTGAGACACCCAATCTATCTCTCGATGCTGGGTTTGCTGGTCTCGAACGCGATGGTGGTTTCCCGCTGGGAGGCCGCACTGGCGGGGCTTGCCATCTTTATCGCCGGGACGGAGATCCGCGTCCGGACCGAGGACGGCCTGCTTGCCCGACGCTTCGGCGAGGCCTTCGACCGCTACCGCGGCCGGGTTCCGGCCTACTTGCCCTATTTTCGATAACCGTTGCGGATTGACTGTGTTATCCTCTCTTTTGGGTTCTTGAACGCGTTTTTTCCTTCCGAGAGGTTTCTTATGTCGGGTCATTCCAAGTGGGCCACAATCAAGCACAAGAAGGCCGCCGCTGACGCAAAGCGAGGCAAGGTCTTCACGCGAGTCATCAAGGAAATCACCATCGCCGCGCGCGGAGGCGGCGATCCGGACGCCAATCCACGTCTCCGCACCGCGATAATCGCCGCGAAAGCGGTCAGCATGCCGGCGGACAACATCAAGCGCGCGATTATGCGCGGGACAGGAGAACTCGAGGGCGGTCAGCTCGATGAAGTGATGTTTGAAGGGTATGGACCGGGCGGTGCGGCGGTTCTGGTGCAGGTTGTGACCGACAACCGCAACCGCACCGTCAGCGAGATACGGCATATTTTCTCGAAGCAAGGCGGGAACCTCGGCGAAGTGGGCAGCGTCGCCTGGATGTTCGAGCGCAAGAGCCAGATTCTCATCGACCAGTCCAAGGCCGCCGAAGAGCAACTGATGGACCTGGTTCTCGACGCCGGCGCGGACGACCTTCGCAACGACGGCGTCAATTGGGAGATCCTGTCGCCTCCGGATACTCACGACAAGGTTCTCGAAGCCATCCACAAGGCCGGCATCCCGACCGTCGAAGCGCAGATCGCCATGGTTCCGAAGAACACGATCAAGCTCGAAGGCAAGAACGCCGGTGGCATGCTCAGGCTCGCCGAGGCGCTCGAAGAGCACGACGACGTGCAGAACATTTACTCGAACTTCGACATCGACGAGAAGGAAATGGAGGCCCTCGCGGGTTAGAGGGCCATACCGGGGATGCGGATTCTGGGAATCGACTGCGGCACCGAACGGACCGGCTACGGGGTGATTGAGAGCGACGGGCGAGCGCACCGCGTCGTCGTCTCGGGTGTCATCCGGACACGCCCGGCCGATCCCATGGAACATCGCCTCCTTGCCGTATCTCAGGGCCTTGTCGATGTCATCCGCGTACACGAGCCCGAAGTCGTCGCTATCGAAGAGGTGTTCCACGCGGCCAACGTGAAAACCGCCCTCAAGCTTGCGCAGGTTCGAGGCGTCGCGCTGCTCGCGGTGGCGGAGGCGAGCCTGCCTCTGGGCGAGTATTCGCCGCTCGAGATCAAGACCAGTGTGGTTGGCTACGGCCGCGCCGAGAAACAGCAGGTGCAGATGATGGTGACCTCGCTTCTGGGTCTGGATCAGGTTCCATCCGAGGACGCCTCCGACGCTCTGGCGGTGGCCATCTGCCATGCGACCCACTCCGCGCACGAGGCCCGGCTGGAGGCGAGCCGGTGAGGTTCGCAACCCTCCTTCTGCTCACGGCGGCGCTGGCGGCCCAGGATGCTCCGCGGATCTTCTATAGCAAGTCTTTCCCCCAGAGCAGCCTGCCGTTTGTCTCGATTACCGTCGAAAAATCCGGCAAGACCGAGTACAAGGAAGCGCCAGACGACCCACACCCGATCGACCTTCAATTGAACGAGGCCGAAACCACATCCATTTTTGAGCTGGCCGACAAGCTGGACCGGTTCAACCGCAAGCTCGAATCCGGGCTTAAGGTCGCCAACATGGGCATCAAGACCTTTCGTTACGAGGCTGGCGGGCAGAACCACGAGGTCAAGTTCAACTATACACAGGACGCCGATGCGCAGCTCCTGGCCGATTGGTTCGAGCGGATCACCGAGACTGTCCAGCATTCGATCAACCTCGAAAAGACGGCGCGGTTCGACCGGCTCGGCGTCGATCGAGCGCTCATTAATCTCCAAGTTTCGGTCGAGCGGAACCGCTTGGCCGGCGCGGAAGTTCTGCTGCCGATGCTCGACCGCGTGGCCAAGGGTTCCGCTTACATGAACCGTGCCCGCGAGCGCGCCGCCAGCATCGCCGAGTACATCCGGTCGGGGAAGCAGAAGTCCGAGTGATGCGGGCCGTCGTCTTCATCGCGTTATTGCTGGCCGCGGTCTGCGCCGCGCAGAACGACCCCACGGACGCCGAAGACAGCCATCTGCGCTCCCTTCTCGAAGAAGCGGGCTCCGGTCCGTTTGAGTTCATCCGGGCAATCGAGAAGCATCTGGAGAAATTTCCCGATTCCCCGCGCCGCGCGGAGATGGAACGCTCGCTCGTCAAGGCGGCCATCGAGACGAAGGACGATGACCGCATCCTGCGCTACGGCGAGCGCGTGATCGCGCAAGGCGACGACGACCCTAAGACACTCGAACGGGTGATCCGGGTGCTGCTCTCGCAAGACGACAAGGACCGCGCCACACGAGCCCTCCGCTACGCCCGCGAGTACGAGGATGCGGTCCGCTTGATTGAAAAAGAGAAGCCCACGCGCCGTAGCGACCAGGTGCTCTGGCGTGGAGAGGTCGACCGTGGGTTCGGACGCGCCTTGGTCTTCCAGGCGCGCGCTCTCAGTATCCTTGGACGTCACGAGGAGGCTGCCTCAGCGGCCGCGGCGGGCTACGAAAGGGACCCGTCGGCCGAAACGGCGCGCGAAGCCGCACTCACGCTGATGCGAACGGGTAAGGAGATGGAGGCCGTCGAACGCTTCGCCGAGGCCTTCGCCATCTCGGACCCGCGCAACACGGACGCCGCCCGCGCCGACGACCGCAAGCATATGGGCGAGTTGTATCGCAAACTAAAAGGTTCGGAGACGGGGCTCGGCGATCTCGTTCTACAGGCCTACGACCGAACCGCGGCCCTGCTCGAGAAACGACGGGAAGACGTCCGCCGCCTCGACCCGAACGCCGGCCTCGAGGATCCGATGCAGTTCACCCTAAGCAGCCTGAACGGCGAAGACCTGGCGCTCTCGTCGCTGCGCGGTAAAGTGGTCGTCTTCGACTTCTGGGCGACATGGTGCGGACCCTGCCGAGTGCAGCATCCACAATACGAAGCAGTCAAGAAGAAGTTTGGCGAGCGCGGCGACCTCGTATTCCTTTCGGTCAACACCGACGAGGACCCAAACATGGTGGCCGGCTTCCTGGAGCGCAACGGCTGGGACAAGAGCGTCTACTTCGAAGACGGCCTCTCCCGCCTGCTGCGCGTGAGCTCGATTCCCACAACGATCATCGCCAACAGGCGTGGCGAAATCGTCAGCCGTATTGTCGGATTCGATCCCGGCCGCTTCACGGAGATACTCTCGGAACGCATCCGGGAGGCGTTGGGAGAGTAGCGCGATGGGCTTCCGGCGGATCGTTCTCATCGTCCTCGATAGTGTCGGTATCGGCGAGATGCCCGATGCGGCTGTGTACGGCGATGCCGGGAGCGATACGCTCGGCAACATCGCCCGGATGCGTCCGCTCCGGATCCCGAACCTTTGCGCCCTCGGCCTGGCGAACATCCGGCCGCTGGCTGGTCGCGAACCGGCGGACGCTCCCTCCGGCTGCTATGGGCGTTGCGCCGCGGCATCGCCTGGCAAGGACACGACTACCGGGCACTGGGAGCTCGCCGGCGTGCACCTCAACCGTCCATTTCCGCTCTTCCGGGATGGGTTTCCACGCGTGATCATCGACGAGTTCGAGCGCCGGATCGGCCGCCGTGCACTCGGCAACATCCCCGCCTCCGGCACCGAGATCATCAAGCAGCTTGGCGAGGAGCACATGCGCACCGGTTCGCCGATCGTGTACACTTCCGCCGACAGCGTTTTTCAGATTGCTGCGCACGAGGACGTGGTTCCGCTCTGGGAGCTCTACAAGATCTGCGAGACGGCGCGCGACATACTCCACGGGCCGTACGAGGTGGGCCGCGTAATCGCCCGGCCGTTCGTCGGGAGCCCCGGCTCGTTCGTCAGGACCGCCAACCGGAAGGATTACGCGGTGCCTCCGCCGAAGGGGATGCTGCTCGATCGCCTCGCCGAGCGTGACGTTCCAGTCTATAGCGTCGGCAAGATTTTCGAGGTGTTCCTGGGGCGGGGAATCGGCGACTACGAGAAGACGACGAGCAACGCCGATGGGATGGCGAAGACGCTTGCTGCCCTCGATGAAGCGCCCGAGGGTCTGGTCTTCGTCAACCTCGTAGATTTCGACATGCTGTACGGGCACCGCAATGACGTCGAGGGATACGCGGCGGCGCTCGAAGCGGTCGACGAGTGGATTCCGACGCTGCTCGGACGTTTGCAGGAGGGCGACCTGGTCATCTTCACAGCCGACCACGGCTGCGACCCGACCACGCCGTCCACCGATCACAGCCGTGAGTACGTACCGCTGCTGGCCTATGGCCCGGCGGCGAAGAGGGGAGTGAATCTGGGTGTGCGCGCCACCATGTCCGACATCGGACAGACGGTGGCGGAGAATTTCGGAACGAAAGTTGAGAAAGGAACCAGCTTCTTAGGCGCAATCGTATGAGAAAACCAATCATCGCGGGTAACTGGAAGATGTACAAAACGGCGGCCGAGACCGTCGCGTTCTTCGAGAAATTCAACCCGCTCGTAGCCCAGTCCACACATTGTGAAATAGTGATCTGCCCGACGTTCGTCAACCTACCTGCAGCGGTCGGCGCCGCGAAGGGTACGCGGATCGGAATCGGCGGCCAAAATCTGTATTTCGTGAAGGAGGGGGCGTTCACAGGCGAGATTTCCGGGCCTATGCTGGCGGCTGTCGGCGCGCAGTGGGTCATCATCGGCCATAGCGAGCGCCGGCAGTACTTCGGCGAGACCGACGCCAGCGTGCTCAAGAAGACCGTAGCCTCGCTCGACGCCGACTTGAACCCGATCGTGTGCGTCGGCGAGCGGCTGGAGGAGCGCGAGGCGGGGAAGACGGCGGACGTCCTCACCGCGCAGTTCAGCGGCGGCATCGCCGGACTCGATGCCGCTCAGTTCGCGAAGATCGTGATCGCCTATGAGCCCGTGTGGGCCATCGGCACCGGTAAGACCGCGACGCCCGAAATCGCATCCGACGCCCACCGCGTCATCCGCGAGCAGGCGGCCAAGCAGTTCGGCAAAAGCGCCGCGGACGCGGTTCGCATCCTCTACGGAGGCAGCGTCAAGCCGGACAACATTAAGGGCCTGATGGCGCAGCCCGAGATCGACGGCGGCCTCGTTGGCGGCGCCAGCCTCGATCCTGTCTCCTTCGCCAACATCGTCAACTTCTGAGGGAAAAACCCGGGGCAGACACCAATTTCGCAAACGCAGCGAAATTTGGAGTCAGTCCCGGGGTTTTCCGAGAGGCACATCATGACGGCGGTGGATTACTTCGTACGGGAACTTCAGAGGCGGGGCGTCACTTCGATGGCGACGCTCTGCGGCCATGGGCTGGACCCTCTGTTCCATGCGGCGCGCCGCGCAGGTATTCGTCTCATTGACACCCGCAATGAGCAGACGGCCGGTTACGTGGCCTTCTTTCAGGGGCGGCTGTCCCGTAAACCCGGCGTCTGCTGCGTCTCGAGCGGCGTGGCCCACATTAACGCACTCACAGGCGTTGGCTCCGCGTGGTTCGACTCGACCCCCATGCTCCTTGTCAGCGGCGCGGGCGCACACCGCACCGCGGGCATGGGCCACTTCCAGGACTTCGATCAGACGGGCTTGGCCCGCACGGTCACAAAGTACGCGCGAGTCATCGACTGTCCGGAGCGTACCCTCCAGATCCTCGACGAAGCGCTCAATATGGCAGTCGCTGCGCCGCCCGGTCCGGTCCATCTCACGTTCCCGATGGACATTCAGGACGCCGAAGTAGACGAACTCAGACTCATCCGGACCATGTCACCGATGGCCGCCGAGCCGCCGCTCGAAGATCCCGAGCCGCTCGCCCGTGCGCTCGCCGCGTCGTCGTGTCCGCTGCTTGTCGCCGGCGGCGGCGTCCAATCCGCCGGAGGCGGTGAGGCGCTGGTCCGGTTTGCCGAGCGCTTCTCCATCCCCACAGTAGTTCCCATCTGGGACAAGGGGTCCATCGATCATCCCGCCGAGACGTTTATGGGCGTGATCGGCGCCGCCACTGGCGGCCCTAGCCTGCTCCCGGATGCCGACTGCGTCATCATGGCCGGGGCTATCTGCGACTACCGGGTCGGCTTCCTTCAGGCGGGAGCGGTAGCCGCAAACGCGGCCGTCCACCACCGGCGCGCCGGCTGGGACCGCCTCTCGGTTGCGTGCGACAAGGTCGGCGTTCCTCCGTTTGCTTCGTGGCTTGAGGCGGCCCGCGGCCGCCGCGAGGCGTTCCGCGCCGGCATCCGCCGGAAAGGCGACGAGCAGGCCAAGGCGGGGATGCACGCTGTCCACATCATCGATGCCTTGAAGCAGGTGCTGACCGGCGACACGGTGTTCCTGATCGACGGTGGCTCCATCGGCCAGTGGGTGCACCAGCTCCTTTGCGACCGCTATCCGGCTCACTGGGTCACCTGCGGCCGGAGCGGCGTCATCGGCTGGGGCATCGCGGGCGCAATGGCCGCGCGGCTGTGCTTCCCGGAACGGCCCGTGATTCTGCTTACGGGAGACGGAGCATTCACGTTCAACGTGGCGGAGATCGAGTGCGCCGTCCGGCAGTCGCTACACTTTGTGGCCGTGATTGCCGACGATCAGGGGTGGGGGATTACGCGGACGGGTCACATGGAGCAATTCGGGGAGTCGATCGCCAGCTCGCTCGGTCCGATCGAGATGGACAAACTGGCCGAGTCGCTCGGCGCAAAAGGCGTTAAGGTGAGCCGTCCGGAGGAAATCGCGCCTGCCATCCGGAGCGCTCTCGCCGAGCCCGCCGTCACGGTGATTCAGGTACCGATCGTCGGCGGCAACCCGGCGTGAATTCAGCTCGGAGCAAAAGCGAGGACACCGCAACAAGGGAGACAGACAGCCATTTCGCAAATGCAGCGAAATGGTGGTCAGTTCCCTTTCTTACACCGCGACGCCCAGCTTTTGGGACCACGGCGTGGCGCCGGCGATCGCGTTGTTGACCGCCGTGATATTCCGCACGCCGTCCTTCGCGAGCCAGTCCTCGAGCGCCTTCACACCGTGCCGTGCGTACACCGGAATGCCTTCCTTCCACGTCGCCCGGCCGCACAGCACGCCGGAGAAGTCCACACCCGCTTCTGTTGCCATCCGAAGCGACTCAACGAACTGTGCGTTGCTGACGCCCGCGCTCAGGTAGATGAACGGCTTGGTCGCGACGCCGGCTGCCTCACGGAAGTGCTCCAACGCCTCCGCCATCGAGTACGCCTTCTGGCCCGTGTACACCGCGCTTCCGTCGACGAACTCGGCGTTGACCGGCACCTCCACCTTCAGGACGTCCACGGAATACTGGGGCTTGGAGAACTCCTCCATGCTGCGCTTCACAATCTCGGGCTTGACCTTCGCGTACTCCAGGCCCTTTTCGTCGCCGCCCGCCGGGTCATAGCCGACAAACTCCAGAAAAAACGGGATCTCGTGCGCCTCGCACTCGGCGCCTACTCTTTCAATGAACGCGTGTTTGACGTCGTTGATTTCCGTGGTCTCGAAAGGCGTGTAGTAGATCAGGATCTTCACAGCGTCGGCGCCCCAATCCTTGATCCGCTTCACCGACACGTGCGGCAGGAGGTCCGGCAGCCGCCCTGGCTGTGTGTTGTCGTAGCCGCTCTGCTCGTAAGCCAGCAGCAGACCCGCCTCGCGGTCCCGCACGCCGGCCGCGTCAAGGCCGAATTCCGGATCGAGCAGGATTGCGCTGGCGTGCGGCGTAAGCACTTTCGTCACCGCGGCTTTGAACTCCGACATCATCGCAGGGGTGATGGCCTTCTTGTCTACGCCTTTTGCGGAGGCGATCGACTTCTGAAGACTGCCACGCTGGTCCATGGCGGCCGCTGCGATGATTCCCTTCGGGGTGGCGAGCGCATTCAGATGCTGAATTTTGGCTGTTGATAGATTCATGGCAATTCCCAGGTGCCTCTCACTATCATTCTGGCCTATTTTGCGCCCTTCACCCAACGCCCCAGACGCCGGAAGAATGCGCGCGCCCGGCTTGCGTCCCGCAGAATCTGCGCCTTCAGGCTTTCGGCGTCGGGGAATTTGCGCTCGTCACGCAGGCGGCGCAACAGTTCCACTCGGATGCGCGCCGGCACGACTCCCTCAAGAGGCTCCAGCAGGAAAGTCTCCACCGAGAGATCTCCGCCGTCGAACGTCGGCCGGTGTCCGACGTTCGTCAACGACGGCCAGCATTGTCCGGAGTCCAGAGCTTGCGTCCGGGTGATGTACACGCCCGTCGCCGGCAGCACTTCCGCTCCGACCCGGAGGTTTAGGGTTGGCACCGTCTTCTTAGAGCCGACGCCCCGGCCCGGCACCACCGGGCCTTCCAGAAAGTGCGGCCGTTCGAGCAACCGCGCCGCCAAGGCTACTTCGCCCGCCTCAATCAGCCGGCGGATTCCGCTGCTGCTGATCGTCCGCCCGCGCAGGGCCACCGCCGGAATCACTTCGGTCACGAAGCCCAGCGTCTGGCCAAGTTTCGTAAGTGTCGCCGTATCCCCAGCCTGTCCGTGGCCGAAGCGAAAATTGTCGCCCACCAACACAGCCCGCGCACCGAGCCGCTCGACGAGGATCCGTCGCGCGAATTCCTCCGGCGTCAGACACGCGATCTCCGGTCCGAATGGCAGGATCAACACCTGATCGATGCCTTCCTGTGCCATCAGGGTGCACCGCTGCTCGGGCGTCGTCAACAGTTTCGGCGCACGGTGTGGCGCGACTACCTTGGTGGGGTGGGGGTCAAACGTCATCGCCGACGCCTTCCAGCCGTTCTCCCGCGCCAGCTCTGTCACCCGCCGGAAGATGCGCCGGTGTCCCGCGTGAGCACCGTCAAAGTTGCCGATTGTCAGCGCGCACGGGCCGAATGTGTCCGCTGCTTCCAGGTTCCGGAACACGCGGGGCGCCTGCTTCATCGGGCGGGCTCCTGTACCGTGATCTCAAGCCCGTCATAGGCCAGCCGCACGTTCGGAGGCAGCCGCTGTTCGGCTTGTTCGTGGGCGAGGTCGTGGCAGATGTGCGTGAAGAACGTCCGCGCCGGAGCCAGCCGCTCCACGTATCCGAGCGACCGCTCAATGGTGGAATGCGTCGGGTGCGGCCTGTACCGAAGCGCGTCCAGGAAAAGGACGTCAAGATCTTGAAGCTTCTCGAAGGATTCCTCGGGGATCTCGCTGTGGTCCGTCAGGTACGCCGCCGCGCCGAACCGGAACCCGTAGATACGCTGTTTGCCGTGAAGCACCTCGATCGGCGTGAACTCGACGCCGAACAGCTCGAACGGCGTCCCGTCCAGCGTCCGTGTCTCCAGCTTCGGGATCGACGATTCCTTCTCCCGCCCGTCGAACGCGTAGCCGAAGCATGTCCGGATCGCAGCCAGCGTCTGCGCCGAGCCATAGATCGGGATGCTGCCGCGCTGCCGGAAGTTGAACGGCCGTACATCGTCAAGGCCCAGGATGTGGTCCGCGTGCGAGTGTGTGTAAATGATCGCGTCGATCCGCTCGATGCCAGCGCGCAGTGCCTGGTAGCGAAAGTCGGGTGTCGTGTCGATCAAGACCACGCGTCCGCTGTAGCGCAGGGCAACCGACGGGCGCAGCCGCTTGTCACGAGAGTCTTCGGACCGGCAGACCGCGCAGTGGCATCCGAGCGTCGGCACACCCACGCTGGTTCCCGAGCCAAGAACCGTGATCGTCATCGCTTCTGGTTGCGGGCCGCACATCCGCTACGAGGACTGCTGCTCCTGCTCACCAGCCGGCTGCGGTTCAGCCGGCTTTGCCTCTTCGGCTTGTGGCTTCTTCTTGCTCTCCTCGAACGCCTGCACGTAGCGGAATCGCAACTCGGTGAGGTTGTTATTCAGCGCCCGATCTTCTTCCAGGGTCAGGTTGCCCTTCGTCTTTTCCTGCAGCGAGCCCAGCAGGTCGAGAAAGTGCCGCGCGATCTCGAATTGTGGCTCCGGAGCTGTCTTGCCGTCCGGCGCCCCATAGAATCCGAGAGCAAGCTCCACCTGAAAGCGAAGAAAAAGGACTAGGCTTACAAACTTCTCTTCCATTGCATTCCATTCTACCGCGCACCCCCGGTTTGCTAGCCGGCTGGGGTGAAAATGCGACAATAGTGAGCTTCCGGCATATGGCAAACGCACGTTCTTCGGCCGCTGGGGAGAAGTTTCGGCGACTGGTCGAAATCATGGCCCGCTTGCGCGCACCGGACGGCTGTCCTTGGGACCGGGAGCAGACCTTCGACTCGATCAAGCCGTACACGCTCGAAGAAACCTATGAGGTTCTCGATGCCATCGACAGCCGAGACTGGAAGGCGCTCGCCGATGAACTTGGCGATCTTATGCTCCAGGCCGTGTTCTTAGCCCGCATCGCCGAGGAGGAGGGCACATTCTCCATCGAGGACTCCCTCGACGCCATCGTGGAAAAGCTCGTCCGCCGCCACCCGCACGTTTTCGCGGACGGCGACGCCAAGACCGCCGGTGAGGTCAAGCAGCGCTGGGACGAGATCAAGCGGCAAGAGAACCGCGAGAAACCTGCGAGCCGGCCGGGACTTCTCGACAACGTACCGCGCTCGATGCCGGCCCTCGTGGAGGCGCAACAGCTTACGTCTCGCGCCTCTACCGTCGGTTTTGACTGGGAGAACCCGGACCAGGTACTCGCCAAGCTCGATGAAGAGCTGAAGGAGCTCGCCGAGTCCCGCCGCCGCGGCCTTCCCGACGAGATAGAGCACGAACTCGGCGACCTTCTGTTCGCAGTAGTGAATCTTGCCCGTCTGCTGAAGGTGGACGCCGAGCAGGCGCTACGCGGCACAAACGCCAAGTTTCGCGGCCGCTTCGGCTACCTTGAGCGAAAGCTCAACGCCCGGGGCCGCCCGCTTTCCGAAGCAACACTCGAGGAGATGGATCAACTATGGGAGGAAGCGAAACGACAAACGTGATCGAGGTGAGGCCGCTGCGCACACACGCCGAATTCGGAGACGCCGTTCGGCTCCAGCAGCAGATCTGGAGTTTCAGCGACATCGAATTGCTGCCCGTGCGCCTGTTCGTCGTTGCCACCAAGATCGGGGGCCAAGCCTTGGGCGCCTTTGAAGGCGGTCGCATGATCGCCTTCTGCCTTGCGATTCCGGGCCTGAAGTCAAACGGGCTGTCATACCTGCACAGCCACATGCTCGGAGTGCTGCCCGACTACACCAACCGTGGCATCGGCCGCATGCTCAAGCTCGAGCAGCGCAATGACGCCATGCTACGCGGTATCGAGCTGATCGAGTGGACTTTCGACCCGCTGGAGCTGAAGAACGCTTACTTCAACATCGAGCGGCTTGGCGCCGTTGTCCGCCGTTTCGTGCTGAACCAGTACGGTACCACCACTAGCGCCCTCCACTCGGGAATGCCCACCGACCGCTGCGTCGCCGAGTGGTGGATCTCGAGCCTCTACGTCGAAGCGCTGCTGTCCGGACAGCGCCCCCCCATACCGGAGATTGAAGGACAAATCGTGGTTCCCGCGGCCATCCAGACAATCCGCCGCGAGGACCCCAAGCAGGCCCGTGAAGTTCAGAAGTCCGTCAGCGAGCAATTCCTCCGTGGTTTCGAACGGAGTCTCGCCGTCGTTGGGTTTGAGCGCACAGAGAAGGAAGGTATCTACCTGTTAGGCCAATGGAAATTAGAGTAGAGCGAGTCATTCTGCGCCTCGTGCGCATGCCGCTGGTCCACTTCTTTGAGACCAGCTTCGGTCGCACCACAGAGCGGAAGATCATCTTTGTTGAAGCCATCGCCGGCGGCGTCTCCGGCTGGGGCGAAGTTACCGCGGGTGAGAACCCTTTCTATAACGAGGAGTGGACGGAATCCGCATGGATGATCCTGCGCGACTATGCCATTCCGCGTATACAGGGCCGGACGCTCCAAAGCGCGGTGGAAGCCGCTCCGCTGACCGGGCACATCCGCGGCCACCGCATGGCGTGCGCCGGTCTGGAGGTTGCGCTGTGGGACCTCGAGGCACGTCTTGCCGGCGAGCCGCTCTGGAAGCGCATCGGCGGCGGTGCACACAAGGAAATCTCCTGTGGCGTGTCGATCGGCATCCAGAATTCGGTCGAGCAACTGCTCGGCAAGATCGAAACAGAGCTCACCGCCGGCTACCAGCGGATCAAGATGAAGATCAAGCCGGGCTGGGACGTGGACGTCGTTCGCGCGGTGCGTGAACGCTGGCCGGGCATCAAGCTGATGGCCGACGCGAACTCGGCTTACACACTCGCCGACGCGGACCGCCTGAAGCGCCTTGACGAGTTCTACCTGATGATGATCGAGCAGCCGCTCGCGCACGACGACATCATCGACCACGCCGAGCTTCAACGAAGGCTCGACACGCCGATCTGCCTCGATGAATGCATCCGCACAGCCCATCACGCCGAGCAGGCCATCCGCCTCGGCGCCTGCCGAATTATCAACATCAAGCTTGGCCGCGTCGGCGGCTTCGCCGAAGCCAGGCGGGTCCACGACGTGGCACAGGCCGCCGGCGTGCCAGTCTGGTGCGGCGGCATGCTCGAGTCGGGCGTCGGGCGCGCCCACAACATTGCGCTCTCGACGCTACCGAACTTCGTGTTGCCTGGAGACGTCTCCGCCAGCAAGCGGTACTGGTCGCGGGACGTGATTGTCCCGCCAGTGGAAGTCACACCGCGGGGCACGATCGAGGTTCGAGAAGGCGCCGGCTTCGGTTACAAGCTCGACCTCGACTTCATCCGCTCCATCACCATTCGCGAGGAGGCCGCCGGTTGAGCGAACCCGACCCGCATCGGGGGGCGCAGCCCTCCGCGCTGCGCCTCTACTCATTGATCGTCTTGATGGTGTTGTTCTGGGCGATGAATTTCCTGATCGGTAAGGTCGCGCTGCGGGAGATTCCGCCCCTACTTCTTGGCGGCATGCGTGTGTCGCTCGCCGGGGCGCTCATTCTACCGGTCTACCTCTGGATGCGCCGCCGCGATCCCGTCCGCATGAATTGGGACCGGGACGAGTTGCCCCGCTTCCTGTTCCTGGGGTTGATGGGTGTGGCCGTGAACCAGCTCAGTTTCGTCATTGGCCTCAACAACACGAGCGTCGCGCACTCGTCCATCCTGATGTCGCAGACTCCCCTGTTCGTGCTGCTTCTCGCCGGAATTGTCGGTCAGGAGCGGATCACGGGAAGGCGTGTCGCCGGCATGCTGACCGCCATCGGAGGCGTGACGGTGCTGAGCGTAGCGCCCGCGAAGACCTCCGGCGCCTCGTTGTTCGGTGACGGTTGGATTCTGATGGCCGCGCTCTCGTTCGCGTTCTTCACGGTCTTCGGCAAGCAGATCACGGCGCGGCACGGCAGCGTGACGGTGAACATGTTCGCTTATGTTGGCGGCGCGGTGATGCTTTCGCCGCTGACGCTCTGGTACGCCTGGGATTTCTCCTTCGCCCAGGTGAGCGTGAAAGCCTGGCTCAGCTTCGTGTACATGGCCGTTTTCCCATCACTTGTCTGTTACCTGATCTTTTACTACGCACTTACTTACATACCTGCCTCGCGTGTCTCGGCGTTCAGTTACCTTCAGCCCTTGCTGGCGACATCCGCAGCGGCGCTCATCTTCGGCGAGCCGGTCACCGCCGGCCTCGTCACCGGCGGTGCGCTTGTGCTGACCGGCGTTTTCATCGCGGAGCGGGCCTGATGGCGGGCTTTCGGCGGCTTCTCGGGCAGAACCGGAATTACCGCTATACCTGGATGGGACAGGTAGTAAGTGAGATCGGCGACCACTTCAACAACATTGCGGTCTTCAGTCTCGCTGTCGAGCGCACCGGATCCGGCATGGTCGTCACCGGCATCATGCTGTCTCGCGGGCTGGCGGTCGTGCTTGCCGGGCCGCTTGCGGGCGTTCTGCTCGATCGCATGGATCGCAAGCGCATCATGATCATCAGCGATCTGCTCCGCGCGGCAGTCGCCCTGATGTTCATCTTTACCGTGTCGCGGCCCGAGCCGTGGCTTCTCTACGTTCTCAGCGGCCTGCTCATGTTCGCCTCGCCGTTCTTTACCAGCGGCCGCGCGTCGATTCTTCCAACCATCGCCAGCCGCGAGGAACTGCACACTGCCAACTCGCTGACACAGACTACTCAATGGACAACGCTCACCATAGGCACGATGACGGCAGGCTTGAGCGCCGCGCATCTTGGTTACGAGTGGGCCTTTTTTCTTAACTTCCTGTCATTCCTGTTCTCGGCTTGGGCAATTTCCAGTCTGAGGATGCCGAAGGGCGGATTCCGGTCGAAGCGGACGGCGCTGACCGAGACAGAAGTCGTCCGGCCTTGGCACGAGTATGCCGAGGGACTGCGCTACATGCGCGCCAGCCCGCTCATTCTCGGCATCGCGTTAATCCATGTCGGTTGGGCGACTGGAGGCGGCGCTGCGCAGATCCTGTTCAGTCTCTTCGGAGAACTCGTTTTCAAGCGGGGTGCGGCCGGTATCGGCATCCTCTGGAGTTTCGCCGGCCTCGGACTCCTAGTCGGCGGAGGGATCGGTCACTGGATGGGCAAGCGCATCAGCTTCGAGAGCTATAAGTGGACGATTGCCGTCTGCTACGTGATCCACGGCGCGGCGTACGTCCTGTTCGCGCTCTCCAAACCATTCTGGCTGGCGCTGGTCTTCATCGCGCTGTCACGGGCCGCGGTGGCGGTGTCTTCGATCCTGAATTTCTCGCAGTTGCTACGCCACGTATCCGGGGAGTTTCGCGGCCGGGTGTTCTCCACGCTCGAATCGATGACGTGGTCGACGATGATGCTTTCGATGATGGGAGCCGGGATCGCTTCCGAATCGATGACGGTGCGCGCAATCGGCGTCTGGTCCGGCGTACTCAGTTCCTCGACCGCCGTGTTTTGGGCCTGGGCTCACCTCAGCGGCCGGCTCCCCGAGCCGCCAGAGGCCGGCACCGACCCCGACGAAATCGAGGTCCACGGCGAACCGACGGTGTAGGGAACGGCTCGACGTGTGTCTGCTGCCGGCGACCGCTCAAAACTCCGGGAACGAGAAAACCGGAAAGCTCTTCCCGCCGCTGTTCATAGCCACCAGCAGACCGCGGGCAAACTGCGGACCAAGTGGGGCAGAGGTCGCCTCGAGCCCATCGGTGGAGTCGGCTGGGCCACGAAGAATATTCACCACCTAGGAATGGTCATGGGGTCTTCCGGCCTTGCCCTCCCTGCGATACACGCGGTACTCACTCGTGCCAGGCAGTTGATCGGTGCAAAGAAGGTACCCGGTTCCGTCGGGACGCGCATAGATTGCGATTCCCTCCCGGTCAGCCTTGAATCCCTTTCGGCCGAAATGCGCCAGTTCGCGGGTAGCCATGGGATGGTCTGGGTCTGCGTGCCATTTGTGGATGCCGTCGCCCTCGTCGGCGTAGTACACGTACCCGACGGCGTCATCGACCGTGATCGCCTCAACTTCACCGGTTCCGCTGAATCGGCCGAACTCTCGGACCTTTGTGCCTTTCACCAGGCCCACCCCGTCGTCCTCCAGCCTGTACTGCCAGAGATAGCCTTGCTTGGGCCCCAGTCTTCCGGCCGACATTGGCGAAGACCGCCATCCCGCGGACGGCGGTAGAGAGCGATACCCATGGGGGTGGCTGACTTCCCCTTGCTGGTCCTCAAACACGCGCATGCCGCCGCCCGAGGAAATAGCGCATCAGACCGGAACCGTCGGATGCGATCCGGAAGACGCGAAGCCTCTGCCGGTAACGCTCCGTGAGTACAGCGATGTCGGTGGGCTGCCCGTTCAGGACCAACCCGTACTCGATGTCCATGTTGTTCGGACGGTCGAGGTTAGAGATCTTCTGGAGCATCTTGCCTTTCAGATCGAAGACATACAGTGCCCCTTGCGGAGCGCCGGTCTTGTTCGTCCCGAGGACCAGGCTTCGGGCCGGATCGGAGGGGTTGACCCAGACAGCCGGGTCGTCCGGATCCTCACCGACTGGTGCCGTCGCAACGGCCGGCTCAATGGCCGTCACAGACGGGTTTCGCCCCAGCCAGGCAGAGACAGGCACAACAGAATCGTGGTGATCCGTATGTCCCCTTGGCTGGAACCGCGAAAGCGGCGATGTTGAACCAGTTGTCGAGGGTCTGGTGTTCCGGGTAGATGGAAACGCCGGGCACAACGTCGGGACGCTGGTTGCTGCTGTTACCGTCCGGCAGATCTTTCGAGCTGCGGCTTATGGAGAAGTTAGTCGCCCTTCCCGTGCGCGCGGCGTGAAAGGCGCTCAGTTCCCACCGGCCCACCAGCTTTCCCGCGAATCCCTGGCTTTGTAGGAATCGCTGACCCGGCCCGAACGGCAACATCCAGACCCCATTGGTTGTCATCGTCTGCCGGATGTCGTAGTTGCTGTCGCCCTTGCCCGACCTGTGGTCGTTTGCGTTCTGCGGTGCTGTAGACGGGAAGCGACCGGAGCGTTTCTTCTGTGCAAACTGCTCCCGCAACGAAAGTCGGGCATGTGGGTAAAACGGGGGAATGTCTGAACTTGAGACGATATTCGTGAGAACGACCTCATCTTTGTCGGGCCGCCGATGATTGAACCGCCATCTTGAGGACCTTCCGGCAGGGGACGGCTTTGTGATGGAGACCGGCACGATTCGGAACCTGCGACCGCGCCGCCGGACGCCCTCGCCGGGAACACCCGCTGATCTCGCCATCAATGTCAACCTGACCAGCATGCCGTGGTTCGGCGTTGGGCGCTAACGCCGCCGGAACACTCCGCCTGAACGATGTTAGAGTACGGTTCATGTCCAGTGACTTCCTGTGCTCTGATGGCCGCCCGCTGTTCTCTCGCCGGACTTTCGTTGGCACTCTGGCGGGGCTGAGTGCGTCGGGGGCTCCGAAGAAGCGGATCGTGTTCATCGCCGGCGTGAAGACGCACGGTTACGGTGAGCATTCCCACAACGCAGGCTGCCTATTTCTGGCGAAGCGCCTCAACGAGAGTTTGCCGGGCGTGGAGGCGATAGTCCACCGGGACGGCTGGCCGGCCGAGCCGTCTTACTTTGATAATGCGAGCGCCGTTGTGATCTACATGGACGGCGGCGACAAGCACCCGATGCTGCCTCATCTTGAGGCGCTCGACGCGCTGATGAAGAAAGGCGTGGGCCTGGCCGTGCTGCACTATGCGTTGGTAGCTCCCGAAGGTGAGCCCGGCGATAAGTTGCTCCAGTGGATCGGCGGTTACTACGAAACCTACTGGTCGGTAAATCCCATCTGGACCGCCCGTTTCGAACGGTTGCCCGAACATCCGGTGACTCGCGGCGTACGTCCCTTCACGATGCGCGACGAATGGTACTACCACATGCGCTTCCGCGAAAACATGGACGGCGTGACTCCGATCTTAACTGCGGTGCCTCCGGACGCAACCCGGCAAGGACCGGACGGCCCGCACTCGGGAAATCCCGTGGTCCGCTCGCGCAAGGGGATGGCGGAGCACGTGGCGTGGGCGTACGATCGTCCCGGCGGCGGGCGGGGCTTCGGTTTCACCGGCGCGCACTACCACTGGGCTCTGGCGGACGATAACTACCGCAGAGTGCTGTTGAACGGGATCGCCTGGATTGCGGGTGTTGACATTCCCCGTGACGGGATCGCTTCGAAGACGCCGTCGTGGAAGGAGTTGTTCGAGACTGCGGAGGGCGCGATGCCCGCCGACTTCAGCCGCGAGAAGGCGGAACAAGCGATCCATCCGCGGAAATAGCCTGAACAGGCTGAACCAGCCAAAAGGCTAAAATCTGCCGGTCAAGGTGAAGACTGCCTCGTCCGGCAGTTCGATCTCCAGGGATGGACCCGCGTTCTGGATCGTTTGTACCTTCCGGCAATCGAGCAAGTGCGTCGTCATGTACAAGTCCCAACTTCTTGGCGCGCGGCTGGGCGCCGGCAAGGTGATCTTCAGCCGATTTGGGCCCCCCTGCTTGACGCCAACAACGACCAGCGAATCACTTTCGCCGTCCTGGAACGCTGAGATGGTCACGCCCTGAGCGTCCGTCGTCACGGCGATCCTCCGTGCGCCCGGCTTGACGAAGTGGTACAGCTGCTTCGTTGCGTAGTATCGCTTCTTCGGCGAGTAAACCTGGCCGGCGCTGCGAAAGAGACCGTAATACGTCAGGCGGCGGGCGCATTCCTCGTAGTCATCGAAGGCGTTGAAATAGAACAGCGCTCCGGCGCCCTGATTAAGAGCCGTGAGAGCGCGGCGGTTAGCGCCGAGAGAGTACCGTTTCCATTCGTTCTCGAACGTTTGGTCCTGGTCGTTCAGGTCGCCGTATTCGGTCAGCCAGACCGGGACATTGCGAAACGCACTCCGGGCGACGTTCTTCACATGGGGACCGACCGAGTCCTCACCATATGTGTGAACCGTGAATGCGCCGACCTGTTTCATCAAGTCGGCGTCCTTCAGGACCGGGCTGATATAGTCGGTCGTGATGATGGCGTGGTCGGCGACCGCAAGACGGACATCGCCAAGACCTTCCTGGTTCATGCGGCGGGCAACCGCAGTCAGGACCTTCGCAACTTCATCCGGATCCACGCGCGGCCCCTCGGGCGGATAGCAGTCCGTTTCGTTGAACGGACTGAAGAGATCGAAGTCGACACCTGCTTTCCGCCGCGCATAGGCGGCCATGGTGACGACTGTCTCGGCGAATTCATCGTACATCTCCGGCTTCAGGCGGCCGAGTTTGGATGAACTCTGGCAAACCTTGTGCTGCGGAGGAGGCGTTCCCTCCTCGACCATCCAGTCGGGGACGGGTCCCATAAGAGCGAGTACCGGCCGGATACCCATCGAATTCAAGTGCCGAAGGCCGTTCCACGTCGCTTCGAAAACGGGGTTCGAATAGCGCGAATTGTAGTATTCCCAATTCGCGGAATGCGGATCATCGTTGTCGTTGGTGGACTCCCAGTCGCTGTACACGAAATAGGCGACCACCCGGAACATGCTCGCACCGAGGTCCTTGACGAGCATGTCGAACATGGGTTTCTGATCGTTTCGGAAATAGGGGCCCGTGTAGTTGAGTCCGAAGCCTTCGATGACCTGGAACTGCTTTGCGGGGTCGATCGTGATTCGGTTGGATGGTGCGGGCGCCTGGCCGGACAGAGCCCGCGCCGTGCACAGACACAGAATCAAAGTTCCCGCCGCCGGGGAGAAACCTCTGGCGAGACGCATGCGCATACCTCCGAAAATGCAATCCTTGGAAGTTTGACAGGGCGGCGAGAAGCTGTCAATTCAGTCGCCCGCTTTGGTTGCGGTTCCTTATGACCGCTATTCCAGCGGGATGCGGCTCTTGTGCTCGGCGAGCCACATCGCGAAGGTCTGAAGCGACGGGTTCAGAGAGCGGGCCACTTCGGGGTTCCGTGCACCACAGTACTCCGTCTCGAAATCGCGCTTGAACTGGAACATGTTGCCGAGGTCGTCGGCCCCGGGGAATCCGAAGCTCCTGTAGACCTCGGGCGGAACGTCGTTGTAGCGGACTTCTCGGCCGAGAGCCTTCGTCAGCGCGGCGGCCATCTGGGAACCGGTCAGGTGCTCGCCGGCGATGCCGACCGTCTTGCCGATCAGATCCTGCCCCTTCTTGAAGATGCCGTGCGCGCACTTACCGATGTCCTCGACGGCGATGCCGGGAAGCTTCTTGTCACCCATCGGCATGGTGATTTCCAGTTTCCCGTCCGAACCGGTCTTCGGGCCCATGCCGAAGTGGATCAGGTTGTCCCAGTAGAAGGACGTCAGCAGGAAAGTCACCGGAAGGCCGAGGTCGGTGAAGAAATGGTTCGCCTCGCCCTTGGCGTCAAAGTGCGGCACCTTGTACTTGCCCATGAGGGTAGGCATGCGGCCGTCGCTCAGCGGCACACGCTTGCGCGTGTCCTCGAGCGTGGACCAGATCACGTGTTTGACGCCTGTGTCCTTGGCGGCCTGGGCCATCGCGGCGGCATGCGCCATTTCCTTCTCCGGCGAGAAGTGGTCCCAGTAGAACGTGACGCAATACGCCCCGTGCGCGCCCGAGAACGCCTTCTTCAGGCTCTCCGTGTCATTCACGTCGGCTGAGACGACCTCGGCGCCAAGCTTCTCCAGCGCTTTAGCTTTCGCGGAACTAACGTCTCTTGTCAGGGCGCGCGCGGTGAAGCCGCTGTTCGGATCGCCCAGGATGGAGCGGACCAGACCACCCCCCTGGCCGCCGGTTGCCCCGACGACGGCAATTGTTCTCTTGTTGGACATGCAAATCTCCCAGTTGAGGCAGGGTCGCGTGTAGAAAGCTTTCGGGCGGGACCGCCAGCCCCTTCTGTACCAGAGTAGAACAAATAGGAAGCCCGCGGCAGTTAGAATTTTTCCCAGTGCAAAACATCGGAGAGCGGCCGTTTCTCTTTCTCGGGCTGCTCTGCCGGGTACCCAATCGGGACCAGGCTGATAAGGCGGTAGTTGGCCGGTGCACCGACGATCCGGCAAACCTCGGCTGCATAGGGCTTCTTGTCACCTGCCACCCAGCAGCCCGCGAGCCCGTGAGCATGGGCTGCGAGAAGGATGCTGAGTGTGGCGGAACTGCCGTCCTCGAGGAAGTACTTTGTGTCTTGACATAGCACAACCACGCAAGCCGCGGCGTCCGCGATAAAGCGGCCGTGATCGGTTGTACCGGCAATCGAATTAAGCGTTTCCCGCTCGGTTACCACCACGAACTCCCATGGCTGGATGTTGATTGCCGTTGGGGCGAGGCGTGCGCAGTCAATCAGGTCGGTAAGGGCCTCTCTGGGAATCGGTTCGCGGCGGTAGGCACGAACCGAGCGGCGAGTCTTCAATGCGTTGATGGCGTCCATGGTCTTCGCGATCTCCTTTAATAGCACAGCCAAGAGTCGGACAGCAGAGCACTTGGTATAATGAGGGCAATTGTCCAGGTTAGCTGGATCTTACTGGTATTTCGGATATCCAAGACGAGCACAGGAGCGCTGATGCCCACCACCAATACCGAAACCCCGGCCGACGCCACGATCGAACCCAACGGAGGCCGGACGGGTGTCCAAACCGGTTACCGGGTTTTCAGTCGGATTGTCGACTGGATCACCACTGAACGGATGGAGTTGCTGAATGTCACCGACCGTGTGAATGAGATCGTCCGAAAGAGCGGCATTCGCGATGGCCTGGTTCACTTGCAATCGCTCCACACGACGACGGCTGTCTTCATGAACGAATGGCAGGACGCTCTCCGCCACGACGTGAAGACATTCCTTAGCCAGATGGTGCAGCATGACCAGTACTGGCGCCACAACGACCCCGAGCATTCCGACTGCGAGCGGTCCAACGCCGACAGCCATCTTCGCGGGATGCTGTTGGGGCAGACGCTCTGTCTTCAGGTAAGGAATGCCAGCGTGCTGCTCGGTACGTGGCAAAGCATCATCTTCGCCGAGTTCGACGGGCCGCGTACCCGCAGCCTCGCCGTCCAAGTCTCGGGTATCTAAGCGGCGCCCCACATGGCGACACGACTCTTCACCGTACAAGAAGCCGAAAGCATTCTGCCGGCGGTGGAGGCGGATCTGCGGCAGGCGGTCTCCATCAAGCCCCAATATGCCGATGCTGAGGCTGAACTGAACGCCGTCGTGCAACGCGTCACCATGTCCGGCGGGGCGGTGGTGAACCGTGAGCAACTCATCCACGTCCGCGGCCGCCGCGACGCCCTCGCCGCACGGCTCAAGGAACTGATCAATGCAATCCAGGAATTCGGTTGCCTGGTGAAGGATCTGGACAACGGCCTTCTCGATTTTCCGACGCTCTTCCGTGACGAAGAGGTGTATCTTTGTTGGAAGCTCGGTGAGCCTGGCATCGGGTACTGGCACAGGATCCAGGACGGATTCCGGGGACGTCAGCGGATCGACGCGGATTTCCTGGCCAACCATCGGGGGGAGCCGCCAAACTAGGGACGTTGGGTCTTCACGAGCGCGTCGATGGACCGCAGTCTTTCAAGCAGGGCTCCAAGCAGATTCAGACGAAGAGCATTTGGCCCATCGGACAGCGCCTTTTCGGGCGCGTTATGGACCTCCACAAAGAGGCCATCGATTCCGACGGCTGTCGCCGCTCGCGCCAGGGGCTCGATGAATTGAGCCTGGCCGTCTGAGGAACTCCCGGCGCCTCCCGGCAATTGGACGCTGTGAGTGGCGTCGAAGATGACCGGGAAGCCGAAGCTACGCATGATCACCAAGCCCCTCATATCTACCACCAGATTGTTGTAGCCGAAACAAACGCCGCGCTCGGTGAGCAGGATCTTTGTGTTCCCTGTCGAGGCAACCTTTTCGACCGCCAATCTGAAATCGTGAGGCGCCACAAACTGCCCCTTCTTCAGATTGACGATCCGTCCGGTCCGCCCGGCCTCCAGAAGAAGATCGGTCTGCCGGCACAAGAACGCGGGGACCTGGACAATATCGGCGACCTCCGCTGCCTGGGCGGCCTGGTCGGGTTCGTGGATATCCGTAAGGATGAAGTGGCCCGCGGCCTTGAGTGCACCCAGGATCCGCAGACCCTCCTTGATGCCCGGACCGCGGTAAGAGGATAGACTGCTGCGATTCGCTTTGTCGAACGAGGCCTTGAAGACGAATGGCCCGGCGATGGAGGAGATCTGTTGAGCCAGGAAATGCACGTGCTCTTCACTCTCGATCACGCAGGGTCCCGCAATCAATGCCAGTGGACGGCCGCCGCCAAAGACGACGGTGCGCGCCGAGGCATCGGCCAGCGTAATGGGAGCGGGAGCGGAAGCGGAAGTCACCTCAGGCATTGCCCACCTGGTAGATGTCGTGCAGCCGGAGCAAGCCAAGGCAGCGCCCGCTCGCCGGTTCGACAACGGGAAGGACGGAGATCTGCCGGGGCCGGTTCTCCATCAGCGCCAAAGCATCCGCCAAGCGGGCGTCCGGGGAGACCACCACCGGTGGTCCGCTCATTACGTCGGCCGCCCTTAAGCCGCGGATGTCATCATGCGCCTCGAGCGCTCGGCGAAGATCGCCATCCGTGATCAGCCCTTCCAGACGCCCATCTTCTCGGACCACGCAAGCGGCGCCCACCGGCCGGCGTGTCATCGCGATCACGACCGCTTTCAACGAATCGTCCCGATGCGCCCATGCAACCTCTTCCCCGCAGTGCATGGCGGCCTTCACTTGAAGCCGGAGGTTACGTCCTAGTTGTCCCCCGGGGTGATGACGGCCAAAATCGTCCACAGTGAAGTTCCGTGCGTGCATCAAGGCCACCGCCAGTGCGTCACCGAGGGCCATCGCTACGGCTGTACTGGCAGTAGGCACGGGATTCTCCGGGTCGGCCTCCCTGCTCACGGAAGCATCCAGCAAAACATCCACGTCGCGGGCCAGGGGGGAATTCGCATCACCGATGATCCCGATCAAAGGGCATTGAACTTGCCGCAGCACAGGTACTAGGCGGATCAGTTCGGCAGTGGCGCCGCTCTTTGAGACCAGCAAACACGGATCTCCGGGCGCGAGGACCCCAAGGTCTCCGTGAACGGCGTCGCCGGCATGCATGAATACGGCAGAGATGCCGGTGCTACACAAGGTGGCCGCTAACTTCTGCGCCACCTGCCCGGATTTGCCGACTCCGGTCACGACCACCTTCCCGGGGCGGTCCAAGATCAACTCCACCGCTTGACACAGGTTCTCGCCGAGCCGTCTTGCCGCGAGGGAGATAGCACTCGCTTCCACATCCATCGCCGCCTTGGCTACGGCCAGCCAGGTGGAAGATCCGCGTTCCACTCAGACGCCCCCGCTCAGGCTTAGGCCAATAACGTTTTGAGTCACGACACCGCGCAAATGCTGATTATAGGGCATGGGACGGAAACGTCGCCCGGATCCTGTCAGCAGCCGCTGTCAGCACTCGCGCCACCACCGCTCGGTTTGACACCATCGCACAGCGGACAGTAGACTGTTGATTGAGTCGATGCTGAGGAGCGAAACAACCAACGGATGCTTCTTCCCAGGGAACTAATCTTCTATCTGTCCCGCCAGTTGGTCACCAAACTGAGTCCCCAAGTCATCGAAACCACCAACCCCCAGGCAGCCACCGAACTGGTCTCGAGTGTCATCACCGACGAACTTCAGGTCGAAGACCGTTTGAACGACGAAGTCAGGGAAATCCTGAGCCAGTATAGCGATTACATGCGGCGCGAGGGGGTCAGCTACCAGGAAATGTTCAGGCGTATCAAGAACACGCTGATCTCACAGCGCAAGGTGGTGCGGGCGTCGGGTAGGGATACCGGCGACCGGATGAAGCTTTCCAGGGACAAAATCAACGAGATCTCGCACAAGCTGATCTCGGCGCTGCGCAAAGCTCGGGAGATCCGGGTAAAGCGAGATGCCAACGACGTGAGGCTCGAGATTGTGCAGCAGATCACGGAGCTCCTGCAGGTCGAGGACCGAGTCGATCGTGCCGCTCGTCTGAAAATCAAGTCGCAGAAGCGCGAGATTCAAGAGGGGACCGAGGAGTGGGATCTACTGCACCGGCGCTATTACGCTGACGAAATGAAGAAACTCGGCATCGACCTCTCCCGATGAAGCCCTCCCTCGTGGTTGTCGGCAGCCTCAACATGGATTTTGTGGTCCAGGTGGAACACCTGCCTGCTCCCGGCGAGACCGTGCTCGGGCGCGATTTCCAGATGATTCCCGGCGGCAAGGGCGCAAACCAGGCGTGCGCCGCCGGCAAACTCGGCGGGCCCGCGGTTTCGGTGCGCATGGCCGGCCGCGTGGGTTACGATCTGTTCGCCGATCATCTGAAGGCGAGCCTCTCAGCGGCCGGAGTCGATGTGACTGCAGTCCACGCAACGAAATCCCAGCCGACCGGCGTGGCGCTGATCTGGGTCGACCGCTCGGGTCAGAATTCGATTGTTGTCGCATCGGGCGCGAATCATGCGTTGCTGCCGAACGATGTCGGCGCCATGCGGCAGTCGTTCCGCGGGGCGCGATTCGTGCTGTTCCAACTCGAGACCCCTCTCGATACGGTGGAACTGGCCCTTGTGGCCGCGCGCGAGGAAGGCGCGCGGACAATCCTCGATCCGGCGCCGGCTCGACCGCTGTCCCGCGAGTTTCTCGCCGCCGTCGACATCCTCACGCCGAACGAAAGCGAGGCGTGCCATCTGCTCGGCAGGCCGGTCACGCGGGTCTCACAGGCCGACGCTCCCGCGCTGGCTCACGATCTCCAGGCGCTCGGCCCCCGCACGGTGATCCTGAAGCTCGGCGAGCAGGGCTGCTTCTGCCTCGACGGCGAGCGCGGGACGCAAGCACACAGCTTTCCAGTCGAGGCGCGCGATACAACCGCCGCGGGTGATACGTTCAACGCCGGCCTTGCTGTGGCCCTCGCCGAAGGCAAGCCGATGGAGGAGGCGCTTCGCTTCGCCAACGGGGCAGCGGCGATCAGCGTCACCCGCCTGGGTGCTCAGGCTTCGGTGCCCTCGCGCCGCGAAGTGGAAGAGTTCCTGTTGAGCCGATAGGCGCGGCCACTTCGCTCACTTCCGTAAGGCGTATACCACGAAGCCGGCGTTCGAATAGACAGGGGCGCCGTCTTTTAGCCGGTTCTTCGCTGGAAGCACGATAAAGTCAATACCCAGTGACGCGAAAAGCGGAAGCTTCTCCGGACGGAACGGGCGTGCCATGGTTTGCCGCCATCTTTCCCACCATTCGAAGCCGAGCTTCGGGAAGAAATTGACTTGCCCTCCCGCTTTCCAGTCGACGTACACGGCCCGCAAAGCCGTGGCGCGGAAGATCCCCGGCTCCAGCGAACGGCCGGCATTGGGGAAAAGGAACATGGCGTCCTTCGCAGTCTCCTGCCTGGCCCAGTTGCACAGTTCCAATAGCTCCGGGGTTCGAACTTCACGATAGGTGACAACGTTTCCGTAGGACGGTATCAGCCAGAAAGGCGCGAGACTCACGAGAACCATCGCTGCCGGCGCCCACTTTCGGCCCACCGAGGCCGCCCAGGCGGCCAGAACAGCCACTCCCGAGAATGCGACGGCCAGCAGGAGACGTCGGCGAATTACCGGCTCGCTCAAGTCCGGCAGCAGCAACTCCGTAACCCGGGTGTGTATCGGGATCGCGAAGGCAAGAAGAAACCAGATAACGCCTTCAATCCGCCGCCCCGCCTCCACGGCCTTGACTCCCGCCACTGATGCCAGAATTCCCGCAAACACCGTTACGAACAGCACGGCCCGCGCCGGCTGTGCCTGAGGAATCAGGATCCACGCGAGTTTCTCAAGCAGTACGTGAGACAGCGGGAGGCTCAGAATACCGAGCAACGGCAGACCCACAAGGAAAAACCGCAAATCCTCGGGCGCCCATCTTCGCACACGCCAGTAGGCCGCTAGGGAGACTGCCCACAGAAAGACGGACAGCCAGTGCCAGTAGGGGAACCACAGAGATACCCAGTTGTACGGAGCCCTCATCCGCTGAAGCTTCTCCAGTTCCGGGCTGATACGGCTGAAGAAGGGCTGTGCTTCGGTGACACCGGCCTGAAGCCGCGAAAGAAACAAGAGCACGACCACCGCGCACAGCATGGGCAGCAGTCCCCAGATGCGCCGGCTCATTACCGCAGGCTTGTTCGGCCAAAGGGTCAGCAGAAAATACACGCCCCAGAAGGTGTAGACAGTGGGCGGATGGTAGAGAAACGCGAGCGCCGCGGCGATCCCCGCACCGAAGTCGCGCCCGTGGGCTACCATCCCGGCTGCAAGGAGCAAAAGGGGAACGGCGAATCCGCGAGGAATCGGCTCATATTCGAACGTCAGCACGGTGGGACCGCCGATCGTCGCTCCCAAAGTGAAAACGGAGGAAACGACGAAGGCCATCTGCCGCGAGAGGCCCATCGAAGTAGCGATCAAGAAAACGCCTAAGATGCCGAGCGCCCGGAAGAGGAGTTGCTGGATCGTCAGAACCTGCTCAAAACCGAGCCCGGTGAAGTGCCGAAGACCCAGCGCCATCTCGTCATAGATCGTGAACGCGACGTGGGGACGGACCGCGACCATCTCTCGGGTGAACAGGCTTGGGTCGCGGTAGTGCTCCAGGATGGGAATGTAGATCTGCGTGTCCGATAAGAGGTAGGTGTGGCCCGGAAACTCGAGGTACCCAACGGCGGTCAGAAGGATGAGCGCCGCCGCGACCGGCAAGGATTTTCTCATTATTTGGTCGGCGTCTTCTCCAACTGTTGCTTTGCCCACACCCGCCGCGGATTCAACTCCAGGGATCTTCGGATGGCTGTCCGGGCTTCCTCGTTTCGATTCAGTTTACGCAGCATGATGCCGAGCCAGAGGTGCGCTTCAGCCGATTTCGGATTCAACTCGATAGCCTTCTGGCAGTCCCGCAGCGCCAGTTGAGCGCCTCCTCCGAGTCCCTCGGGCAGGTAGTAGTTCCCCACCGCGCGGCTCAGGTAGGCGGAGGAGGATTTCGGGTCGAGTTCGATCGCCTTGTTGACCGAATCCGTCGCACAGCGCCCGTACTTCAAGCCGAAGAGAACGTTGGCCGGAATCACTTGTCCGCACAGGGTTCCGAGAATCCGGTGGTGCTCCGCCACATTGCCCGCCAAGGCTACGGCGCGTTCGGCTGCCTGGATGCCCGCTTCGGCCGCCACCTTCGCCCGCGTCTTGTCGCGGAGCTCCATGGCCACCTCCGCGAGATAGGATCGGGCCAGCGCCAGCCGGTACTGTGCCGGAGCGTCGTTTGTACTCCTGGCGGCGGCATCCGCCAGAGGGGCGATCAGCGCCTCTAGTTTCGCCGCGTCCTGCATATCTCGAGCAGCCTCGAGTTCCGACGCCACCAGCCACGGCGCCAACAAGAGTGTCCCAATGATTGCCGCCGCGCGCATAAACCTCAATTCTATAGGGATGCCACCCGCCTCTGCACCAGAAGGAAGTAGAGGCCAAGCGCGGTCAGTAACACGCCGTTGCAGGCGAACACGGAAGGCGCCGAGAAGACCGGAACAAGAGATCCCGTGACCAGGCTGCCGATCGGCATCCCACCGCGGAAGGCCACGTTATACACGCTCATCACACGGCCGCGCATCTCGTCCACGGCGATCAACTGCACGAGAGACGTGACCAGCGAGAACACCGAGATCAGCGCAATGCCCGCAGTAAACAGCAGCAGGCAGCTCAGCACCAGCGACTTCGAAAGTGCGAAACCGCCCATGCAGATTCCCAACGCGACCAGCATCAACAGCGCGGTTCGCCCCTTGTGGCGAATGTTGCCCATCCCAGCGACCACCAGCGCACCCAGCACCGAGCCCGCCCCCGAGATTGACAGGAATAGCGTGTAGGTATTCGCGCCGTGGTGGAACACGTCTTTGGCGAAGACGGGCAGAAAGACGATCAGCGGAATGCCGAGCAGCGTCATCAGAAAGGCGAGCGCGATTAACGGCTCCATCGCTCTCTGCCTCCGAATGAATTGGATGCCCTGTTTCATGCTGGTGAGCATCGACTCATTCGTCCGCTCCGGTACAAACCGGATTTGAAGCATGAGCAGGGAAATGATCACCGCGACAAAAGAGACGCCGTTCAGCCCGAAACACCAGGCCGCGCCCAGCTTCGTCAGCGCGAGCCCGCCGAGCATCGGGCCGATCACGCGTGCGAGATTAAACTGAATCGAGTTCAGGGCGATTGCGTTGGAAAGGTCCTCCGAACGAACCAGCGACGGGATGAGCGCCTGGTAGGCGGGCCCGCCAAACGCTTGGGCCAGCCCCACAACGAAGGAGAGCGTGAGGATGTGCCAGACCTTCACCACGTCGAACACGATCAACCCCGCCAGCAGGAACGCACAACTCAGCTGCACGAACTGCGAAGCGAGCAGCAGGTGACGGCGATCCGTGCGGTCCGCCACCACCCCGCCGATCAAAGAGAAGAGAAAAATAGGAATCTCGCCCAAAAACGAATCGAGACCCAGCAGAAACGGCGAGCCGGAAATCTGGAGCACCAGCCAGCTCTGGGCGAGCTTCTGCATCCACGTGCCAACACTGGACGTGCAGGCGCCCAGCCACATCAGGCGGAAGTCGCGGTATTGAAACGCCTTGAAGACTCGTTGGACCACGCTGCCACCAGACTACGGAAGAGGCGCCGGCCGGTGGATCAGGTGCACATAGTTCCCGTCGCCGTCGAGGAAAAACACGAGCAGGTTCCCCTTTAGGTTCATGACGTCTGTCGCGAACTCGACACCCAGCGAACGCAGTTGCCGGTGAGCCGCTTCGAAGTCGTCGACGGCGATTGCCAGATGCCGCAGCCCTGGGTCCTTGAGTTTCTGGGGAGCGCGATCCCCCTCCGACGGGATGATCTCGAGCATCCCACCGTTCTTTGCCTTCACGAAGACGTTGCCGTCGTACCTGTGATTGATGATGAACCCGAGATGATCCACGTACCACTGCGCCAGCCTCTCCGGATTTGGCGAGGCGATCGCAGTGTGCTCCAGTCCTTTGAACATATAACTTGAATTCTAACAACTTGAAGAGGTCAGGACTGTTGGGCGGGCCGCCCCTCAGTAGACCTGAAAACAGAAAACCTGGTTAGATCCCGCCGGACTCAGCGAATACTCGCCGTTCTCGAGAGGCTGGTTGACCTCGATGCGGTACAGCTTTCCCTCGATCTCGGTCGCGATGAACCGGATCGGCTCGGGGTTGTCCTTCCTCTTCTTCTGGTTAAAGACGACTCGCCGATTCCCCTCCTTGACCTCCAACCGGAAAAGGGACAACTTCTCGGGCACGATTTTCTCCACTTGGATCAGAAAAATCGGCTCCGCGAGCGGTGTCCGCACGGATGAGGCGGCGCCGGGGATGGTGTAAATGGTCTCGTCTTTTCGCGTTTCCTCTTTGGCTTCGAGTGTTTCGGTTTCGACGAGGTTGTCAGCATGCAGGAGGAAAGCGACGTCCGGCTTGGGTGGCTTCGGTCCGTTGTAAGATTCAGCCGCGAAATTGAGCGCCGGAAAAAACGCAAGGAACACAGCGGTCAGAGCGGTTCGGGATACCATCGTTAGTCTCATTGTATCCTGCGATTCGTCTCCGGCCGAATTCGGGTGACGCCTTGGCTCAGGACGACCGGGCCGCCACTTTTTCCTGTATGGAGCGGAGAACGCGATCCAGGTCTTCTGAAGTCACCGGTTTGGTCAGCACGTAACCTTCTCCATGGGGTAGTGCGTGAACGCTTTCTCCGTCATATGACTCGCTCAGAAACACGAATGCGTCGATTCTATCGCGCGTTCGCTCCAACAATTCAACGCAGTCCATGCCCGCCAGCCTCGTCGAGCAGAAGATTGCATGGAAAGGAAACCGGTGGGCGATTTCCAAAGCATCCTCCGCCGTGACGGTGGGCACGGTGCGATGACCGCCCTCGCTCAGGAGGGCCGTAAGCCGGCGCTGGGAATCGACATCGGGCTCCAATATGAGCGTCGTGATGCGGGTGTCGCCTGGGGCTGAGACGGTGGCCGAGTCGCCGTTCGCGGAGGGACCGGCCGGCAGTTCGACTTCGAACCGGAGAAACCCGTCGGGCTGTCTGAAGACTCGCAGATCCCCACCCTGGCCACGCAGGATGCTCCGGCACACTCCCAACCCGAGAGCCTCCCCGTCCGCACCGTTTGTCTCGCTGAATGGATCCGCGCCTGTGTCACCCGGGTCGCTGAAAAGAATCTCGATCTGCACGCCACGGACGAGTTTCGTTTTCCGAACCGTCACTATTTTTGCCGCCGTCCGCAGCGCCGACTCTTCGGCGTGCTTGACTAGGCTCAGGAGGACTTCTTCCAGTTGCTTGCCGGAGCCGGTAACGAAGATCGGATCGGAAGACAGCAGGTTTTCGAAACGGACGCTTTTTTCCGTCCACGCCCCCTCGCGGTTCTTCAGAAGCGTTTGCAGCACCTGCGCGAGGTCGAATCGGGTACTTTCGTCATCCTTTCGCGTAAATTCAAGAAGCCGATCCACAATAGCGGCTGCCCGGCTCGCCTGACTCGAGATGATTTCGACTTCCACGCGGCTGCCACGCAGCCGATGGACGGCTTTCTCGATCTCCTCCAATGGCGCCTTCAGCTCGCCCGCGACGTTGGAGATGAGTTGCCCCGTTGCGGCCAGTTTCTCGCTGCGGAAGAGTTCATCGCGGATCGAGTGTCGCTCCCTCAGTTCGATGCCGATGGCGATCTGATTCGCAAGGTGCTGTGCGACGGCCAGTTCGTCCGCACTGAATTCCCGTCCCCTTCGTGCGTCACCAACCTCTAAAACGCCGACCGGTTCTTTCTGCGCGAACATCGGCAGAAACAGGGCGGCACGCGGCAACCCAGCGGCGCCTTCCGCGTGAAACGGGCTCCGGCGGACATCGGGGATCAACAGCAGACTGCGGTTTCCCCAGCACGTGGCTGCCTCCTCCAGGAGCAGCCCCGGGCTTGGCGCCGCGCCGGCCTCCACCACAGGCCGGAGTCGTTTCTCGCTGTGGGAGTACAGATACATCCGCACGGAGACGATTCCTAGTGTCTCCGGCAACGTAGCATTCAGAATGCGGAGACTCTCCTCCGGCGAGACTGCCCCCACCATTTCCTCGCCGAGTTGATAGAGCCGCCGCATCGCCCGCCGGCGGGCGGCCATATGCCGCTCGCGTATCGACCAGATCCCCACGGCGGTGGCCAGCAGACCAAGTGTGGAAATCAGCGCCCAGATCGGGATGGGCCAGGGCCGGTCGACCAGCTCCACAGATCCCGCGCCGGGAATCATCAACTGGAAGTACCGGTTGAACGGAGGCAGCGGAGCGTACTGGGATGAGATCCCAGTCACCCGCACCCGATCACCAACCCGGAACTGTGTGAGTCCCCCGCTGGACGTGCTTGCCGCGTCGGGCAGGAAGACCTTTACCGGAGCGCCCGAGTTGCCGAGCAGCAGAAAGTGTCCTCCTTCGTTCGTGCCGACACCACGGACCAGACCCTCGGTGACCACATAGACGCCTTGGTGCCGAAACCCGCTAAGTTGTTCCACCGGGACGCGCCTCGGCTCGACAACCGGCCCCTTCCCGATGATGCGGATCTCGGCCGGATTGAGCACGGGCAGGCCGGCTCGCTCCGAGACCTTTCCCCGCACTACGATCACATCCCCCGGGGAGAACCGCGCGAGTTCCTCGGCCGGGCCGTCAATCGTGAACCCGTGCCCGGTGTCGTCCTGGATCGCCAGATGGGCATAGTGGACGACCGGAATCACCTGGACGGAGACTCTCCCGCGGAGGATGACCTCTCGCCCCTCGTACAGCGGGCGAAAGTCGCTGCCTTCCCTCGAGGCGGCTTGCTCCAGTGTCAGCGGCGTTTGTCCTGCCGCCGGAATTCCGACCAGCAGGATCGCCGTAAGGCCTGCCATCCTCACAAAAGCGGGATTTGACGTCGAAGCCATGACTCAAGTTCGATGCTTCGAAAGTCCTCGATTTCCAACTGTACGCCGGGCAAAGATCCGTGCGTCGTGCACACTCCGACCACGCGCATTCCCGCCGCGATGGCCGCCTCCACCCCGGCGAGCGAATCCTCGAACACTACGCAATTGCCGGGGGCCGTCTCCAGCAACTCGGCTGCCTTCAAGAATATATCGGGCGAAGGCTTCGGCTTCTGTACCTGGTGGCCGTCCACCACCACATTGAAGTAGTGCCGAAGCCCGGCACAGTCCAGCACGAACGCGACATTCTCCGGTTCCGCGTTCGATGCGACGCCGAGGGGTGCGTCCCGATGCCGTTCCAAGAACGCAACGAGACCGGGAACCAAGCGGTGCGGCAACTGATCCCGCATCTCCTCGCGGAACAAGCGTTCCTTTGCTGCGCCGTGCTCGATCACTTCCTCTTGGCTGAGGCCCGGGCCGAACAGATCGCGGACGATGTCGTCGTTCCGTCTGCCGAACATTCGCCACGGCATGTCTTCGTCAGCCTCGACCCCGTGCCGCTCCAGATAGAGTCGCCAAGTTTCCGTGTGGACCGGATTTGAATCCACGACCACTCCATCCAGGTCAAAAACAAGCGCCAGCCCGCTCGCCAAACCGCCTGCTTGCTTCACTCGAAGCGGATGATAGCACACCCGGTTTCGGAACTGCCGGTGCTCGGGCACGGTATAATCTCCGACGAATGGACATCTTCGAAGAGTTGGTGCGGCTGCGCCGCGAAGGCAGGAGATGCGCGCTTGCCACCATTGTCCAGGTACAGGGATCCATCCCCAGCTACGAGAGCGCCAAATTGCTCATCCGCGACGACGGTTCTATCGCCGGCACGATCGGCGGCGGCTGCGTTGAGGCAGAGGTCTGGAACGCTGCTCGGGAAGTCATCGAGTCAGGCAAGGCGAAACGTCTCAGTTTCAATCTTGGACAGGACGCCGCTTACGACAACGGCCTGATCTGCGGCGGCCAACTGGAGGTCTTCGTGGAGCCAGTATTCCCTCAGCCAAAGGCGTTTATTTTTGGGGCGGGACACATCTCGAAAAGCCTCGCCAAAGTCGCCGCTCTTGCCGGCTTCTCCACCGCCGTGATCGATGATCGCGAATCGTTCGCCAGCCGCGAGCGTTTCCCGGAGGCGGACGAAATCCACGCCGGCGAGTATGAGGATGTCGTCCCGCGGCTCGCCATCAACGAGTCCGGCTATGTTGTCATCGTCACCCGCGGCCACCGGGACGACATGCGGGTCCTTCGTCTCGTCGCCGGATCTTCTGCGCGCTACATCGCCATGATCGGCAGCAAGCGGAAAGTCATCTCGGTGATCAAGGAATTGGAGAGGGAGGGTGTTGCGCGTGAGAGCCTGGAGAGAATCTACGCACCTATGGGACTGGAGATTGGCGCTGAGTCTCCGGAAGAGATCGCTATCTCGGTTGTGGCAGAGATGATCGCCGTCCGGCGGAACGCTCCGTCGGACTGGCGCGAGCTCTCAAAATCAATTTTCGCCCACGAAAACACCAGGGCGCTGCTGAAGTGAAACTTGCCGCTCTCATCCTGGCCGCGGGTGCATCCAGCCGGATGGGCACTCCGAAGGCCCTTCTGCCGCTGGCGGGAGAAACGTTCGCCGAACGTCTCGCTCGATTGTTCCGGGAAGCGGGGTGCGCGCCTGTCATCCTGGTGCTGGGACATGACGCCGAAACCGTTCGCCATGGTCTCGCGCCGGAGGTTGCGGATGCCGTCGTGGTGAATCCCGATTACGCGCGCGGCCAGCTCAGTTCTCTTCAGAGCGGCCTCTCCGCCGTTCCTGAGGATGCCGACGGATTCCTCTTCACCCCGGTCGACCATGCCGGCGTGCGCCCATCCACTGTCTCCGCAATCGTCCGCCGATTCTCCGGCCGATCCGGTGAGCTGCTTGTGATCCCGCAATCCAATGGCCGCCGCGGTCACCCCGTCTGCTGCGCCCGCGAGCTGATTCCGGAGTTCCTCTCGCTCGCAGCCGGCGCCACGGCGCGCGACGTCGTCCATCGTCATCTGGACCGGACCGCCCGCGTGGAAGTGAACGACCCGGGAATCCACGAGGATGCCGACGACCCCGAGGCGTACCGCCGTTTGCTGTCGGCGCCGCTGCGGCCATGAAACTGCCGCGCGTCACGCTTCGGAAGGTCGTCCTAGCGGCCCTGATGCTGGCGGCTGCGGCCGTGGCGGTGGCGCCTTTTCTCCACGCGGACCAGTTTCGACGAAGGGTCCACCAATCACTCGAAGCTGCTCTCGGCCGGAAAGTTGAGATCGCGGACGTTCGCTTTAGTCTGCTCCGGGGTCCGGGGTTCACGCTGAATAAAGTAGTGATCCACGAGGACCCCGCGATCGGGATCGAGCCAATCGCCTACGTCGCCTCCATGGAGGCGAATATTCGGATCGGAGCTTTGTTCACTGGACAGCTCGAGTTCTCAAGCTTGCGCCTTAACGAGCCGAGTGTGAACCTCGTCAAGACGGTTGCGGGCCCTTGGAATTTCCAGCCGCTCGTCGCCCGTGCCGCTGCAGCGGACCTACCCGAGTTCCGGGTTCGGGGTGGCCGCCTGAACTTCAAGTTCGGGGATACGAAATCCGTGTTTTACTTCACTGGCGCCGACCTCGACATCGACCCGCCTTCTGTTCCGGGCGGCCGGTTTGACGTTCGCTTTTCCGGCGAGCCGGCGCGCACAGATCGACCGGCGCACGGCTTCGGCCGGTTCTCAGGACGCGGGCGCTGGCAGCCGTCGCCCCCGGGAGACGGCAGGCTTGACCTGAGCCTGAATCTCGAGCGAAGCGCAATCGGCGAACTGGTCACTCTGGTGCATGGGGAGGATCTGGGAGTCCACGGCCGCGTCGCCGCCACGGCGCGCCTCCGAGGGCCCATTGACAACGTGGAGATCGCGGGTGACCTGCAGCTTCAGGACATCCATCGTTGGGACCTCATGCCACCTTACGCCGCGGGAGGCCCGTTGCGCTTCCGGGGCCGAGTTGACCTGAAGTCGCAGCGGCTTGAGATCGAGACGGTGCCCGAACGAAATTCCGCGCTGATCGTCCGCTTCCGGGCTTCACGGTATCTCTCCGATCCTGCTTGGGGAGTCAACGTGGCTCTCAACCGGCTGCCTGTCGCCAGCGTGCTTGAAATCTCCCGTCATATGGGGTTTTCGTTCACCGACACGCTCTCGGCCGAAGGTGAAATGACCGGCGTCTTCGGTTACTCGCACGCGGACGGCCTTCAGGGGAGCGCCGATATGCTGGGAGCGAGAATTGGTCTCGTGGGAAGCCCTCCGGCAGTTTTCGAAGAAGCACGCCTGACGGTCGCCGGAAGCCGGCTGAGGCTCGCTCCGGCGCTGCTCCGCACGGCCGATGGAGAGACCGTGCGTCTCGATCTCGACTACCAGCAAGACCCCGAGCGTGTCGACCTTCAGGTCCAAACCCAGCAGCTAAGCCTTGGTGGTCCGGACCGTGGCCAAAGCCTTCCGGCGGGGATCGGCCGCGTCCCGTTCCTAGACCACTTCCGCGGAGGCGCGTGGAGCGGAGCGCTGCGATACCGTCAGAACCCCGGTACGCCGGGCGAGTGGTCAGGCGCCATTCGCGTGACCGGGACCAACGTCGAGGTCAACGGCCTGGCCGCGCCGCTGGCCATCGAAGCCGCATCCGTGAAACTCGATGGCGGCCGTCTATCGGTAACGGACGTAAAAGGCGCCCTCGGTGAGACGGCAATCCAAGGCGACTATCGCCACCAGCCCGGGGCCCGGTACCCGCACCGCATCCGTTGCCGCGTGGAGCGGCTGCGCGCGGGCGAACTCGAGTGGCTGTTCATGCCCACCCTCCAGCGGCAGGCCGGCCTACTCTCCCGGGCGCTGGCGTTCGGGCGGTCACCGCTGCCGGAGTGGCTCCGAGCACGGAAGGCCGAAGGCACGCTGGAGATTGGAAACTTTGCAGTCCAGGGACTCGACTTCGAGTCCGTTCGCGCACGCTGGTTTTGGGATGGCGAGCGCCTCGAAGTCACTCGCGTCTCCGCCCGGGTCGCACAAGGCCGTATTGACGGCCATCTTTCGATTGGCGTGGGCGGGCGTGAGCCAGTCTATGACCTTGGTGTCGCCGTTGACTCGATAGCATGGCGCGGTGGAACGCTCGGTGGAGACGCGAGGCTCAGAACGTCGGGGTCCGGTGACGAACTTCTCCGGCGGATGCACGCTGAAGGAACGTTCCAGGGCCGGTCCGTCGCGCTTTCTCCGGACACAGAGCTGCCGTTGGTCTCCGGATGCTACAGCGCCTTGTGGAGCGGCAAGGGCCCCAGCGTCGAGTTGGATTGCCTGCGGGTGGCAGTGGGCACGGACGTTCTCACCGGGCATGCGGTGGCGCGCGAAGACGGGCGTATATCCGTCGAGCTCTCCGGCGGAGCACATCCGCTGCGTCTCGCCGGCAGCCTCTCGCCTCTCGAACTCCGTCTAGAACCGCCGCGCTGAGTCGTGAGCGAGTGGCGATTCGATACACTGGCTATTGAACATGGAAACACCCCGACTGCTGCCTTGGACGGACTTCAGTCTCACGAGCACGCTCGAAGAGCAACGCATCACCGCGCGTGAACAGCTGAAGGCAGCCTGGCAGCTCCACGTCGAGCGCGTCGAGGAGCAACTCACCGCAGGCTGGAAAGAGCAGATCGACCGCGTCCTCGAAGACCGTTTCGCCGAGCTTGCTTCCCTGGTCGAAGAGGAATTCGGCCGGGAGATCTCCGCGCGAATCGCCGGCCAGCGCGAAACGCTGCGGCGCGAGACAGCCGAACAGTTGAACCAAGCCGCCCGCCGGATGCGGCAGTCCGAATCCGGCGACGATCTGCACGCCGTCCTGCTCGATGCGGCCGATGCATTCTGTGATCGGGCCGTTCTGTTTGCCGTCGAGGGCGTAGCATTGCGGTGCGCCGGAGCCCGCGGTCTCGATCCGGACGCGGCCGGCGTTTTGCTCGTGGCCGAGACGCCCCTTGAAGCTTCTCCGGCAGCCGCCGGCGCCGTGGAGTCACTCGATACGGTTGTCGCGATGCGCACCGCGGGGGAGCTTTCCGAAACGCTGGCGTCCGCGCTGGGCGAAGACTCCGCGGGGCGTTCGTTCTTCTTCCCCGTGGTTTGCCAGGGCAAGGCGGTCGGTTTGTTGTACGCCGACGGACACGAAACCCGGCTTCACACCGCCGCACTGGAACTTCTCACGGCCCTTGCCGGAGGCGCCCTGGATTCTCGCCGGGCGGCCGCGACGGCGGCGTCCTCCGGCCTCGTCATGATTGCCGGGCAGGCGCCCGGTCCAAGCTCCAAACTGCCGGACTGGCCGGCGCTTCCTCCGGAAGACCAGGATCTCCACCTGCGGGCGCAGCGCTTCGCTCGCGTCCAGGTTGCCGAAATGCGGCTTTACAAGCCCCGCGAAGTTCGCTCCGGCCGCCTGTCCTCCAACCTTTATGCCGATCTGAGGGGCGACATCGACGCCGGGCGGGAGGCGTTCCGGCTTCAGTTTGCCGTTTCGTGTCCCACTATGGTCGATTATTTCCACCTGGAACTGGTTCGCACGCTGGCCAACGATGATCCTGCTTTGTTGGGACCGGAGTACCCGGGGCCTCTCGTGTGAACCGATGCGGACACTGGCGCTCACTTTCCTTCTGCTCTTTCCGCTGGTGCTTCCGGCGCAGAACCTGGAGTCGTTGGTCCGCGCCTGCCGTGAGCGCCCCAGCGTCGCCGGTCGCGACGCAATTGCACGGTTCGCCGCGGCGCATCCGAAAGACTCCCAGGGCGCCATGGCGCTCTTTGCCTTGGGTGTCATCGACTTCGAGGACGGAAGCTACCCGGAGGCGATCAAGAGGCTGAGCGAGGCGCGTAAGCGGTTGCCCCAGCTCGACGACTACGTTGCGTTTCACCTTGGAGCTTCGCATCTGGAAGCGGGCGACCCGGCCGCGGCCGCAAGCGAGTTGAGGACCGTGCTCGAAGCTACCCCGCCATCTCCGTTAACCAGCCGGGCGGCGATTCTCTCCGCGAAGGCGTACACCGAGTCTGGAGCGCCCACCGATGCGATCACCGTTCTTCGTGCCGGGTATGCCCGTCTGACCCAGCCTGCCGGCGACTTCGCGCTCGCTTCCGCTCTGGAATCAGCGGGAGACCTGCCTGCCGCCGCGGGCTACTACCAGCGGGTCTACTTCCAGTTTCCTGCTACCTCGGCCGCGTCGGCGGCCGCGTCGGCGTTGGAACGCCTCCGGGCGGCGATGGGAGCCGGTTATCCGCCACCCATGCCTCACGCGATGCTCGAAAGGGCGGGGAAGTGGCTGGAAGCGCGCGAATATGGCCGCGCCCGCGACGAATTCGAAGGGCTCATCCCGCGGCTCGGCGGGCTGGAGCGGGACCTGGCAAGCGTTCGCATCGGCGTTGCAGATTACATGGCGCAACGGACCCAGACGGCTTACCAATACCTGAAGTCCCTTGGATCCCTGTCGCCCGAGGCTGCCGCCGAACGCCTGTACTTCATGACGGCTTGTGCCCGCCGCCTCGACGACACGCAGGCTATGCAGGAGCACCTCGCCGAGCTTGGCCGCCTCCACCCGCAATCGGAATGGCGGCTGAAAGCCCTGGTCTGGGCCGCCAACGAGTACCTGCTGAGAAACGACGTTGCCGCCTTCGAGCCGTTGTACCGAGCCTGCTATGAGTCGTTCCCGGCTTCGGCAGAGGCGTCAAATTGTCACTGGAAGGTTGCCTGGGCGGAGTGGATGCGCCGAACCCCGGCGGCGCCGGTATTGATGGCGGAGCACCTCTCGCGGTATCCCGAAAGCCCCAAAGCGAGCGCCGCGCTCTACTTCCTCGGGCGCTCGGCCGAGGAGGCTGGCCGCAGCGGTGAAGCGCGCGCTCTCTATCGGAAGGTGGTCGAGCACTTCCCGAACCGCTACTACGCCTTCCTCTGCGAGGACAGGCTCACCCAGGGACCACTGGCCCGGAATACCGGATCCAACATGCCGCCCACCGCCTTCGACGGCCTGCAATTGCCGGTCCGCGGCGGCCCCGTCAGTTTTAAGCCAGGCGAGCAGTCCCGTCTGCGCATCGCCCGCGCTCGCCTGCTCGCCTCCACCGGGCTGTCCGACTTCGCCGACGCGGAGCTTCGCTTTGAGGCCCGTGCAAATGGCGACGCGCCGTCCCTGGCCCTGGAACTCGCCCGCCAGGCCTCGCGGCGCGGGGTCCCGGAGACGGCGATCCGGCACATCAAAGGTGTATGGCCGACCTACCTCTATACGCCGCTCGAATCCGCGCCAGCCGAGTTCTGGCGCCTAGCCTTCCCGCTGCCATACCGCCAGTCGCTCGAGAAGTACGGCCGGCTGCGGAACCTCGATCCGTTCGTGCTCGCCGGGCTGATTCGCCAGGAATCGGAGTTCGACCGCACGGCCATCTCTCGTGCCCGAGCCTACGGCCTGATGCAGGTACTGCCGTCCACCGGACGTTACCTTGCCCGTAAAACCCGTTCGGGCCGGTTCCGTTCCGCGCTGCTGTTCCGCCCCGATTACAACATCCGGCTTGGGACCTATTACTTCCGCCAGCGGCTCGACGAACTAGGCGGAGACGTTGAGGCCGCCTTGGCCGCGTACAACGGCGGCAAGTCCCGTGTCGACGTGTGGACCACATGGGGCCCGTTCCGCGAGCCCGCCGAATTCATCGAGACGATCCCGTTCACCGAGACCCGTACGTACGTGCAGGTCGTGCTTGCCAACGCCGAGGTGTACCGCCGCCTTTACGGTCCGAAAGCCACTGAGGTACCCTCGACAGATGGGGCTTTCCGCAAGCGAGCCGTTGCCGGCAAGAAGTGACCGCGCGCGTTTCCTGAGCGATCGCGCCTCACAGTTCACCGAATCAGTCATCCGTGAAATGACCCGTCTGGCCATCCGGCATAAGGCGGTAAACCTCGCGCAGGGCATGCCGGATTTCGGCGCTCCCGGCGAGTTGAAGGAGGCCGCCCGCGAGGCCATCGCCGCCGGTATCAACCAGTACGCGATCACCTGGGGTGCTCGGCCGTTCCGTGCAGCCATCGCCGCCAAGTACCGCCATTGGTACGGGATCGACGTCGATCCGGAACGCGAGATCACCGTCTGCTGTGGTGCCACCGAATCGATGATCGCCTCGTTGCTCGCCGTGACCAATCCAGGCGACGAAGTCGTCATCTTCGAGCCGTTCTACGAGAATTACGGGCCGGATACCCGCCTCTCCGGAGCGGTCCCGCGGCTCGTCAAGTTGCGTCCTCCGGACTGGACCTTCGATCCGGACGAGCTCCGCCGCGCGTTCGGACCGCGTACCAAGGCGATCATCCTCAACACGCCGAACAACCCTACCGGCAAGGTCTTCACGCGCGAGGAACTGGAGTTCATCGCCCGGCTATGCCAGCAGTTCGACGCGCTCGCCATCACCGACGAGATTTACGAGCACATCCTGTACGATGGCGCCCGGCACGTCCCGATCATGACCCTGCCCGGCATGCGAAACCGGTCGATTCTGGTCAACAGCATGAGCAAGACCTATTCGGTGACCGGCTGGCGCGTCGGCTGGGCCCTGGCCGCCCCGGATCTGGCGGATTCGATCCGCAAGGTCCACGATTTCCTGACCGTCGGTGCAGCCGCGCCCTTGCAGCAGGCGGGCGTCACCGCGTTATCGATGCCGGATGAGTATTACGAAACGCTCGCCCGGGACTACGCGGTTCGCCGCGACCGGACGCTCTCGATCCTTGCTGGCGCCGGCTTCCACTGTTTCACTCCAAAAGGCGCCTACTATGTGATGACCGATGTCTCCGGCTTCGGCTTTCCGGACGACGTGGCCTTCGTGCGCCACCTCATCGAGCACGCCGGTGTGGCCGCCGTCCCCGGGTCCAGTTTCTTCCAGGATCCCCGTGACGGCGCCCGAATGGTCCGCTTCTGCTTCTGCAAGAAGCCTGAAACCCTCGACGAAGCCGCCCGCCGTCTCGCCCGGCTGTGAGCGGGGCGGGCTGCCGCTCCTGCGGTCGCTCTGTTTGAATGGCACGCAAAAGGCAACACCACAGTTGAGCGAACAACCCGGCTTTCCTTTTGGCCGCCGAATATGAGACGCTGAAGAAGCGGGTTCTCCGCGAGGCTACGGTGCTACCGAACTTTCTTGTTCCGGAAACAGTCGTTCGCGAGGACGGACGAGGTCCCGACAGCGAACTCGGTGACTTACAAGGAAGGCTGTTGCTGCTGACCCTCGGAATCACGCGCATCATCGAACAGGAGAGCCTCGACATCTCCGTCTGGGGTTCCGCCGATAACGCGGATTGGGGCACAAAACCCCTGCTCTCATACCCCCAGAAATTCTACTGCGGGACCTACCAGGTCCTACTCGACCTCAACGATAGGCCCGAAGTTCGCTATCTTCGCGTGCAGTGGAAGGTGAGCCGCTGGGGCCGTGGAGCCTCGAAACCACTCTTCGGTTTCTACGTCTTTGCCGAGGAGATGGGCCGCCAGGCCCTTACCGCGAAGACTGCCTGACGGCCAGCGACACGCAGGAAACTACACGCGGTTGATCAAACTCGCCACGTACCCCGCGCCAAACCCGTTGTCGATGTTCACCACCGTCACGTTGCTCGCGCAACTGTTCAGCATCGCCAGCAGCGCCGCCAGCCCGTTGAAGCTGGCGCCGTAGCCGATGCTCGTCGGCACCGCAATCACCGGACAGGACACCAGGCCCCCGACCACGCTTGGCAGCGCTCCCTCCATGCCCGCGGCAACGATCACCACCTTCGCCTCCGTTAGCCGCTCCCGGTTGCTCATCAGGCGGTGAATCCCCGCGACCCCGATGTCATGAATCGCGATGACCTCGTTCCCCATCACCTCAGCGGTCACCTGCGCCTCTTCAGCCACCGGGATGTCGCTCGTCCCCGCACACACCACCGCAATCTTGCCCTTGCCTCGAATCGTGCGGTCCTGCCACACGCGGATCGCCCTCGATAGCGGAAAATACTCCACCTTCCGGATCTTGCGCTTCACCAGCGCCGCCGTGCGCTCATCAACTCGCGTGATCAGGATGTTTCTTGCCGACTTGAGCAGCCGCCCCGCGATCGCCACCACCTGCTCGGGTGTCTTGCCCTGGGCGAAAATCACTTCCGGCATCCCGTGTCGCAGCGCGCGGTGATGGTCCACCTTGGCGAAGCCGAGGTCCTCGAACGGCATGTGGCGCATCCGCTCCACCGCGGCGTCGATGCCAACGCCGCCTGCGCGTACCTGTTCCAATAATTTCCTAAGTTGCTCGCCGCTCATGTCCTTGGTCGAGAATATCAGAAGGTTAGCTGCTCTCCTAACCGGAGCCCGTGCTGTGCCGCCACACCGCCCGCCAGTTCAAGCACGTATTGAGACATCTCCTTGCCCCCGTATTGTGGGCACTTGCTGGCCTGTGACTTGCACGGCGGGGTATTCGCCGAGATCTCGACAATCCTACGGTTGCCGTCCAGCCAGACGATGTCGAGCGGGATCCTCACCTGGTACATCCAGTACGTGTGCCGGTCGGGTCGGTCATGAATGAAGAGCATCCCGCGGTCCGGCGCCAGCGAGTCGCGGAACATCATGCCTCGCATCATGTCCGTCCGGTCCGCCATCACTTCCGCCCGTATCTCCTTCCCGTTCGGCAGCGTCACCACCTGCGTATAGTATTCGTCAAGCGCCGTCTTGCTCCCGCACCCAGCCAGTGCCAGCGCGGCACACGCGATCGCCGTCTTGATCGTCCGTCGCATTCCGTCTTCAATGGTATCGAATCTTTCTCGCGGCGCTGACCGGATGTCGCGTCCGGTAGAATAGTGAGACTCGCCCCACGCGGGTCGTGCCCCAATGTTGCGTCGCTTTTGGAACCGTCTCTGGCTCACGCTCGATATGATCCGCTTCGAGCACTCGGTCTTCGCCCTGCCGTTTGCGTTGACCGGCGCGCTGCTTGCCGTCCGCGAGGACGGCTTCGCCACCCCGCATCTCGGCCGGAAGGTCTTCTGGATCGTAGTCGCCATGGTCGCCGCGCGCTCCGCCGCTATGGCGTTCAACCGCATCCTCGACGCCCCGATGGACGCCCGCAATCCCCGGACTGCCGCGCGTCACCTGCCGGCTGGCGTCCTCTCCCGCCGCTTCGCGTGGGGCTTCACGGCGGCCGCCTCCGCCGTCTTCATCGTGGCCGCCCGAGCCCTGAACAGCCTCTGCTTCTACCTGGCCCCGGCTGCCCTCGCCGTGGTGTTCTTCTACTCGTTCACCAAGCGCTTTACATCGCTCTCGCACCTCGTTCTGGGCTTCTCGCTCGGCATCGCGCCGGCCGCCGCCTGGATCGCCATCCGCGGTTCCCTCGATCCGCGCATTCTCTGGCTCACCGCTGCTGTCACCCTCTGGACTGCCGGTTTCGACATCATTTACGCTTGTCAGGACTTCGAGTTCGACGGCCGCGAAGGGCTGTTCAGTCTCCCGCGCCGCTTCGGCATCGCCGGAGCCCTGTGGATCTCGCGCCTCTTTCACCTCGCGATGATCGGTTGCCTCGCTGCGCTCGTCTACGCCTTCAGCCTGGGCGCTCTGAGTCTCGCCGGGCTCGGCGCCGTTGCCCTGTTGCTAGCTTACGAACAGAGCCTAGTCCGCCCCGGCGACCTCTCGCGCGTCAACGCGGCCTTCTTCACCGTAAACGGCTACGTCAGCGTGTTATTCTTCTTATTCTGGGCCGCTGATATCTTCCTTTTGCGCCAGGGGACCTGAGCCATGCAGCCGATCATCGATGACGCGCGCCTCCGCCCTATCCTCGACAAGGTCGCGGCCGGCGAGCGTCTGAGCTTCGAGGACGGCGTAACGCTCTACCGCAGCCCCGACCTCCTTGCTCTCGGTTACATGGCCAACCTCGTCCGCGAGCGGCGTCACGGCAACGTCACCTACTTCAACGTCAACCGCCACATCAATCCCACCGACGTTTGCGTCGCAAGCTGCCGCCTCTGTGCCTTCGGAAAGAGAGTGAAGGACGAGAGGGCGTACACCATGTCGCTCGAACAGGTGTGGGAGACGGCTGGGCGCGGCTGGAGTGAAGCGATCACGGAGTTTCACATTGTCGGCGGTCTGCACCCCGAGCTGACGCTCGACTGGTACTGCGAAGCTTTCCGCGGGCTGAAGCAACGCTTCCCGCAGGTGCATCTCAAGGCGCTCACGATGGTGGAGATCGCCTACCTCGCGCATCGCACGAAGATCACCGCGGGAGAGACGCTACGCCGCCTGAAGGACTCCGGCGTCGATTCGCTCCCCGGTGGCGGCGCCGAGATCTTCTCCGAACGTGTTCGCCGCATCATCTGTGACCACAAGATCGACGGCTCGCAGTGGCTCGACGTCGCACGCCAGGCCCACCGCATCGGCCTTCAGTCCAACTGCACGATGCTGTATGGCCACATCGAGACCGAAGAGGACCGTGTCGATCACCTCATGAAGCTTCGCGAGCTTCAGGACGAAACTGGCGGCTTTGTCACCTTCATCCCGCTGGCGTTCCACCCTGACAACACGCCGCTGCGTCACATTCCGAAAACTACCGGATTCGACGACATTCGGAATATCGCCGTTTCCCGCCTGATGCTCGACAATATCCCGCACATCAAGGCTTACTGGGTGATGATGACGCCGCGTATCGCGCAGATCGCCCAGCGTTTCGGCTCGGACGACGTCGACGGCACCGTGGTCGAGGAAAAGATCTACCACGACGCCGGCGCCACCACAACGCAGTCGCTGCGCCGCGGCGAGTTGCTGCGCCTCATCCGCGAAGCAGGTCGCGAACCCGCGGAGCGCGACACCCTCTACCGACCGGTCGTCCGGAGTGAGACCACGTTCACGGTGTTGGTATAATCCTCGGACATGGAGACTTCTCGCTGGATTGCTCTGTCCTTGTTGTTGCTGCTCACGTTGAACCTTGCCGCTCAGACGGCCCAGGCGCCCACGCCACCGGCGCAGGCCGCGCGCGAAGACGGCCTCTACGCCACGTTTAAGACCACGCAGGGCGATATCACCGTGAAGCTCTACGAGAAGGAATCACCGATCACCGTCAGGAACTTCGTGTCCTTGGCACAAGGCCGCAAGGCTTGGAAAGACCCGAAATCCGGACAGATGGTGCGGAAGCCCCTATACAACGGGCTCACATTCCACCGCGTTATTCCCGGCTTCATGATCCAGGGCGGCGATCCGCAGGGTGACGGTGCGGGCGACGTCGGCTTCGTCATCCCCGACGAGTTCCACCCTTCGTTGAAGTTCGACCAGCCCGGCCGCCTCGCCATGGCCAACGCCGGACCGAAGACCGGCAGTTGCCAGTTCTTCATCACCGAAGTCCCCACGCCACACCTGAACGGCGCCCACACGATTTTTGGCCAGGTGATTCAGGGCCAGGATGTGGTGACGAAGATCGCCAATGTCCCGCGCGGTGCCAATGACAAACCGCGCACCCCGGTCCGCATCACCAGCGTCGTCATCGAGCGCGTCGGCGCCGCCCCCGTGCCGCCCCCGGCCGCAAAAAAAGCCGCCCCGAGGAAAGCTGTACCAAAGAAAAAGTAGCGGATGTCCTGACCTGCGATCGAACAATGCACAGGAGGGGAGTCCTGCCACTTGTCGCTACTTCCCGCCGTCGAACGGGATTTCGAAGTAGAACAATTCCTGCCCGCTGCCCGCGTCGCGGATGCCCGTGACGTACAGCTTCGCCCCCTGGAGCGACGCCGCCTGGAAGTAAACGAACCCACTCGCCGACTGCCCGGGCGGCAACATCCGCGCCGCCAGCGCCCGCCCCTCGATCTCCCACGCCGTCAGCGGGCTTTTCTTTTTGCCACGCGGAATTGGCAGCGGCGACGGTCCCGTCCTCGGCTTCGACGCTCCCCCGATGTACTTCACGTCGGTCGCCGGCGTCGCGTCGATCTCGTCGTGCCCAGGCACAAGGTACTGGAAATGAATCCGGTCGAGCGACAGCGTCTTGTCGCCGTCGTTCTGAATCACCACCAGCACGGGTAGTACGCCGTACTTGTTTGGATTCAACTTGCCGAACGCCGTACGCGCCAGTTCTTCAGTGTCGAACTCCCGCGCGCCGATCGTCACCTTCCCGATCGTTTGCCTCGCCGCGAGCGACGTCACCGGCCCCGGATCGAACTTATCCTTGTCCGCCCCGAATGCTGCGACTATACTCATGAGGAAGATCAGCCACTTGGATGACAAGCTCATTTACTCTCTCTACCGCGCCGCGCAGTGGCTCGGGTTTCCTTTCATCGTATTGTATTTTCTCGGACGCGGCCTGCGGGACCGCCGTTACTTTCGACGCTTTGGCGAGCGTTTAGGCTTCATTGCGCACTCCTGCAAACGCCCGGCTCCGGGAGCCATCTGGATCCACGCCGTCTCGGTCGGTGAGGTGCTCTCCGCTCCCGGCCTGCTTCAAGGCCTCCGACGCTCGTTCCCCACGGCGCCGCTGTTTGTCTCCACTACTACTCTCGCAGGCCGCGCCCTTGCCGACGAGAAACTCGCCTCCGTCGTCTGCGGAGTCTTCTATGCGCCCATCGACTACTGTTTCGCCGTCCGCCGCGTTCTGCGCACCATCCGCCCCGCTGTCGTCGTCGTGCTCGAAACCGAAATCTGGCCGAATCTCTACCGCGAGGCGAAACGCGCCGGCTGCACACTGATCGTCGTCAACGGGCGCATCTCGGATCGCGCCGCGCCGCGCTACCATCGCCTCCGCTGGTTCTTCCGCCCAGTTCTCCGGCAGGCCGACCGCATTCTCGTCCAGACTGAGGTCAGCCTCCGCCGTTACCTCGAGCTTGGCGCGCCGGCTGTCCTCGGTGGGAATTTGAAGTATGACTTCGAGCCCCCCTCGGGCGGAGCCGCCCCGGAGGTCAGGAAGGCCCTCGATCGCCTCAAACCTGGCTCCATTTGGATCGCCGCCAGCACCATGCCGCCAGCCGAACCCGGCGACCCCGATGAAGATGATTCCGTCATCGCTGCTTTCTGCGAGCTGGCGCCCAGCCGTCCACGCCTGCTGCTGATCCACGTGCCCCGACGGCCCGAGCGTTTCGACTCCGCGGCCGAGAAACTCACTGCCGCCGGCGTCCCCTTCGTGCGCCGCACCGCGCTCGCGGATCAGCCGCCTCTCCCCGCGCTTCCCTGCGTCCTGTTGCTCGACTCCATCGGCGAATTGAGCGCTCTCTTCGCCCACGCCGATGTCGTCTTCATGGGCGGAACGCTGCCCCACCGCGGCGGTCACAATATCCTCGAGCCCGCCTTCTTCGCCCGCCCCGTGGTGATCGGCCCGCACATGGAAAACTTCCCGGAGATCGCGGCCGAGTTCATCGAGGCCGAAGCCTGCGTCCGAATCGACAGCCCCTTGGAACTCGCCGCGGCGGTGGACACCCTGCTCTCCGACCCCGACCGCCGCTCCCTCCTCGGCGAGCGTGCCCGAAAGCTCGCCGAAGCTCGCCGGGGCGCGACTGACCGTGCCGTGCGGGAGATCGAGCAACTGCGATCACGCGCCCTGCCTGTGTACCGCCCAGCCTTCCCCCTCTATCAAATCTTGTGGCTGCTCTCCGGCCTCTGGTGGCTCGGTGGCCTCGCCAAGAGGGCCATCGATACGGCCCGCCGCCGCCGGCTCTCGACGCCAGTAATCAGCGTGGGCAGCATCACTATGGGCGGCAGCGGAAAGACGCCCTTCGTGCTCTGGCTGGCTGAGAGGCTCAAGGACTCCGGCCTTTCTCCTGCGATTCTTACCCGGGGCTACCGCCGCCGCGTCCCGGAGAAGCATACTATCCTCGGTCCCGGCGACCAGGTTTCCCCCGCGCGGACCGGTGACGAAGCCCAGATCTTTCTCCGCTCCGGCGTCGGTCCCGTTGGCATCGGTGCCGGTCGCGCGGCTGTCGGCCGCCTCGTCGAAGAACGCTTCCGCCCGGATGTGATGCTGCTCGACGACGGCTTCCAGCACTGGCGCCTCGCCCGCGACCTCGACATCGTGTTGATTGATGCCCTGGCCCCTTTTGGGCCTAACCAGCATCTCTTCCCCCTCGGACGCCTTCGCGAACCGATGGGCGCCCTGTCGCGCGCCGCCGCCTTCGTTATGACCCGTACCGAGCCGGGCCGCGGTTACGACGCCATCGTCGACCGGCTGCGAGAATACAACCGCGCGGCACCGGTCTTCTTCTCGCGCGTTGTTCCAAAAAGTTGGGTTGAAGCAGGAACCGTCGGACAGTTCGATCCGCGCGGCCTGCCCCACACGAGGCTCGGAGCCTTCTGCGGTCTGGCCAACCCTTCCTCGTACTGGAGCACGCTTACCGCCCTTGAAATTGAACCGCTCGCCCGCTGGACTTTCGGCGATCACCACACATACAAGCCCGTCGATTTGCGCCGCCTCACTACCCAAGCCCGTACTGCCGGCATTGAAGCGCTGCTCACCACCGAGAAGGACGCCATGAATATCAGTGAAGGCGCCCTCGCACTGCTGTCACCGCTAAAACTCTACTGGCTCGACATCACCGTCGAAGTCGACGGTGCCATCGAACTTCTCTCCCTGATCCGCAGCAAGCTGTTCAGGGCGTCCTGACTACCGCCCACCCGTTCCGGCGTATTATCGAATGGTTACCCCAACTGTTATGCGTACTTTCCACGCCGCTATGCTGATCACTGTTTTCCTGGCCAGCTCCAGTTGCCGGCAGGGGCCGAAACCACCTGTAGCAAAGATCATGCCGACGAAACTCGAGAAACACGGGCATGTCCGCACTGACAACTATTTCTGGCTCAAGGAACGTGACAAGCCCGAGGTGATCGATTACCTCAAGGCCGAGAATCAGTACACCGAAGCGATCATGGCCCATACGGCCGACCTCCAGGCGAAGCTGTTCGACGAATTCAAAACGCGCATCAAGCAGACCGACGAGTCGGCTCCCTATCGCAAGGACGGCTACTACTATTACTCGCGCGTCGAGCAGGGCAGGGACTACCCCATCTACTGCCGCAGGAAGGGTTCGCCCGACGCTCCTGAGCAGGTGCTGATCGACGTCAATCAGATCGCCGCCGGCCACGGCTTCTGCTCGGTCCCGCCGCCCGCCGTCACGACCAGTGGAGCGATCATGGCCTACGCGGTCGATCTTGTCGGCCGGCGGTTTTTCGATGTCCGATTTCGCAACCTCGAGACCGGCGAGGAGTACAGAGATGTGATTCGCAACATCACCGGCAACGTCGTCTGGGCTGAAGACAACAAGACGCTGTTCTACTCGCGTCAGCACCCGGAAACCCTACGTTCCTACCAAATCTTCCGGCACGTACTCGGGGCCGATCCCGCCGGCGACACGCTGGTCTTCGAGGAGAAAGACGAAACCTTCAGCACCTACGTCCTGAAAACGAAGTCGAAGAAGTACATCCTCATCGCCTCCCGCCAGACCCTCAGTGCAGAGTACCGTTTCCTCGACGCCGCAAAGCCTGCGGGTGAGTTCCGCGTCTTCCTCCCTCGCCAGCGGGATCACGAGTACCAGATCGATCACTTCGGTGATCAGTTCTACATTCGCACCAACCTTCAGGCGAAGAACTTCCGGCTTATGAAGACCCCAGTCGCTCGGACAGCCGTGGCGAACTGGAAGGAAGTCCTACCGCACCGCGCCGACGTTTTCTTCGAGGATATGGAGATTTTCAAGGACCACCTCGTCGTGAGTGAGCGTAAGGCGGGTCTCATCCAACTCCGCGTGATGCCGTGGTCGGGGCAGGGCGAGCACTACATCGACTTCGGCGAGCCAGTCTACGTCGCCGCCACGAGTCAGAACTATGAGCTTGACACGCCCCTCGTGCGTTACGACTACAGTTCACTGACCACGCCGAACTCGGTCTACGACTACAACATGGTTACGCGCGAGAAGAAGCTCGTGAAGCGCGACGAGGTTCTCGGTGGCTTCGATCCCACCAACTACCAGTCTGAGCGTCTCTTCGCCACCGCCCGCGACGGCACGCAAGTACCCATCTCTCTCGTCTACCGCAAGGGCTTCCGGAAAGACGGCAAGGCTCCGCTGCTGTTGTACGGGTACGGCTCTTACGGCATCAGCACGGACCCCAACTTCAGCGCGATGCGCATCAGCCTGCTGGACCGGGGCTTCGCTTATGCCATCGCGCACGTCCGCGGCGGCCAGGAGATGGGGCGAAGCTGGTACGAAGACGGCAAGCTGCTCAAGAAAAAGAACACCTTCACCGACTTCATCGACTGCGCGGACTACCTCGTCAAAGAGAAGTACACCAGTCCGGAGCGCCTGTTCGCCGAGGGAGGCAGCGCCGGCGGCCTGCTGATGGGGGCGATCTTCAATATGCGTCCGGATCTGTTCAAGGGCGTCGTCGCTCAGGTCCCCTTTGTCGACGTCGTGACTACCATGCTCGACGACAGCATCCCGCTTACCACTGCCGAATACGACGAGTGGGGCAACCCAAACGAGAAGCCGTACTACGACTACATGCTCTCGTACTCGCCCTACGACAACGTGGCCGCGAAACACTACCCTAACCTGCTCGTGACCACCGGCCTGCACGATTCGCAGGTGCAGTACTGGGAGCCAGCCAAGTGGGTGGCCAAACTCCGGGCCATGAAGACGGATAAGAACCGGCTCCTCCTGAAGACTGAAATGGAGGCCGGCCACGGCGGTGCCTCCGGCCGCGACAAGCGCTACAAGGAAATTGCGTTCATTTACGCCTTCCTGCTCGACCTCGTGTAGGGCCTCGGAAGGACTGGAACCGGCGGTGCGCCCCTTTGCACGACCGCGCACCGCCTAGCCCGAATCTCCTCTCGGTATAATCGAAGACAGTCCCCCGGAATGAGTTCCGAAGCCAACGTAGCCGAAGTGTCAAGTCATTCTGCCGCGGAGCGCGCTGCTCGCGCGGGAGTGGCGACACTCGTCCTCATGTCCCTGGGACATTTCTTTGTCGACCTTTACTCAGGCGCGCTCGGTGCCCTCCAGCCCTTGCTTGTGGACCGCTTTGGTACGAACCTCACTCAGGCCGGTATCCTCGGCGGGCTCCTCGTCTTCTTTTCGTCAGTGATGCAGCCGGTCTATGGCTTCCTCTCCGACCGGTACCACACGCGGATGTTCACCGTTCTCGCTCCCGCTACCGCCGGCATCTTCATCTCGTCGCTTGGGCTCGCACCTTCCTATGTCTGGATGCTGCCGATGGTTGTCCTTGGTGGCACGGGCATCGCCTCGTTTCACCCGCAAGCCTCCGCTCGCGTCGCCTTCGGGTCTACCGACCGCCGCGGCATCGCAATGGCCATCTTTATCAGCGCGGGAGCTCTCGGCTACGCGCTCGGCCCGACCTTTTTCTCCGGAATCACCGGCGCCCTCGGCCTCTCGCGAAGCTATTGGGCCGCTGTACCTGGAGTGGTCCTCACGCTCCTGCTGTTCCCTCTGCTGCCCCCGGCGCCCTCCTCCATGACACATCCGCGCAACCGCTTCGACTGGAAGGTTCTGCGCGCCGTCCGGAAGCCCCTCACGATCCTTTACGTGCTGGTCTTCATCCGCTCCATCATCCAGATCACCTTCGGCCAGTTCCTGCCGCTTTACCTCCACCTCGAAAAGGGCTTTCCGGTCAGCCGCGCCAACTATGCACTCTCGGGTTACCTCGCTGCCGGCGCGCTTGGGGGCTTTCTCGGCGGCCATCTCGCCGATCGTTTCGGCGGGCGAACCGTCATTCTGCTCTCGATGGCCGGCTCATTGCCCTTCCTGGCCTTGTTTTTCTTCGGGAGCGGGTGGGCATCCTTGCTCGGCCTGATCCTCGGCGGATTCATCCTTTTGTTTACGATTCCCGTGAATGTTGTTATGGCGCAAGAACTTGCTCCGACGCAGGCGGGTACCGTCTCTGCTCTGATGATGGGATTCGCCTGGGGCACCGCGGGCCTCATCTTCATCCCGCTCACCGGCTGGGCCTCCGACCTCTTCTCGATGCACAACGTACTCGCCAGTCTGCTGGTCTTCCCGGTCGTCGGGTTCTTCCTGACCCTGAAACTGAAGAAATGAGCGAACGGCCCAAAGCGGTCTGTCTCTTGAGTGGCGGCCTTGACTCCTCGGCATGCCTCGCCTTCGCACGCAAGGAAGGCTTCGAGTGCTATGCACTCTCCTTCGACTACGGCCAGCGACACCGAGCGGAACTTGAGGCCGCGGCGCGCGTGGCCGCTGATCTCGGCGCGGCCCGGCATCTTGTCGTGAGTTTTGATCTGCGCGCCATCGGAGGCTCCGCCCTCACAGCGGACATCGAAGTGCCCAAGGCGCGCCCCGCCGAAGTGATAGGACTAGGGATTCCCATAACTTACGTCCCGGCCCGCAACACGATCTTCCTCTCGTTCGCGCTGGCCTGGGCCGAGGTGCTCGGCGCGTCCGACATCTTCATCGGCGTAAACGCCATCGATTACTCCGGCTACCCCGATTGTCGTGCTGAGTACATCGAGGCCTTCGAGCGGATGGCCGTGCTCGCGACCAAGGCCGGCGTCGAGGGCAACACTCGGGTGCGCATCCACACACCCCTTATCCGTCTGAGCAAGGCGGAAATCGTGCGGTTCGCCGCCGCGCTCGGCGTGGACTTCCGCCTCACCGTCAGTTGCTATGACCCTGACGAACGGGGTCGCCCTTGCGGCGCCTGTGATTCGTGCCTGCTCCGGCTCAAGGGCTTCCAGCAGGCGGGACTCAAGGACCCGCTGGAATACCGCTCGTGAGAATCTCGGAGGTTTTCTACTCCACTCAGGGCGAGGGCGCCCTCGTGGGTACGCCAAGCGTTTTCGTTCGTACCTCCGGCTGCAACCTCCGCTGCGTTTGGTGCGACACGCCCTACACATCGTGGCAGCCGGAAGGCACGGAGATGGAGGTCGGGGAAATCCTGGCGGACGTGCGGCGCTATCCCGCGCGTTACGTTGTTGTCACCGGCGGCGAACCGATGATCGCGCCGGAGATCGTCCCGCTCACCGAGGGCCTGCGCACCGCCGGGCTGCACATCACCATTGAGACCGCCGGCACCGTCTTCGCCCCCGTTGCTTGCGACCTCATGAGCATCAGCCCGAAGACGTCCAACTCCACCCCTCGCAAGCGTGACGGTGGTCGATGGGCCGCTCAACACGATCGCCTTCGCTTCCAGCCCCAGGTCCTGGCCCGCCTGATGTCGGACTACGACTACCAGCTCAAGTTTGTCGTCCAGCAGCCTGAAGATCTCAACGAGATTCTTGCCATGGTCACGGACCTTGGTGCGTCCCGTCTGAAGGTAGTCCTGATGCCCGAAGGAACCGACCCCGCCACCCTCCACGAGCGTTCCCTCTGGATTGCCGAGATCTGCAAGCGGGAAGGCTTTCGCTTCAGCCCCCGCCTCCACGTCGACCTCTGGGGAGCCCGCCGCGGCGTATGAGCTACCGGACGCGCAGGGCCCCACCTTCTCTGTGCTCTTTGTACAACACGTTTACCGGGAACACCGGCTCATGACCTGGTGTCTAACTCCGCATGCTGGACGTCCATGGACTTACGAATCATTACTCGGCCATCCCGGCGGTGGACGATGTCAGCTTCACGATCTATCCCGGCGAGGTCCTCGTCGTCATCTTCAAGCGAGGGCACGTCGCGGCGGACTGGGGACGTCCTTAGAGCTGCGCGACCTGTTGTAGGCGCCGTTGGGCGTCGGTGTCGCACTCGTCCTCGGCGGCGCGGCTGTGATTCTCCTGTCGGCTTCTGGCGGCAAACCGGCGCCAGCCCTGCTCTCAGTCCAGCTCGTGCTGTCCTTCTTCGTCGTTTCGGGAATGCGTTTCGCCTTTACGGTGCCGGCGGAGTTGCACGCCAACTGGCTCTTTCAGGCGGCGGAGCCGTCCGAAACCGCACGCTGCCGCTCCGGCGTACGGAGAGCAATGCTGGCGCTCGCGGTCTGTCTGGTGCTGCTCGCATTGCTACCGGCCCACGCCTTGCTGTGGGGCTGGCAGTTCGCCGGCGCCCACCTCGCATACGGGTTGGTCCTTTCGGTGCTGCTGATTGAGTTGTTGCTGTGGAACTTCGAAAAGATCCCGATCACGTGCTCCTACCTGCCCGGCAAGGCGAACGTGAAAGGGTTTTGGCCGCTCCACCTGGGGATGTACTGGATCTAGGCTCACTTCATGGCGAACATCGAGTACCGACTGCTCGAACGCCCCGCCGGTTTTGCACTGTTCCTGCTGAGCATCGCCGCCGGGACGGCCATCCTGCGCTGACTCCGGCAACGGCAACTCGGACCCGAATTCCGCTTCCTGTTCGAAGATCTGCCCGACCCCGCCGTCCGCACCCTCAACATCAGCCACTGACTGGCCACGCGCCGCCCGTCGGCGGACCACCTCGACGTCGATCGACTGGGCGACGACTTCCATCACGACGATTTGTAGCATGCATTGGCCCTGCCGGTATGCCGGCGCCATCCAGCATCATTCTATGTCCGCCCGCCCGGGAACACCGGCTGTTGACCCGGTGTCTAACTCGGCATGCTTGAGGTTCATGGACTTACGAAGCATTACTCGGCCATCCCGGCGGTGGACGATGTCAGCTTCACGATCCATCCTGGCGAGGTCCTCGGCTATCTTGGCCCCAACGGTTCGGGGAAAAGCACTACCGTGAAGATGATCACTGGTCTTCTCGATCCGACCCGCGGCCACGTCTACTTCCACGGACGGGACATCAAAGACGACCTGCCCGGCTACAAACGCTCGGTCGGCTACGTTCCCGAAGAGCCGCACATCTACCCTTATCTCACCGGGCGGGAGTATCTGCTGCTGGTCGGTCGCCTTCGCTGCCTGCCCGAGAAGGCCCTCGGCGAAAAAGCCGATGCACTGCTGCGTCTGTTTGGTCTCCAGTCCGACCGCCACTCCCTGATGGCCTCATACTCCAAGGGAATGCGGCAAAAGGTGCTCATCTGCGGCGCCCTGCTGCACGACCCCGAGCTGCTTGTCTTCGACGAGCCGCTGTCCGGTCTCGACGTGACGACAGCGCTCGTTTTTCGCGATCTGGTTCGTGCGCTGGCCGGCCGCGGCAAGATCATCCTCTACAGCTCCCACGTTCTCGAAACGGTTGAAAAGGTCTGCTCGCGGGTCGTCATCCTCAAGCGCGGGCGCATCGCGGCGGACGGCGACGTCCTTGAGCTGCGCGACCTGTTGCAGGCGCCGTCGCTGGAGAGCGTGTTCGCGCAACTCGTGCTCCAGGAAAGCACCGAGGGTATTGCCAGCGACATCGCGGAAGCGATGAGAATCTCCTGAGAGGAGCGCGCCATGTCGATTCGGGAGAGCCGCTTCGGCCGTCTTGTCCAGCACTTCTTCGCCGGTTTTCTTGATAACGACCTCATCAGCTCGCCGGAAACCGGGATGCACGCCGCATTCACGCAGATCCTTGGCTTGGTGGCCGCACCCGGCTGTTTCTACTGCCTGCTCATGCTGCTCAAGTACGCGGCGGTCGACTACCCGGAGCGCGAGATAATCACTTGGCCTGACAAGATCCTGTTCATTGGCTTCTCCATGATCCTAGCTGGCTTGCTCTCCGTGATTGAATGGGATGCTCTGTTCCCTGACCGGCGCGACTATCAGGTGTTAGTGCCGCTTCCGATCACAACGCGCCTGCTGTTCGCCGCGAAACTCTCATCCGTGCTTTTGCTGCTGGGCATCTTGTGGGCAGCGGTGAACCTGGGTCCGGCCGTCATGTTTCCGGCAATCGTGGGTTCTGTTACCAAGTCCAGCTTTGATTACGGGCGGTTCGTAGCCGGACATATCATCGCGACCTTCGCCGCGTGCTCCTTCGTGTTCCTGTTCTTCGTCGGCCTGCAAGGCATAATGTTGAACATACTGAGTCCGAAGTGGTTTCGGCGCCTGTCGGTTTACATTCAGCTCGCCACGGTACTCGCACTGGTTCTCCTCTTTCTTCTTATGCCAATGCTGCTCTTCTCTGTCACAGCACGGGTGCACGGGAACGACCCATGGATGTACGCGTTCCCGCCCTTCTGGTTCCTCGGACTGTACCAGGAGTTGATGGGCCGCGGCAGTCCGGTGTTCTCGCCGCTGGCGAAGGTTGCCGTTGCGGCTATCACCGTCTGCGCGGCGGTGGCCGCGTTGGCCTACTGGATCAGTTACCGGCGTCACATGAAGAGACTGCTGGAGTCACTCGAACCCGGGCGCTCCGGTCCGGGGTTCATGGCGCGCCTGGCGGCAGTGTTGCTGAACCATTTCGTCCTCACCCACCCCCTCGAGCGAGGATGCTTTCAGTTCATCCGGTTGACGTTGCTGCGGAGCCGCGTCCACCGGCTTTTGATGGCAGCCTATGTGGGCGTCGGGCTCGCCCTGGTCCTCGGCAGCGCGGCTGTAATTCTGCGTTACTCTGCTGGCGGCAGGCCGGTTCCGGCCGTACTCTCAGTGCAGCTCGTGCTATCTTTCTTCGTCGTTTCGGGAATGCGTTTCGCCTTTACGGTGCCGGCGGAGCTGAATGCCAACTGGCTGTTTCAGGCGGCGGAGCCCTCCGAGACGGCACGCTGCCGCGCCGGCGTCCGGAGAGCGATGCTTGCGCTCGCCATTTATCCCGTGTTGCTCGGATTGCTTCCGGCCCACGTGTTGCTTTGGGGATGGCGTGTAGCCGGCGCGCACCTCGCATACGGGCTGGTCCTTTCGGCGCTGCTGGTTGAGTTGTTGCTGCTGAACTTCGATAAGATCCCGTTTACCTGCACTTACCTGCCCGGCAAGGCGAACGTGAAAGGGTTCTGGCCCGTCTACCTGGCGGCGTATTGGATGTACGCTCACTACATGGCGAAAGTCGAGTACCGATTGCTCGACCGTCCCGCCAGTTTTGCACTGGTCCTGTCAGCCATCGCTGCATTGACCGTCTTGCTGCGCTGGCTCCGCCTGCGGCAACTCGGGCCCGATTTCCGCTTCCTTTTCGAAGACCTGCCCGACCCCGCCGTCCGCACCCTCGATATCACCCACTGATCAAGGTCGCAAATGAACGCGAATGAGCGCGAATCCGTCGAAGAGGCTCACCTCAACCGTCCGGTGTGACGGTCAGGCGCGTTTGTCCCCGTTTCTGGCACCACGTATCGTTGGTTTTGAGCTAGTCCACACGAATCAGATCTTTGCGGCCTTCGCACCTTTGCGGGAAACCATCTTACTCCCGGCCCACCGCCTCCTCCCGCTCGTCATCGTCGAGGTCGAGCGAGAGTGGCGCGAAGACGGCCGTGCGCGTGCCTGGATAGGGTGTGTTCCACCCGCGTACCTGGTGCCATAGGATGCGGTTCAGCCGGTCCGACGGCGCCGCATCCGGTACGTCGAAGCGCATCTTCATTGATGCAACCGCCGCCTCCCGTGCGGGTCCCTTGAGCCCTTCGACCGGCGGGTTTTGCTCGAACAGAGACTGCGTGGGCTCCTCCGCTTTATACGGCGTCAGGTCGGGCGTGTCCGTGAAGCTGTTCCGCATGTCGTGCGCGATCAGGTCGAACAGCGAAAGCGTCGGCAGTCCGAGAATCAGCTCGATCGTCTTCACCATGCTCTGCGTCGAGTAGAACGTCGAGTCGACCGCGCCACGCTTGGCGTAGGGGCTCGCCACCAGCGCTACCGTGCGATGTCCGTCCACGTGATCGACGCCGTTCTGCGCATCGTCTTCCACGATGAAGACGGCCATCTTCGGCCAGAACTGGCTGTGAGAGAGTGCCTCGACGATCTTCCCCATCGCCAGGTCGTTGTCCGCCACCATCGCCTTGGCCGACGAAATCCCCGGCTGCGCGCCGTTGGTGTGATTCGAGGGAAGCTGGATCATCACGAGGTTCGGCATCCTGCCCTCTTGCTCCAACTTGCGAAGGTCTGCCAGGAAGATCTGCGCCCGCACCACGTCTGGAATGTGCGTTGTGTACGTCGGATAGTTCCGCGCGAGGATCGTATTCAGCTTGTCGATGGGCGCGGTGATGTTCCACCTCTGCGTGAAATCCTCACCGTTGCGCCAGCGCTCCAGTAGCGGCTGCCGCTCGGAGGACGGAACCGGCAGGCGTCCCGCATACTCGCCGTACACGCGGACGGTTCTCCCGCGCGCTAGCGCCGCGTCCCACAAGAAGCCGCTGTGCGAGTACGCGAGCGGGTCCGAGCCGTCAAACGGATAGCTGCGCCCAGCGTAGCCCGGCCACAGGCAGTAGGCGACCTCGTTGGCCTGCGTCAGCCACTGGTGCCCGTCGGCGCTGTTCCCGCCGGTCGCGTAGAAGTTGTCGATTACGACGAACTGCTCGGCCAGCTTGTGGTGATTCGGCGTCACGTCGCGGCCGAACATTACCAGCGACGGGTCGCCATTACCCTGTGGCAGCGCGCCGAACACCTGGTCGTACGTGCGGTTCTCCTTGATGATGAACACCACGTGTTCGATCAGCGATAGTTCGCCGGCGCGCGCCGGAATGGCGACCGGCTTCGCGTCCACGGCCGGCTGTGCGGGCCGTTCCGAGGCGGAGCCCGCGAGCGGCAACCGGTTGTTTTCCGACACCACGGTCGTATAGCTCGCCAGTTGCGCCTTGTCGGGGATCTCGATGACGTTTAGCGCCCCACGGTACGAGTGCACGAAACGCTTGCGCGGCTCGTCGCGCCACCCCGAGCCGGCGCCGAGTAGCGACGTCACCGCGAGAAGTTTCCCGTCCGAGCTGAGCGCCAGCCCATTCGGATACCACGCTGTCGGGATCATGCCCTCGATGCGTCCGGTGCCCGCCTCGAGTAACATTACAGCGTTGATGCCGCCGCAGGCCACATAAAGCTGCGCGCCGTCCGGGGAGAGCACCAGCGCCGTCGGCGCGATGCCGAATGCCTTCACCGCGAACGGGACAAGCGGAAAGGCGGCGACAACGGTTTGCGTTTGCGTGTCAATGACGGAGATCGAGTCCGTATTGGCGTTGGCTACGTAGAGCCGGTTCCGTTGCTCGTCCCAGGCGAGGGCCGTCGGGTGGAGTTCAGCGGGGATCGTATGGGTTGCCTTCATCGCCTTCAAGTCGATGCGTGTGACGGTGCCCGTCGAGGCAATACCGCGCTCGTCCACGACGGCGCGGTCGGCGTCCGGTCTGAGACCTAGCGGGGCGGTCAGATCTCCGGGTTTCGGCGGGCGTCCTCCCCAATTGCTCACGTAGGCGACGGCACCATCACGCGAGAGCACGGCGCCGAACGGCACAAGTTCGGTAGGGAGTGTCCCCGCAGGCTTACCGGAGGCGAGATCGATGACGGCCAGTTTGTTATTGGCAGTAATAGGGACCAACGCGAGCCGGCGGCCGCTTGGGTCGGGTTTCGCGGCCGTTGCGATCGCGCCCGCCAGGAACGTGCCGAGTCCTGAGGCCAGCGTGGTGGTCTTGCCTTCGTGAATCCGGATGAGCCGCACCTCCGGTTGGGCAGTCGGGTCGGAGCGGCCTTT